>MTBT01000045.1 GCA_002282935.1 Microcystis sp. LSC13-02 | reverse complement strand
TGGGTCAAGAGCCGGTAGCCAACCTAGAACGGGCGATCGCCAACCACACCGAAGCCGCCACCATCCGCCGCCAACCCGGATTAGAAAGGGAATTAGCCGCAACCCTCAATAATCTGGGCGCAGCCTACTGGACCCAAGCCGAATTGGGTCAAGAGCCGGTAGCCAACCTAGAACGGGCGATCGCTGCCTACACCGAAGCCGCCACCATCCGCCGCCAACCGGGATTAGAAAGGGAATTAGCCGGAACCCTGAATAATCTGGGCAATGCCTACTGGACCCAAGCCGAATTGGGTCAAGAGCCGGTAGCCAACCTAGAACGGGCGATCGCCTTTTATCGAGAGGCACTTTCCTTTCTCAACCCCACTCTCTTACCGGCTAACACCCTCAGAACTGGACGGAACCTCGGCAACTTGGGCTTTAAGCAGGGCTGGTGGGACATTGCCTTAGAAGGCTACAGGGTTGCCGTGGAAGCCGTTGAACAAAGCCGCGCCTGGGCTACCAGCGAAGCCCTGCGCCAAGAAATTGTCCGCAAGTCTATCGGCGTTTATGAAAACCTAATCCAAGCGGCCGTTAACCAGGGCGACCTCTCCCTGGCGCTGCGAACCGTCGAACGTTCCCGCTCCAAACGCCTTGCCGACCTAATCGCCATCAGCGACCTCTACGCCGATGGGCGCATCCCCCCAGAAATACAAGCCTGGTATCAGCAACTTCAGGACAGCCGCCGCAGCAAATCCCAACTCGCTCAAGACCGTCCTGAACTGTCCAAAGACGATAAACCATCCTTGACCCCTGCACTAAGCCGCAACACCCGCGCTAGCTTTGCCTCTGAACAACTCCTCGCCGCCGAAGCCGCTGAACGTCAAGCCTGGGAAGCTCTCTACCGCTTTGATGCCATTACCGCCCAACTCCAGCAACCCCAACCCCAACCTCGCCTTGATGAGTTAATGGCGCTGCTCCCCTCTCCCCAGACTGCCCTCCTCAGCTTCTACACCACCGCCACCCATACCCACATCTTTGTCCTGCGTCGCCCCTCCCGGGATGGCGGGGAAGGGGTCAACTGCCACACTATTCCCAATCCCCCGGAGTCCGCCAACGACCTGCAAAACTGGCTGGTCGAAAACTGGACTATCCCCTACATTGCGATTAATCAAGCAGAGACCGCCCAATCCCGCCAGCAGCGTCGGGATGAGTGGCACCAAGCTATGGCCGCTCGTCTGCAAGAATTGGCAACCCGCCTGCAATTCGATACCCTCATCCAACAGCACCTCCAGGGCATCACTGAGTTAATTCTGATTCCCCACCTCTTTCTGCACCAAATTCCCTTCGACCTTCTACCCACCGCCGAAGGACAACTACTAGGCGATCGCTTTCGCCTTCAGTTTGTCCCCAGTACCAAAATTCTCGGACTATGCCAAGAGCGATCGCAACCGACTCCCGACACCCTGGGGATTGTGGAAAACACCACAGAGGATTTGCCCTATACTCCCCTAGAGTGTGAGTGGGTCGCCCAAACCTGGAATGTGCCTCGCCAACGGCGGCTACAGGGGCGCACTGTCACCCCCGACTCTTATCTGCAACTGCTCAAACAAGTGCAGGCTCTACTCTCCAGCCACCACGCCACCAGTCGCCCCGATGATCCTCTCAACTCCCACCTCGTCCTAGACGGGGAGCAAAAAGTCACTTTGCGGGATTTAATTAGTCCCTCGTGGCGCTTTCCCGAATTGTCGGAAGTGTTTCTCTCCTGTTGTGAAACTGGTCTCAGTTTTGCCGGTTTCCGAGATGAGGAGGGAAACCTGCGACGGGAATTACTGGACGAACCCCTCAGTTTAGGTACAGGCTTTCTGCTGGGGGGCGCTCGAAGTGTGATCAGTAGTCATTGGGCCGTGGCTGACCTAGCCACAACGCTGTTTTCGCGGGAGTACCATCGCGCACGGCGGGCCGGAGAGGAACGCTTAACGGCTCTACATCAGGCTCGCCAAGCGTTGCGGGAGACTTGCCAAAAAGACTGGCGGAACCGTTTGACAGTCGATTATCAGCAGGCTTTCCAGACTTGGCAACAACTGCGCCGCGCCCAAGACCCCAACACCGATGCTGCTGGGGCCAATTATCAAAAAATCAGCGAATTGATCAAGTGGCTTGACAATTTTGCTCCCGACGCAGTGCCTTTTCAGGATTATCGTTACTGGGGGGCGTTCTACTGTCTTGGACTTCCTTAAATTAGGAATTATTTCCTTGTTGCAAGTAACGCACCACACCTATTGCATGAGCAGAAAACGGGTTTCTCGGAGAAACCCGTTTTCTGTGCGGTATAATTAATTTGCAAGAGTTCTTATCTATAACCCTATTTTAAAAGGGTTTTACCATTATTCAGCAATCCCTAATTAGGATAAACTCGCCCTTTCCAACCTCCCCCTTGACCGCGCCAATAACGCAGGGCAGAATCGATGGTCATTACACTATAAAAGAGGGCAATTAGGGGTAAAGTTAAAGCCCGCAGGGGCGATAATTTATATAGTCTTAAAGTCGGGCTATAGGAGAGGGCAATTAGTAATAAGGTGATGGTGCTAATTATCATAATTGATGTTTGTTTTAATGCCAATCCCCAGATTAAGCCCAAGGGGGCGGCTAAATAGGTTAAAAACATCCCGAAAATTGTCCCGATTAACCAAAGTGTTGAGTAATTAAGTTGTGTAAAGGCGGTGCGGGCTACCATATTCCAAATGCTGGCTAAATCGGGATAGGGACGGAGACTATAGGTGCTTTCTGTTAATCCTAACCAGATGGATTTCTCAGGATTTTCGGGGTGATTTTGTAGATATTTTTTAACCGCGATCGCCAAGGAACAATCATCAATTAAAGCTTGTTTAAGAATCTCAATACCGCCAATTTTTTCTAGGATATCTCGGCGAATTAAAATGCAGCCCCCAGCGGCGGCTGCTATCGGGGAATTAGGGTTATTAACTAGGGGAAAAGGATAGAGTTTCTCGAAGAAAAAAACAAAAGCAGGAATGAGGAATTTTTCCCAAAAACTGTCACAGTTTAGCAGCACCATCAGGGAAACTAAAGCTTGTTTTTCTTGTACTGCTTTAGTGACTAATTGGGTTAAATTATCCGGCGCGTGGGCAATATCGGCATCGGTAAACAGAAAATAATCGGGAGCGAATTTCTCGGTAGCCTCTGTTATTCCCTGTTTCATTGCCCATAATTTGCCCGTCCATCCTATCTCTAAAGGTTGTCCAGAAATAATAGTTATCTGGCCAGATTTATGAGATTGATCAGCAATTTTTTGAGCAACTTTTCCCGTACCATCACTACTTTGATCGTCAATTAAAATAATCGAAAATTCTCCTTGATAATCTTGGTTAAAGAGGGAAGTTAAACTGATAGGTAAAACGTCGGCTTCGTTTCGTGCGGGGATAATTGCTGAGACTTTTGGATAATTTGTTAAAGGAGAAGTGACAGGATTAATTTTTTGGTTAGATAGCCAAAATTGTCCCCTGGCTAAGATTAAATATAACCAAATTATTAGCGATAGGAAAGTAACTAAGAATAATAAAAATGTCATAAGCTAGTCGGCTTTCGATGAGGGAATAGGGAACAGGTCAAAAAGAGTATCAAATTTAGATGCACAACAGTTTCATAAGTTTGGTGTTTAACAGAGGGCGATTTAGGGTAAAATGAAAGCAAGTTAGCAAGATTAGGCGAGGGCGTAAATCATGGATTATGATGTCGTAATTATTGGGGGGGGACCGGCGGGAGGTCACTGTGGTAGATTATTAAGTGAAAAAGGTTATCGTGTTCTTTTGGTGGAACAACATTCTAGTTGGCAAGATAATAACTTTTCTAGTGCCGCTTCTCCCCTAGAAATTTTAGAACAATTCAATCTCCCCGAAACCGTAGTGGCTAGGTTTTGGAAAAATATCGAAATTATCTCCACTAGCATACATCATTTTTGGTCATCACCGCAACCTTTAGGGGTAGTTTTTGATTTTGCCAAATTGCGAGAGTTTTTAGCCACAGAAGTGCTGCGTTGGGGGGGAGAAGTTCGTTTAGGTTGTCGTTATCTGAAATATCAACAGATGGAGGATAAGCTAACTGTTTTCTTGAAATCAAAAGGAGAGGAAATCGAGACAGTTACTACTCGTTTATTGGTTGATGCCACGGGATACGCTAGAGCAGTTATCTATAAACATAGACGAGAAAAACCTGATTTTTTAAAAGCAGTGGGCATTGAATATTTAATTACAGTACCAGAACAATTTTATCAAAAATATCAAGATAATTTAGTATTTTTTCTCGGTCATAAATGGAGTCCTAAAGGTTATGCTTGGATTTTTCCTATGGATAATCAGCAATTAAAAATAGGAGCCGCTTGGTTAGAGGGAGAACATCCTTATATTTCTGAAGTTAAGTCTTTAAAAAGTTATATTATCCAGATACTCAAAGACTACATAAAGTTAGATAATTACGAGCTAGTAGAGCAACACGGTTCCATCGTGGAATATTCCTCTGGACTGCAAGATATTTACTATAAAAAACCAAATATTATCGCCATAGGTGATGCAGTTTCAACTATCAATGCTTTAGGAGGGGAGGGAATTAGACACGCTATGAAAGGAGCCGAAATTGCTTGTCAATACATGGAAGAATATTTACAGGGAAAATCGAGTAGTTTTACCCCTTATCAACAGCGGATGCAAGAATATTTTCAACCAAAATGGAATTTATCCGATCGCCTCAGTCGCAAAGTTTATTTAGAATATAGTGATGCGCGTATCGATCAAGGAGTATCCTATCTCAAGTATCTTGCCACACAGGATATAATCGACATTTTATTTTACTACAAATTTGAAAAATACACAAAAGGGTTAGGAGGATTTCTACTGGGTAAATTACGTCAATGGTGGCACAAAATTTTCCCTAGTCAAAACCCCGAATAAATAAGCTAGGATAAAGCTAAGGAAACAATATTGGTAAAGACCGTGAGTAAGTTTATTCGCTACAGTACAATTATCACCCTGCTGGGCATTTTAGCAGCCTGTAGTGGCAATCCTGACCTAGAAAATCGTCTGGCTGCTGATCCTAATCTACAAACAAATCCCATACCGGAAAACTCTCCTAATAACAAGCAATTACCCGCAAATTTTCCCGCAGAAATTCCTCGATATAGTCAATCAGAATTATTATCCGTGCAGACAAATCCTGATAATACTGGTGGACAAACCCGTTGGCAATCCAACGATCCCAGCAATGCGATCGAGGCTTTTTATCAACAGGAATTAGTTAATAATAATTGGGAAATTATCACTCCCTTTTCTGGGGAAGGAGTCAATAGTACCCTAACGGCCCGTCGAGATAATTTAGAATTAACTATCACCATAACTGCCACTTCTCCCAATACCGAATATAGCCTCGATTATCGTCCAATAGGAACCCCAATTGTGTCCCCTAGTCCCTCCCCTAGTCCCTCCCCTAGTCCCTCCCCCTTACCCAATCTTAATCCCACCAGTTTTAACGATCTCGAATCCTTACCTAATCCCTTAAAGAGCCACATTCAAGACTTAGCTAGATTAGGAGTATTAACAGGCAATAACAATCAGTTTAACCCTAATGATACAATAACGCGCCGAGAATTTGCCCGCTGGTTGTTACAGGCTAATAATGCCATTTATGCTAATGTAGCGGGTAAACAAATCCGTTTAGCTACTCCCAATAGTTCCCCCGCTTTTAGTGATGTGAAAAATAACGATTCCGATTATATTTATATTCAAGGATTAGCGGAAGCGGGGTTAATTCCCTCTCCTTTAACGGGAGATAGTAGCACCCTTTTATTCCGTCCCAATGCTCCTTTAACTCGGGAAGATTTAATCGCGTGGAAAGTGCCATTAGATATCAGAAAAGCTTTACCGAGCGCCAATCTTGATACGATTAAAAATACTTGGGGTTTTCAGGATACTAATAAAATTAACCCGCAGCTGGTGCGCGCTCTTTATGCCGATTTTCAAAATGCTGAACAAGCTAATATTCGGCGAGTTTTTGGTTTTACTACCCTATTTCAGCCAAAAAGACCAGTAACTCGCGCTGAAGCTGCCGCTGCTTTATGGTATTTTGGTTTTCAGGGTGATGGTGTTTCCGCTGCCGACGCTGTGCAGGGTCAAGATACACAACAGAGTGGGGTTAATTAGGGTTTGCTGAATAAATCTAAAAACCTTATCCAACAAGGTTTTTAGACTTTTTTTCCCTCAAAAAGTTTGACCACCTGAAAATGGGTAAAACCCCACACCCCACACCCCAACCCCCAACCCCCAACCCCCACCGAAAAACTTTTTCAGCAGACCCTAATTAGGGTTTGTCCATAAAAATTAAGGGTGTGTTAGGAAAATACAAGCACTCTTTTTGACATTTCTTCATATCTATTCAGGAAAATTAACAAAGGATTCTTGACCCTGCAGCTGGGGTAATATTTTATTCTAAAGATATAACTCTGCTGCAGGGGATTTTGTTGCTGACTTCCGCTGCTATTAAAATTATGACCCATCAAACTCTCAAACTCGCCGGGATGAGTTGCGCTGGTTGTGCTGATTCGATCGAACGGATAATTAAATCTATCCCCGGAGTGATTCGATGTCAAGTTAATTTTGGCATGGAACAGGTGGATGTGGACTATGATCCCAAGCGTACCGATCTTAACACTATTCAAGCAAAAGTTAGGGATGCCGGTTTCCAAGCTACACCGATAACGGAAATTAATCTCGAATCCAGGCCAGAAAAAGAACTTCTCACCAAACTATCGATCGCTATTGTTATTAGTACTATACTTTTTATCGGTTCTTTGCCGATGATGACGGGTTTATCTCTATCTTTTATTCCCCACTGGTTACACGCTCCCTTATTACAATTAATTCTCGCTACTCCCGTCCAATTTTGGTGCGGTCAAAGTTTTTATAAAAATGCTTGGAAAGCCTTTAAAAATCGCACTGCCACCATGGACACTTTAGTAGTTTTGGGAACCAGTGCCGCCTATTTTTATTCCTTGTTTTCAACCTTCGGGAGCGATTTTATCGAAAAACAGGGGTTTGATTCCCATGTCTATTACGAAGCATCAGCTATCGTCATTACTCTGATTTTACTCGGTCGTTTCCTCGAAAAACGTGCCAGAAAAGAAACGGCCGCCGCTATTAAACAATTAATGGGATTACAGGCAAAAACTGCTAGGGTGATTAGGGAAGAACAGACGCTAGATCTACCGATAGAAGATGTGAAAGTAGGAGATATAATTTTAGTGCGTCCGGGGGAAAAAATTCCCGTCGATGGCATAATTATCCAAGGCAGTTCTAGCATTGATGAATCGATGGTGACGGGAGAAAGTTTACCCGTGCGAAAAACCGTCAATCAACAGGTAATCGGAGCGACAATTAATAAAACCGGTAGCCTACAAATGCAAGCGTTACGAGTGGGAAAAGATACGGTTTTAGCTCAGATTGTCCGATTAGTGCAAACCGCGCAAGCATCAAAAGCACCTATACAAAGATTAGCCGATCGAGTGACCGCTTATTTTGTGCCGGTGGTGATGATTATTGCGGTAATAACTTTCTTGTTTTGGATTCTCCGCACGGGTAATCTCACCCTCGCTTTGATTACAATGGTGGAAGTCTTAATTATCGCTTGTCCCTGCGCCCTAGGATTAGCTACACCCACCTCGATTATGGTGGGAACAGGACAGGGAGCAAAACAGGGAATTTTAATTAAAAATGCCGAAAGTTTAGAATTAGCCCATGGCATTACTACTATTGTTCTAGATAAAACCGGAACTCTCACCCAAGGCAAACCAACGGTGACGGACTTCTTGACTCGCGAAGGGGTGGGGGATGGACGGGAATTATCGCTGCTGCAGTTAGTCGTGTCGGTGGAGAATCATTCTGAACACCCGCTAGGAGAAGCAATAGTTAAATATGGGCAGTTAAACGCCATTAAAACCTTAGAAGTAACCGAATTTGACTCAATAACTGGGTCAGGGGTGCAGGGAAAAGTCGGGTCGGATTTAGTGCAAATCGCTACACAACAATGGTTAGAAAGTCAAGGGATTGAAACAAAAGTTCTTAAAAAAGTCGCCCACGATTGGGAATGGCAGAAAAAAACCGTGGTTTGGATAGCGGTTAACGGGCATTTAGAGGGGTTGCTCGCCATTTCCGACGTTTTAAAACCTTTTTCTTCTTCAGTGGTCGCCAAGCTCAAAAAAATGGGCTTAGAGGTGATGATGATGACGGGGGACAACCTCGAAACCGCAGAAGCGATCGCCAGCGAGTTGGGTATCCGGCGCTTTTTTGCCGCACTCCGTCCCCAACAAAAAGCCGAAAAAATCGAATATTTGCAGAAAAAAGGGAAAATTGTCGCCATGGTTGGAGATGGCATCAATGATGCGATCGCATTGGCGCAAGCGGACTTAGGTATTGCCATTGGCACGGGGACCGATGTAGCGATTGCCGCTAGTGATATAACCTTAATTTCAGGAGATTTACAGGGAATTGTGACTGCTATTGAGTTAAGTCGGGCAACAATGGGAAATATCAAGGAAAATCTCTTTTTTGCTTTTATTTATAACCTGATTGCCATTCCCATCGCTGCCGGAGTCCTCTATCCTTTTCTGCTCAATCCGATTATTGCCGGTGCTGCCATGGCTTTAAGTTCCCTTTCCGTGGTGATGAATGCTTTACGATTGCGTCGAGTTCATCCCAGGGTGGGGGGATAACTTTCGTTAACAATTCTTAAGGAAAAACTCGAAAAATTAGCTGTACGGGGGATGATACCGTAGAAAAGGCAATAGAATAATCATCGTGATATGACTGACTCCCCTGAAATACCTTATTTATTACGCGCTGCCAAAGGAGAAATCTTACCCCGTCCTCCCGTGTGGATGATGAGACAAGCAGGACGTTATATGCAGATTTATCGAGAATTGCGGGATAAATACCCCAGTTTTCGGGAAAGATCGGAAAATGCAGATCTAGCGATCGAAATCTCCCTGCAACCTTGGCGTGCTTTTCAACCGGATGGGGTGATCATGTTCTCCGATATTCTCACTCCCCTAGCGGGAATCGGTATTCCCTTTGATATTATCGAAAGTAAGGGGCCGATTATCGATTCTCCCATTCGTACTCAAGCGCAGGTGGACCAACTTAATCCCCTCGATCCCGATCAGTCTTTACCTTTTATCAAAACGATTTTAAAAACCCTACGTCAAGAGGTGGGAAACAAATCCACTGTCCTCGGTTTTGTCGGAGCGCCTTGGACTTTAGCAGCCTATGCAGTGGAAGGGAAAGGTTCTAAAAGTTATTCTGTGATTAAAGGGATGGCTTTTTCGGAACCTTCGGTACTACACCAATTTTTAGATAAATTAGCGGATATGATTGCCACTTATGTCCGTTATCAAATTGATTGTGGGGCGCAAGTGGTACAAATGTTCGATTCTTGGGCGGGTCAATTAACTCCCCAAGATTACGATGTTTTTGCCTTACCCTATCAACAAAAAGTAGTTCGTTTGGTGAAAGAAACCCATCCCGATACACCGTTAATTCTCTACATTAGTGGCAGCGCCGGCGTTTTGGAAAGAATGGCTAAATCGGGGGTTGATATTATTAGCGTCGATTGGACCGTGGATCTGGCTGAAGCGAGACAGCGTTTAGGTAAATCGATGATGGTTCAAGGTAATATCGATCCGGGGGTTTTATTCGGTTCCCAGTCTTTTATTCGCGAGCGGATTATTGATACTATTCGTAAAGCAGGTAATCAAGGTCATATTCTTAATTTAGGTCATGGTGTTTTGGTGGGAACTCCTGAAGATAACGTGCGTTTCTTCTTTGAAACCGCTAAACAAGCGGATCAATTATTAGCAGTTCACGCCTAGGATGTCGTTATCTAGGTTTAGGGAATAGGGGTTAGGAGGTAAGGAAATCGTCTCTAACACCCAACACCTAAGAGTGCATCTCATAATTTAAAATCTACTAAGTTGGGATTCTCTGATAACTTCTGTTGAAAAACTGTGCTTTCTAGGTTGTTTGTTTCCAACCCAGACTCTTGGGGGGTTCTACCCCCCAAACCCCCCGTCGGGGGACGAAGCGCCTCCCCCGAACCCCCTGAGCATTAGTTTTTTTGTGGGATGCTTACACGCAGCTGCTGATATATTTGTAATAATTTAAGAGTCACTGACCATTACTCATTTTTGATATTTCTGCAAAGTTTAGATGCACCTCTCCAAAATACGAACTCGTGACTCCCTTTTTACTTTCAAACTGTCCCCTAAATTCTGCCGTATCAATTAAAATAATGAAAAAAATATTTCTAACGGGTGTGAGTGGCTGTATTGGGCATTATATCGCCGAGATTTTACTGGAAAATCCCGACTATGAATTATATTTTTTAGTTCGTAATCCAGAGAAGTTAAAATTTACTTACCAAGGGCGATCAAATGTTCATATACTTTTAGGCGATATGCAAAATATTGGGGTATATGCTGATCTTTTAAAAACAATGAATAGGGCGATTTTAATCGCTACCAGTTGGGGAGGAGAGGAGGAAAGTTATCAGATTAATGTGGTAAAAACCCTGGAATTAATTAGTTATTTAGATGCTCAAATCTGCGATAAAGTCCTCTACTTTTCTACTGCCAGCATTCTCAATCAAAATAATCAACCTTTGCCCGAAGCTGGGGAAATAGGAACTAATTATATCCGCACTAAATATATTTGTTATAGTAAATTTGCTGACCTAGAAATTGCCGATAAAATTATCACTTTATACCCCACTTTTGTCTTAGGTGGTGACGAAAATAAACCCTATTCTCATATCTATGGCGGTTTACCGGATGTGTTGAAATATATCGGTTTAGTGCGTTGGTTTCAAGCTGATGGCAGTTTTCATTTTATCCATGCCAAAGATATAGCTCAAGTGGTGAATTATTTAATCGAAAATCCCGCACCAGAAAGCAAAATTGTCCTAGGCAATCAACGCACAACAGCTAACCAAGCAGTGGAGGAAATCTGTACTTATTTAAACAAAAAAATCTATTTTCGCATTTCTTTATCTTTAACCATTGCTAACTTTTTTATCAAAGTTTTTAACTTGCAGATGGAACCATGGGATCGTTTTGCGATGAATTATCGTCACTTCACCCACTTTAAAACCTATACTCCTGCTGATTTTGGTTTAAAAAACTATTGTTCCACCCTTGATGATGTTTTAGCCTTGCGAGGAATTCCCCGAAAAAAACCCTAAGTAGTTGGACAAAATTAAATTTACAGTCTGGAAAGAGAGAACCCGGAACAGGGAACGGAAAAATATGTATAATTAGGGTCTGCTGAAAAAGTTTTTCGGTGGTGGTAGGAGTCAGGAGTCAGGAGTCAGGAGTCAGGAGTTTCAGGCTTTGTTGCCTCCTATTTTCTTGCACTAACATCGGACTTTAACAGGTCAAAAGCTTTATTTTAAAAGGGTTTTACCATTATTCAGCAAGCCCTAATTAATTCTGTCTGGATATTTACAGCGCTTTCCCTAAAGATGAAGTCTAACCTAATTCGGCGACGGACTCCCCAAAACGAAAACTTCCTACCTCACCATTAAGATAACTGCTATATCGGTGATTCTTAAATTAGTACAAATATATGAACAACTGCGTGTAAGCATCCCACCGAAAAACTAATGCGCGGGGGGTTCGGGGGAGGCGCTTCGTCCCCCGACGGGGGGTTTGGGGGGTAGAACCCCCCAAAAGCTTGGATTGAGTGATAAAATCAGAAATAAAGCCCAATTCTAGAGATACACCCCCATTCCCTAAGGCCAAATAGATTAATCTTGAAATTGTCTAGCATGAAATTGAGCGTAACGACCATTAAGATTTAATAACTCCTCGTGATTACCCACCTCGATAATTTCACCCTTTTCTAAGACTAAAATACGGTTAGCTTTTCTGACAGTTGCTAATCGGTGAGCAATAACAAATACCGTGCGCTCCGTCATAATTCTTTCTAAAGCTTCCTGCACTAAAGCTTCCGATTCCGAATCGAGCGCGGAAGTCGCTTCATCTAAGATTAAAATTCTCGGATTAGATAAAACTGCTCGCGCGATGGCGATTCTTTGTCTTTGTCCACCCGATAAATTAACACCCCTTTCTCCCACATAGGTATAGTAACCCTGGGAAAGTTCACCGATAAATTGATGAGCGTTGGCAATTTTTGCCGCTTTTTCCACCTCTTGCAGATTAAAATCTCCCTGGCCAAAAGCGATATTTTGGGCTATAGTGCCAGAAAAGAGAATATTTTCCTGTAAAACTACGCCAATTTGTCGCCGGAGACTTTTTAAAGTCACATCACGAATATCCACCCCATCGATTAAAATCTTGCCGGAAGTGGGGTCATAAAAACGCAATAAAAGATTAACTAAAGTGGTTTTTCCCGCTCCCGATGCTCCCACTAAAGCAATCATTTCCCCAGCGTGTGCAGTAAAATTAATATTTTTTAAAACCTGTCTGTCCTCATTGTAAGAAAAATTTACTTGACAATATTCAACTTCTTTGCTGTGGGGTTGCAGATTGATCGCATTCGGTTTTTCGGTAATTGTTGGCAAAATAGCTAACAATTCAAAAATCCGATCCATGGAGGCTTGACCCTGTTTAAATTGATTATAATTACTGGTAATATGGGCGATGGGATCGATTAACATTGCCACCGCTGCCACATAACTAACAAAGTCAATTCCAGTTAAATTCTTTTGGGAAATTTGCCAACCAGCGAGAAAGAATAAAAAGATGACACCGAGAGCTTGTAAGAATCCCACCACGACGTATTGTAAAGCTTTGGTGGATTCTGATAGGTATTGAGCGCGGCGATTTTCCTCCGCTTCTTGGGCAAAAAGCTCGGTTTGATAATCTTCAGCAGCGAAAGCTTGCACCACACGAATACCGCTAAAAACTTCGGTTAATAACGCAGAAATATTAGATATTTTCGCTTGGGCGCGACGAGCGTATTGTAATAATTTTTCGCCAAAAAATCCCACCAAAACCCCTAACAAAGGAGCGATAATAATGACAGCGATCGTCAATTGCCAGTTAACAATAAACATATAGGCAAAGACGACAATTAACTGCAAAGCTGAGGGAATAAAATCATGGAAAAATTTGTTAATTACTTCCCCAATGCGATCAATATCTTCCGTTAAACGATAGGATAAATCACCAGTTTTTGCCGTTTCAAAGTAATTTAAGCCGAGGGTTTGCAGGTGTGCATAAACTTTTTTTCTCAATTCTAGGGCAATTTTTAAAGAAGCTTTTGCCATCAGGGAATCTTGCCCATACTGAGACATTCCCCGCAGTAAAAAAACCACTGCCCCCACCCCCGAAAGTGTCGCCAATGCTTGCACATTTCCCTCACCGATATATCTGGCCATTTGTCCGGCTAACCAAGCTAAAATCGGCCAAAATACCGTAAATCCGATCGTACAGATGAACGCCAAAATAATTGTTTGGGTTTGGGGACGGAGATAGGGAATAAGATTCCAATAACTAGAGCGAGATTTCAAAATAATTTATGGACTTAAGGGGTTAATCGGGGGGTAGAGACGTTTGTAGTCCACGTCCCTACGATATTTTCCAACAATACAAAGTTATGCTGCGATTAAACCGTCACAGCTTGATGAATGTAGCCTAATTCCGTCAATTTGTTCCAGACTTTGGCGACACTTTCCTCTAAAGTCTCTAAATCGGTGCGGCATTCCACTTCTGGGTTAAAAGGTGGTTCATAGGGATCATCAATTCCCGTAAAAGACTTGATTTCGCCAGCACGCGCTCTTTTATATAATCCTTTCACATCGCGCGCCTCACAGACGTTTAAGGGAGCATTCACGAAAACTTCGACAAAACTGCCGATTTTTCCCCGTACTTCCTCGCGAATCTCACGATAGGGAGAAATAGCCGAAACTAGGACAATCACACCGTGACGGGTGAGCAAATTAGACACAAAACCAATGCGACGGATATTTTCATCGCGATCCTCTTTACTAAATCCTAAACCCTTGGTAAGATTCGTCCGTACTATATCGCCATCGAGAACTTCAATGGAATAACCTTCAGCGATTAATTTTGCCTGTAATGCCTCGGTAATCGTGCTTTTCCCCGCACCACTCAATCCCGTTAACCAAACCGTCACGCCGCCTTGTTTCATAGCAATCATTAATAATACTTAAATCCTGTTTAGCGTACCATATCTCAGTGATCAGTGATCAGTTACCAGTTATCAGATGGGAGTTTTCAGTTCACTGATTACTGATTACTGCTTACTGATAACTGAACAACCCCCCAACCTGATTGAAACAAACAACCTGTCGCCACGATCACTGATAATGTATGTTGAGTTACTGTCTTGAATAAGGTAATGTTTAAGAAATTCCCCCCTCACACCCCGCTCATTCTTGGACTAGGTTCTGGGGTTGCGCTTTTTACTCTCACCAGTCTCTTTCTCTTTCACCCGAAAATTCTTGCTTGGCTCGATCGCAATAGTGCTTCGGTTCCTAGCCTAGATCCTAACCAACCCTCTGCCGTGGTTGATAGTGCTTCCTTACCACAAACCGAGCGAGATGTCAAGTTAAAAGATGTGGCCGATGCCAACGCGCCCTCTTTAGATCGTAGTCGCGCCCGCTATCTCCTGGCCATGGATTTATTGAGAAAATATGAAGGGGGTCCGGCTTTAAAACAATTAGAAGGCTTAGAAAAACAATATCCTGTCCTCGCTCCCCAGATTCTCCTCAAACAGGGACGCGCCCACGAATTAAGCAACGATAGTGAAAAAGCGCGAGAAATTTGGCAAAAATTACTGGCAACCTATCCCCAATCGCCCGTAGTGGCGGAAGCTTACTACTCTTTGGGCAAATACGACCCCAGTTATCGTGAGAAATTGCTCAAGGAATACCCCCGACACCCCCTCACTTTGGCTTTAATTCGCCAACGTCTTCAAGAAAATCCCGATCAATTTCCCTTATGGTTGCAGTTAGCCAAGGCTAATCCTTTTGATCCTACCCTCAATCAGGCCCGCGATCGTTTGGTGAAAGACTACGCCAATCAGTTAACTCCGGCGGATTGGGCAATTATTGGGGCCGGTTATTGGCAGTCGGGATTGTACGAAAAGGCCTATAAAGCCTACGCTAAAGCCACTCCTAGCCCCGAACAAGCCTATCGTTACGCCCGCGGGCTACAAATTGCCAAAAAACTGCCAGAAGCTCGCACCGCTTACCAAAAATTAATTAAAACCTATCCCCAAGCCTCAGAAACTGGTTTAGGATTACTGCGACTCGCCCAAATTTCTCCTAACCGCGATGCCATAGCATATCTCGATCGCATTGTCAAGCAATTTCCCGATCGCGCCCCGGAAGCTTTGGAAGCGAAAGCCAAATTACTGGAATCAACTAATGCCCAGGCTGCTAGTCAAACATGGCAGACTTTATTAAATAAATACCCAAAATCCGACGAAGCCGCCGATTATCGCTGGTTAATAGCCCAAAGAGCCGCTAAATCTGGTAATTACGCCAAGGCGTGGCAGTGGGCGCAGCCAATTGCGGTTAATAATCCCGATAGTCAAATTGCCCCGAAAGCGGCCTTTTGGGTGGGAAAATGGGCGCAAAAACTCGGCAAAAACCAAGAAGCAAAACAAGCTTTTACCTACACTATTTCTCGTCATCCCCATTCCTATTATGCTTGGCGCTCGGCGGTTTTATTAGGTTGGGACGTGGGGGATTTTACCACTGTCCGCTCCTATAACCCTACCACCGTCAAACCCGCCACCCGTAACGCTCCCCCCGCTGGTTCGGAAGCTTTCAAGGAATTATATCGAATTGGTGAAGATACGGACGCTTGGAATCTCTTCCAAGCAGAAATTGTCGATCCTTGGAATTTAACCGTTGACGAACAATTTAACCTCGGTGTCTATAAACTCTCTCGCAATCAAAATTTAGAAGGAATTAACCTGATTTGGCGCTTGCGAGAAAGAGATACCCCGGAGGAAAAGAAAGCCTGGAAACTGCTGCGACAAAATGATAAATACTGGCACGCTTTATTCCCTTTCCCCTACTACGATACCATCCTGCAATGGTCAAAAGATAGACAATTAAATCCCCTGCTAGTGACAGCTTTAATCCGGCAAGAATCCCGCTTTGAAAAAGAAATTCGTTCTCCTGTGGGGGCAGTGGGATTAATGCAAATTATGCCCGATACGGGTAAATATATCGCAGGTAATACTGGCAATAAAAGTTATTCTTTAACTAATCCCGAAGATAACATTATGATGGGAACATGGTATCTGGATTATACCCATGGCAAATTCGCAGGAAATTCACTTTTTGCCGTGGCTAGTTATAACGCAGGACCCGGGGCAGTTTCCAAGTGGAAACAGCGTTTTGATTTTAGCGATCCCGATGAATTTGTCGAGAATATTCCCTTTAGAGAAACTAAGGGTTATATAGAATCGGTGTTTGGTAATTATTGGAATTATCTCCAGATTTATAACCCTGAAATTCAAGAGCAAATGAGCAGAATTGCTAACCCTTCCTAGGGAATTGATGGGGATGGGTAATTAACTCATTCCCTTACTAACTTTTTTCTTGATTATGCAATCATTTAACTGGCAAACCGTCGATCGAGATTCTCCTTTTACTCGCCTAGATTTTCGGACAAAATTAACCATGATGATCGTGGTTACTCTCATCGCTTTTACTTGGGAAAGTCCGCTCGCTGGTGGTTTACTAACTCTTATTGTCGCTTTAGCTTGTCTCTGGGCCGGAGTAAAATGGTCCTATATCCTCAACATTTTAAAATTCATGGCTCCTTTTTATCTATTCTTATTAATTACCATGGGATTTTTTAATGTGGAACAGGTAAAAGCTTTAACGGGAAAAACTGAATTAACTCCCTTATTAACTGTCGGTTCTGCCAAAATGACTGTGGAGGGAACCCTCTACGGTTTAAATGTAATCTTTAAAACTCTCACCATGGTTTTAATTATTCCCCTCGCTATTTTTACCACCGATATAAATCAGATGATGGTGAGTTTAACTAAAGCCAGAATTCCTTACAAAATAGTCTTTATTTTTTCCTCTACCCTGCGTTTATTTCCTCTCCTAGTCGAAGAATCTCGATCGATTATTTCTGCTCAAAGATTACGAGGATTAGCAATAGAAAAAATGGGTTGGCTGCAAAAAGGAAAAATTTACGCTTCTATCGCTGTACCTTTAATTTTAAACGCTATGGCTAAATCGCAAAAATTAGAGGTAGTTCTACAAGCTAAAGCTTTCTCTGGTGATCCTGATCGCACATTTTTACAGGAATCAATCTTAACCAATAAAGACTATTTATTAATTATTGGCTTTCTATTTTTATTGGTTTTGGCAATTATTCTCTATGTAAAATTCGGGGTGGGAAAATTTGCCTGGTTGTTTTAAAATTAATCCCTATTGTATAGCTCGATCGATCTGGGTATATAAAGCTTCTAAATCCCCGGAATTGTCCAAAACAATATCAGCTAAGGCAATTTTTTCAGCTAAAGGCATTTGATTATTAATCCGAGCGATCGCTTGTTCTCTGCTTAAGTTATTTCTAGTCATTAAGCGTTCAATTTGTTGCTCGAAACTGCAAGAAACTACCCAAATCTCTGTGACTAAATGGGTTAATTTGGCTTCCAATAATAAAGGGATAGAAAAAACAACTACAGGATTATCCAACAGGGCTAAATTCTGGTTAAAACAGTCCCTAACGTAGGGATGAATCTGACTTTCTAACCAGATTTTTTCCTCGGGATTATTAAAAATAATCTCTCCTAACTGTTGGCGATTAAGGGAATTATCCTCAGTTTTAACTTTTCTGCCATAACGCTGAAAAATTCTCTCTAAAATTGCCGAACCTTTTTCCACTGCTTCCCGGGCATAAATATCCGCATCAAGGACGGGAATTTTGTAGATATTTTCTAAATAATTAGAAACCGTGGATTTACCAGAAGCTATTCCCCCTGTCAACCCGATAATTCTTCTCGACATAGCACCCTAAATTTATAAACTCTCTATCTGTTGTAAAACTCTTGTTTGTACTTGTTGATAGGCAGTTTCCACATCTCCTAAATCGCGACGAAAACGATCCTTATCGAGAATGCGCGCTTGGGCATCCTCTTGGGTTTTATCCCAGAGACGACAGGTATCGGGGCTAATTTCATCACCTAGATAAATTTTGCCCGTTTTATCAACTCCAAATTCTAACTTGAAATCGACGAGAATAATCTGGCACTTATCGAAAAATTCTTGCAGATATTGATTGATTTGCAGGGCTAAATCTCGTAACTGATTGACTTGCTCCTCGCTGGCAATATCGATCACTTTTATGCGATCGGGTGTTAACAGAGGATCCCCCAAAGCATCATCCTTGAGGTAAAATTCTACAAGAGGAAAAGGTAAAACTTTCCCCTCCTCTAATCCCGTTTGCTTGCACAAACTCCCGGCGGCGATATTTCTGACTACTACTTCCAAGGGAATGATTTTAATCGCCTTGACGCGCATTTCCCTAGAACTAGGGCGATCGATATAATGGGTAGGTATTCCTAGGGATTCTAACCATTGAAATAGGGCAGTGGAGATAGTACAGTTAATTTCTCCTTTACCGACAATTTGCCCGCGTTTTTGGGCATTAAAAGCGGTGGCATCATCTTTGTAATAAGTGAGGAGAATATCGGGATCATCGGTTTGATAGAGAATTTTGGCCTTACCTTCATAGAGTTTTTCCATAGTTATCATCCTCGGCAATTGATAAACGAAAATCGATGGTTAATCAGATAGCGGCAGCAGCAAATTTTGGCGATCAACCTAGACAAAAAATATATATCATTGGGTAGATGATCGTTGAAAAAAATAATGTATAATTGCTGCTTAAAGATAACTGTCAACATTTTGCGACCGAATCTTAACATATAACCAAAAAGTGTCACGATTTAAGTGGTCAATTTTTGGCGAATCAGCCAAGTTTCTACTTAAATCCTCAATGATATCCAACAATTGATATTATCTCCCATTACCATTACCGAAAAATCTAAAGAAATTCCGCAAAATTACCCGCCTTCGCCCTATGAGTCAGAATCCTCCTAACGATGATAACCCGAATCTCCCCGATCGCCGCAAGGAGAATTTTCTCTATCCTCGCGCCCCCTACTATGGAGAATTTAAGCCAGAAAACTTGCTATTTAACGCTAATTTACAGGAATTTGCCCAAAAGATCAGTTTTATTTGTAATCTGGAAACGGGGGGCAAAATCAGTTCTCTAGAAGCCTACGAAAAAATTAAAGCCCTCTGGAAAGACTTAAAACAGAGCAAAAAAGGCCTAGGCATTGGGGAAAATCCCTTTCAAAAAGATGATGATGCCTAAAGGATAATCAGGAAAAATCTCCTCGCTTTATCAAAAATGCTGGGACAGAAATATTTTCTGCCCCATACAATTAGATGAGCAAACGCTTAAAAATTACCGTGATTTTGGATGGCATTTTCTAATTTTGCCACCACTTCCTCGACGCTAATTACTCCTAAATCGCCCGTGGCACGGGTGCGAATACTTAAACTATTAGTTTCCATTTCTTTGGCCCCCACCACTGCCATCACGGGGATTTTTTCGGTTTCAGCATTGCGAATCATTTTAGCCAAACGTTCGCCACTGGTATCGGTTTCGGCGCGAATTCCTAACAACTGCATTTTCGCTGTCACCTCTTTAGCGTAATCCAATTGACTATCACTAACCGGTAATAATCGTATCTGGACAGGGGCTAACCAAAGGGGAAAATCTCCCGCGTATTCTTCGATTAAAATACCGATTAAACGTTCCAAAGAACCAAAAGGGGCGCGATGAATCATCACCGGACGTTTACGATTACCATCTTCGGCAACGTATTCTAGTTCAAAACGTTCGGGTAAATTATAATCTACCTGTACTGTTCCTAACTGCCATTCTCTTTCGAGGGCATCTTGGAAAATAAAGTCTAATTTTGGACCATAAAAAGCCGCTTCTCCGGGGGCTTCAAAATAATCCATCCCCAAAGTTTGCACCGCTTTTCTAATCGCTGATTCTGCCTTTTCCCAAGCTTCATCGGAACCGATATACTTATCCGATTCGGGGTCACGAAAACTCAATCGCGCCTTAAAATTCTTTAATTGTAAACTCTTAAACACCGTCAAAATTAAATCAACAACGCTTAAAAATTCCTTGTCTAATTGTTCGGGAGTGACAAACAAATGGGAATCATCCACGGTAAAACCGCGAACTCTAGTCAATCCTCCCAATTCTCCCGATTGTTCGTAACGATAAACTGTACCGAATTCTGCCAAACGCATCGGCAATTCCCGATAGGATCTCAAATCACTTTTATAGATTTGAATATGAAAAGGACAGTTCATCGGTTTGAGCACAAATCCTATTTCCTTACTAGCAGATTCCTCATCGTCTGCCATCATGGGAAACATATCTTCTTTGTACTTTTGCCAGTGACCGGAAATTTTAAACAAATCGACGCGAGCAATATGGGGAGTAACTACGGGTAAATAACCGCGTTTTAACTGTTCTTTTTTGAGAAAATCTTCTAACAAAGAACGAATTAAAGTTCCTTTGGGGGTCCATAAAGGCAACCCCGGCCCGACAGAATCAGAGAAAATAAATAAACCTAATTCTTTGCCTAATTTCCGATGGTCGCGTTTGAGGGCTTCTTGTTTGCGGCGCTTGTATTCGGCTAATTGTTGGGGATTTTCCCATGCTGTGCCGTAAATGCGCTGTAATTGGGCTTTATTCTCATCCCCACGCCAATAAGCACCCGCTACCGTCTCTAATTCGATCGCTTTTGGGTCTAGTTCGCTTGTATTATCTAGGTGCGGACCGGCGCACAAATCCCACCAAGCGTCACCAAGATGATAGAGGGTGATGGGTTCTTGAATTCCCGCCAGAATTTCCAGCTTATAGGCTTCATTAATCGCTTTAATGCGCTTTTCCGCCTCTTCCCGAGAAACTTCCTCGCGCATCACCGGCAGTTTTTTATTGATAATTTTGACCATCTCTTTTCTGATGTCCTTGAGATCCTTATCGGTAAAAGGTTCCGGCACATCAAAATCGTAGTAAAATCCAGTTTCAGTCCAAGGCCCGATAGTAACTTGGGCTTTCGGGAATAATTTCTGCACCGCCATGGCCATAACATGGGAGGTGGTGTGACGAATTCGCTTGAGGTGGTCGGATTCGCTGGTTTTCGGTAGTTTAATCGGGGCTTGGTTATCCATATCTCTTGAATTTACACCTTCTCTATTCTCTATTTTAATAGTAAAAGGAGTCTTTAGTCAGGAAAAAAATCAAGATACATATCAATGCCATTTCCCCTCATCTCTAACCTCTAAACCCTCATCTCTATTTCCTGATGAAAAAACTAATTTTATCCTGTTTATTTTTGGGATTGGTTGCTTGTAATGCCGCGGTTAATACCACCGATAACCAAAAACCAAAGGTAATCTCCACTAGCACAATTATCGCCGATTTAACCGCACGAGTGGGCGGTGAAGAAATTGACCATCAAGACATTTTAAAACCGGGGGATGATCCTCACGTTTATGAACCGGTTCCCGCCGATAGTGTGGCTTTAGAAAAAGCCGATTTAATTCTCTATAACGGTTATAACCTCGAACCGGGGTTAATTAAAATGATCAATTCTACGGGAATTCAAGCGAAAAAAGTGGCCGTGGGAGAAGCAATTAAGCCTTTACAACTGGAAAAAGAGGGGCAGAAAGTACCCGATCCCCACGTTTGGGGTTCGGCCAAAAACGGTATAATCATGGTGGAGAAAATCCGAGATCAATTGATTGAATTAAGTCCCGAAGATAAAGAGATTTTTACTGAAAATGCAGAGCAATTAATCAGGGAATTAGAAAATCTTGATCGCTGGATTACTGCGGCTATTGAAACTATCCCTCCTTCCCAAAGGCAATTAGTCACCACTCATGACGCTTTTCAGTATTATGCTCATGCCTACGGGTTAAAAGTAGCGGGAACTTTAATTGGCATTAGTACCGAAGAACAACCTAGCGCCCAAACGGTGAAAAATTTAGCCGATGCTATTAAAAATCTCCAGGTTCCTGCTATCTTTGCCGAGACGACTATTAATCCTACTTTAATTACCACTGTAGCCGAAGAAGCGGGGGTAAAATTAGCACCACAACAATTATATTCTGATTCGATCGGTGCGGTGGGTACTGGGGGGGATAGTTATGTAAAAATGCTCAGGGAAAATACTCTCTCGATCGTGGAATCTTTAGGGGGAAAAGTACCCCAAGAAGGTCAATAAATAATTGGTTAAATTGGGTGTGTTATCGATTGCTAACACACCCGCAAAAGATGGTTATCTATTTCCCAAATCCTTTACCGCGATTGACAGCAGGTAAACTGAGACAATTGTTAATCTGTTCTTTTATGGTTTCATGATCGAGATTTTGACCGATAAGAACTAGCTGATTTTTGGGAGTACCTTTCCATTCGTCATCTTCGAGAGTAAAACGTTTACCACTGAGGTGGAAAATATGACGTTTAGGACTTTCATCAAACCAGAGAATACCCTTAGCGCGGAAAACGCTTTCCGGTAACTGATTATCGAGGAAATATTGGAACTTCCGAATCGAAAAAGGTTGGTCACTAGCAAAGGAAATAGAAGTAAATCCATCCACCTCTAAATGATTGGAATGGTCGTGATGATCGTGATCATGATCGTGGTCGTGATCATGATCGCAATGGTCGTGATCGTGGTCGTGGTGATCATGGTCATGGTGTTCTTCTTCTGTGTCGAAATATTTATCCGATTCAAATAGTCCGACGCTGAGAATTAAGGGTAAAGGAACCTGACTTTTGCTAGTACGAAGAATTCTCGATCCTTGCTTCATGTCCCGGATTCTTATTTCTAAAGAATCCACATCCGCTTCATCCACTAGATCGGTTTTATTGAGAACAATAATATCACCATAGGTGATTTGACTTAAGGCCGCTTGCGAGTTGAATAAATCGAGACTAAAATTGGCACAATCCACCATAGTGACAATGGAATCTAAACGGGTCATTTCCCGTAATTCTGTACCTAAAAAGGTTAAAGCTACCGGTAAAGGATCGGCTAATCCCGTGGTTTCTACGACTAAATAATCGATTTTTTCGGGACGTTCGAGAACTTTATAAACTGCTTGAATTAAATCCTCGTTGATCGTGCAGCAAATACAGCCATTATTTAATTCTACCATGCTGTCATCACTGCTGATAATCAGTTCATTATCGATACCGATTTCACCGAATTCATTGACAAGAACAGCAGTTTTTAATCCCTGTTGATTGCTGAGAATATGATTGAGGAGAGTAGTCTTACCACTACCAAGAAACCCAGTAATAATTGTTACTGGAAGACCTTGTTTTGGCACTGACATCGTGTTAATAGCTTGTGATTCGACGGTTTGCATAATGATTTGGGGGTGAGTATTCTGTCACTAAAAAGCGATTTTTCGGGATGAGATAGCTAGTTTTTCTCGATCAAACAGTCTCCACTCGATCGCCGACTATTTTTATTGTAGATATTTTTGGACCACATCCCATCCTGTTAGGGTAGCAAAAAGAAAACCCAGAAACAATAAAAGATTAGTACCGATGTGGAGAGACCGCGCTAGAGGTGGACGAGTTGTAATGTTCAGGCCGCTAATTGCCGAAACAAAAACCAGAAAAACCACCGATAAACCCGCTATCAGGTGGGAAGAGTGGCCTAAACTGCCATAATGACCGATTGTTCCCACTAATCCGATTCCCAGCAGAATTAAGACCAAAGCAACCATGATCAGGCCGCTGACCAGATGAAAGGATCTTAACCATTTCGGTCGAGATTGGCCCGCGAGTCGTCGATAACCCATGTTTACCCCCGAAACCGCTAATAAAAAATAGGCAAAGAGAGCAAATCCCATCGACCAAGCGGCAATTTTCCATAACCAGAGAAAGGAAGGGAGATTCATAGGGGTGGGATTATTATTAGCAAGGAAAGGGACGACCGATCGTGTTAATTGGTTCTTCGGTTTGTGTTATGCAATCGACGAGGGTTATAAGGGATGAAACCCTTATAGAGAGAGACATTACTGCGTAGAGCGAACTAATCAATTAAATCTCTCGCCAGATAAGGATTTAGTCGATTTATGCCACCCTATCGAACCATAACAAGTAACGAAGAACCTGTTAATTTAAGTTTACCGGACAAAAATCAGCAAGTTAGGGCTAATATGTCTCATCTCACCATCGACACGGAAAATAATCAGCGTCAACCCTTTGAGTTACCGGGGGCTAAACCCCACTATAACCCCGATCGACCCGGACAAGTGTAAGGATTCAGGTCAGGGGATTGACAAAAACAGAAAAAGTGTAGATTGAGAGGATGAAGCAAAAAGAACCGCAGCAGCTACTAGACAGGGAAAGCCTGAAAAAACGGCGTTGTCAGATGTAAAGATGAATCAAGCAAAAGTGTAGGGAACTGGAACATCCTTAAACTTAAGGTAATGAATTAGAAGCAGTAGGGAATTTTCTAACATTTTGACACATTTTGAATAGCAGAGAGTCTGACGATGAAGACGGGCGGTTGTAATGACGTAATCTTGCATTTT
>MTBT01000044.1 GCA_002282935.1 Microcystis sp. LSC13-02 | reverse complement strand
TCAATGATGACAATAAGTTATAGCTTAGAGATTAATCAACAACTAAAGCTTATGTTTTTAGCTAAGTGAAATCATTGATTAAGAGACCTGTACTTTTCAATAACTTTTTCAGCAGACCCTAACTATGGGTGAAGTTTAAATTTCTTTACAAAAAGCTGGATGCCAACTATCCCTCTTTCATCCCAAGATAGAGCAAATATTCTCAACAATCAAACTCATTCATCTGGGCAATAAGTCTCGGAAACCGAAAAGAAAGTTGAGGAAAGTGACAGAAGCGGTTAGGTGAAGATAAAATACCAGTGGCTGCTTTAATATCACCTGAATAGTCGGTTTTTTGTGTCTTTCCCGAGACTATCGGCTGCTACCACTGGTTTGCTGTTGTTTGTTGTTGTAATCCGAGGAAATATAGTTCTTGCGTTCCCAAGCGCCTGAACTGCATTTGTCTCTCTAGTAAAAATTGTAACAGACAATACCCATTTTGTGTAAAAAAAAGTAAACAATTTGGTAAAAAATTATTTTTTGCGGTAATCCTCAACCCTCTGAGGACAGCCCCAGATTACCGTTTCCTGTTTGTAAACCACCATACCGGGCTTTGCGCCCTTGGGTTTATAGACGTATTTGGGACGGGTATAGACGACGGGAACCTGTTCACTATGGCGAGCGCGGCTATAATAAGCGGCGTAATCGGCGGCAAATTGCAGATCGGCGGCTTCTGGAACTGTACCTGGGGTTAAACGGAGTAAAACGTGACTACCAGCGATTTCTTGACTATGAAACCAGATATCGTAATCGCTGGCGCTACGAAAAGTTAGCCGATCATTTTGACGGTTATTTCTGCCAATCCATAATTCTACTCCAGAGGGAGTAGTAAAGCGCATGGGTTCGGATTCTTTGTTATTCGCCCGATTACGCTGGTAATTGCTTTCTAGATACTTCTGTTGAATTAATTCTTCTTGTATCTCGTCTAAGGCCTCTAAATCTTCCCTGCTGCTATAATTATCTAGTTGACTTAAACTCGATCGCACTTGTTCGAGATAATTAATTTCACTGACCACTTCCGCTAATAAAGGTTCCACCGCTAACCGCGCCCTTTTTAATTTCTGATGTTGTTTATAAAAATATTGGGCATTCTGCACGGGATTTCTTTCGGGATCGAGAGGAATAATTATAGGTTTTCCTGTCTGGAAATCCGCCAAAGTAATGCTAGTCATTCCCTGCTGTATTTGCTGCAGATTTGCCATTAATAAATCCCCTTGCTCTTTATAGCGATCGGCATGAGCAGATTCTGCTAGTCTTGTTTGAAATCCCGCCGCTTTAGTTTGCAGTTTAGTCAGTAAAGAGATGACTTTTTGATTTAATTTTTGCTGTAGTTGTCGAAAGCTTTCTTGATTAATTTGGTCGCTATAATAACGGTTTAATAATTCTTGGACATTTTTAGCTGCTGCCAGTATCTCCCCACCGATCACCGTATAACCTTCTCTTGTCCATCCGGGTTGAAAGGTTTTATTTTCCAAGATTTTTAACCATTCTTGCCAAACTGAAAAGAGCTTTTCCCAATCAGTATTATCTAACTGATCCGTGTTTAATTTCGGGTTAATCTTGGCTTTTTGCAACAGCGATCGAGCGATGACCGGACTAACCCCACGATAGGTACTAACTAGCTGTTTTTCGATAGTTTTAGGGATTAAACTAACTCTGGCTTGCCAACTGCTCAAGGATTCTTCTAAACTGGGATTTGTTGCCAATAAAACGGGGGGTAGTTGATAGATTTGTCCCGTTTGTACGGTGCGAACACTAGACTGGGTGGCATTGACTTGATGGGCAACGGTGACAATTTGCCGATCGGCAGCTGTTAAAATCACATTGCTATATTTGCCCATAATTTCTATATACAAATGCCCCTGGGCCGGATCATCAGGACGTTGGGCAAATTGTAGATCGATGACTCTTTCCCACGGGGCAACAAATGCTAATTTTGTCAGCGCAAAACCATTGAGTTGATGACGCAATTGATCGCTGAAAGTAAAGGTATCTGGGACTTTTGGCGGTGGATCACCAATATGCAGCCGCGCCCCTTGGGGATGCCAAGAAATAATTAACCATCCCTTGCGATCAAAGGTTCGTAAATAGAGGGCGATCGTTTGGCGATCAATTTGATACACTTGTTCTAGTCTCGCTGGCAGCCAAACGGCAGCAATTTCGGCACAAGTGGCGCTGAGGGTGGTAAAGTCTACGGATTGCATTTTCAGGATTCAGGAGATATTCTCGATGCCAAAGTTGGCACCGCCAAGCATGAAAATATCATAGCTTCCCACTGAGGCTAAGACAAAAAAGTTGTTTCCTCAATTAAAAACGGATTTGGTGTCAGAATCTATTGATGGAGTATCCCAGTCTTAGCCGCACTTAAAAGCTGAGGAAGGAAAAACTATGCCAGTAGTCTATGAGAATGGCACTGGTCTAACGGACAAAACTGGCCATAGCGCCTTTTCTGGGTTTTGTCTGGATGGGTATTAGCAACCGCGCAAGCGTCCATCTTCCATGTGAACAATGCGATCGGCAATATCTAAAATCCGATTATCGTGGGTGACGAGTACAATAGTACGGCTTTGTTCTTTGGCTAAACGTTGCATCAAATTCACCACGTCTCGTCCCGTTTTACTATCGAGGGCGGCCGTTGGTTCATCGGCTAAAACTAATGGAGGATTACCAGCCAAAGCTCGCGCGATGGCTACCCTTTGTTTTTGTCCCCCAGATAAGCTATCTGGATAATAGTCGATCCGATGTCCTAAGCCGACTTCTTCTAACATCAAAGCGGCGCGTTCTTCCGTTTCCCGCCCGCCGAGATTTTCCTGAAGCTCGATCGACATTTGTACATTCTGTCTTGCGGTTAGAAAGGGTAACAAATTATGGGCTTGAAAAATATAACCAATTTGACGGCGGGTTTGGACTAATTGTTCTTCACTAGCCCCCCGTAATTCTTTTTCAAAATGCTGTAAGCTTCCTTCTTGAACAGAGCGTAGGCCACCGATTAAGGATAGTAAGGTTGTTTTTCCGGAACCAGAGGGGCCAGTTAAAATAACGATCTCTCCCTCTGTGATTTTTAAGTTGATCTGAAAAAGAACTTGTTTTTTCAGCGTTCCTTGACCGAAATAGTGATTGAGGTTTTGAATATCAATAACGTCCATAGACAGCCTCGTTCATTGAGATGAGGGATGGATATCTGTTTCTTTCTTCTAAAAAATATCGGCCGGATCGGCATCTTGCAATTTTTTAACAGCAGTGGCTCCTGAAACGAAGGCCATGACTAAGGTTAAGATAAAGACAAAAACCGCTCGATCAAGCGACATATTGACAGGTAATAAGGTGGCATTTTTAGTAACCTCATATTGAATATTAGCGATCAAAAAACCTGGAATATATCCGAGAACAGCAATTAAAAAAGCCTGTTGTAAAACCATTGATAAGAGATAGCTATGACGATAGCCCATCGCTTTTAGGGTGGCGTATTCTGAAAGATGTTCCGAAACATTTGTATAGAGAATTTGATAAACCACCACCACACCAACAATAATTCCTAGAGCAACTCCTAGGTTAAAAATAAACCCGATCGCCGTGCTAGTTTGCCAATATTTTTTTTCAAAGTTAACAAATTCGCTTTTCGACAACACTTGAACATCTTTTGGCAAGTACTTTCTGAGTTTTTCTAGGGTTCTTTGAGTATCTTGATTTGGTTTTAGTTTAATCAAACCCACATCAATGAAGCCTTTTTTGCGATTATCAAAAATTCGTAAAAAATTTATATGGCTAGTCACTAAATTTCCATCGGAGCCAAAGGAAGTACCCAACTGAAATAAACCCACCACATTAACCTTTCGATTTCCGTTGGGATTTCCTAACTCTGTGCTTACCCGTCCATCCCTGCGAAAATCTTGGGCAATTGTCCCGAATTCAGTACGAGAACCCTCATCAAATAATACTGTATTAGGCATTTTTAATCTCTCGATATTTTCGGGAATTCCAGATAAGTTGAGTACGGGATATCTCAGATTAATACCAAGGACAAAAATATTACGCCAATAATTACGAGTATTAGGATTTTTCCATTGAGCGAAATCGAGATAAATCGGGCTAACGTAATCGACTTCATCAAAAGCCAGTGATTGTAAAAGTCGTCGTTCTGAGAAACTTTCCATCGCAATTAAGGCAGTCGATCGAGGACTAATTAAAAAAATATCTCCTTGTAAACTTTGATGGAAACGAACGGCACTATCGAAGAGAGCATCGCGAATCCCTAACTGCATAAAAATAATCACCACGGAAAAAATCACGCCAGAAAGAGCCACCAGTAGACGAACTTTTTGATGCTTTAGCTGTAGCCAAGCCGTGGCCAACTTACCGCGTCGTTTCTGGTATAATTTTCGCTTATTCACCTGGTTTCTCCTTGATTTTGTGCATTGCTATCCTCAATTACCACCGTCACTTCCAAATTGCTTAAGCCAGATACTTGGGCGCTCGATTCGGGGGTAAGGCGAATTTTCACTTCTACCACCCTGGCATCGGCATCGGCTACCGGATCAGTACCAAGAACATTTTGCCGGCCCACTTGTAAACCAATTTCGCTAACAACTCCAGTTAATTCTCGGACTAAACCATCACTCCGAATCGTAGCGGTTTGTCCGACTCGCACCCGTTGAATGTCTGTTTCGTAAACTTCTGCGCGAACATACATTTCCCCAGTTTCACCTAAATCAACAATCCCTTCATTGCCGACAACTTCTCCGGGCCAGGTACGAATTTTCAGAATTTGACCGCTTTTTGGTGCTTTTACATAGGCGAGGTTTAATTCAGCTTGGGCGCGTTCTACCAAGGCTCGATCGGATATTAATTGGGCTTCGGCAACTTGGACATCGACGGGACGAACTTCGGCGACCGCTTCTAAAGCCGCTTGATTGGCTTTGATCTCTTGAGCAAGGGTGGTTCGGGTGCGATCAAGATTGGCTTTGGCCTCCTGAATACGTTGCTTCATGGTGCGCTCAATTCGATTCAGATTCGCTTCCGCTTCTTGTAAACTTTTAGCTATAGTTTCGGCTTGTAGACAAAAGCGGTCCCGTTCTTGCTCCGGTACAGCCCCATCTAGGTACAGGGTTTGATAGCGGCGGCAATCCGTTTGTGCGTTGATTAATTCGGCCCGAATTCGTTCGATAGTTGCCTTTCGGGCCGAGGTTTCCCCTTGTAACTCCGCTTCTAAACTGGCAATGGTCGCCTGTTGGGTAGCAATCTGTCCCCGTAATTCCGCTCGTGTTTTTTGGAAACGGGCATCTTGTGCGGCCACATCTCCCTGTTTTGCCCCCGCTTTAACTTGCGCTAAACGGGCCTCGGATATTTTCCTCTGGGCTTCGGCTTGGGTTAAAGCGGCTTGAAGGCGCTCATGGTTGTCTAAAATTGCGATAATTTGACCATTTTTCAGGTTATCTCCTTGTTTTACTAGGAGTTTGGCTACCCTCGTTCCCTCCATGAAAGCAGAGGCCGAGATTTTAATCACTTCTCCCTTGGGTTCGAGATAGCCTCTGGCGGAGATAGCAGTGGGACTAATCTTCGATGGGGAATAAATCGCCGCTGGAGCGGGGCTATTCCCTCGAAAACGTAAGAGAAAATAGGTAGCACTCGAACCAGTTAATATAGCAACTGTAATGACAGTAACACTTGTTATCCAGCCTCTAGGTTTCACAAAAAATGCAGATTTAACCATTGTTTAGTTCATTCTAACCGGGAGCATCTCACCTTTGCAATAAGTAGAAATGCTTAATGAGATCAATAAAAAAGTTAAAAAAGGCAACCATTTAGATAAGCACAGCGA
>MTBT01000043.1:66949-67436 GCA_002282935.1 Microcystis sp. LSC13-02 | reverse complement strand
CACGCCACTTTTTTAGGGTGGTCGCTGAATGGGGTTGACGCAGATAGCGAAAAACGCTTAATTGCTTAAGTCTGACACTTTCGACCCGTCCATTTTGAGTGTCCGAATGCCCTCCGGCCACTTTGAACAAGTCGAAAAAATCTCATGTTCAACCTTATTTCCTATAATTAAATTGAAGATGGATTTTGGTGTCGATAACCCCTTAATCCCCCCTTGATAAGGGGGGTGTCGATCCCCCCTTAATCCCCCCTTGATAAGGGGGGTGTCTGAAAGTTTTTAACACCTAAATTTGACCGATTTGGACATTAGTGAGGATAATCCCAAACCGAATGAGTACAAAATAGCCAAACAATGGGGACAAAATCGCACCTACTTATTTCCTGTTAAAAAGTGAGTTATATTTAGGGTCTGCTGAATAATGGTAAAACCCTTTTAAAATAAAGCTTTTGACCTGTTAAAGTCCGATGTTAGTGCAAGAAAATAGGAT
>MTBT01000043.1:0-66939 GCA_002282935.1 Microcystis sp. LSC13-02 | reverse complement strand
CAAGGGCAACAAAGCCTGAAACTCCTGACTCCTGACTCCTGACTCCTGACTCCTACCACCACCGAAAAACTTTTTCAGCAGACCCTATTTAAATAATGCAAAAAAAGCTTACCAAAACCAGCCCGATAGTTAGGGATATTTTGGCAAATATCTCCAAACGATAGACAGTTTGGCAGTAGGTTATGGACAGAACCCTTTTAGCAGAAGGTTCTCAAATTTGAGAGTTCGAGTATTATCTGACCTGTGTGGGCATCTATCACATAATCAGTTAATTCCAGTGATGTTCCAACAGATTTTTCGCCACTGGTTGGAGCCATAACTTTAATGTTCGTAACATAAACAAGTCTCCACTCACCTAGCTTGTGAGTGGAGCCATTAAAAAAGTGTTTGAAATAATAGTAAAGCTCGGGATTAATATCACAACCCTTTAGGGCTTCTCGGGAAATAGGCTCACCCTGCTCAAGACAATATTCGTAGATCGAATATTTTATATCTTTTTCAGTAACTTGCGGATTTTTGTCAGGAAATCCTTTTTTTACAGCTTCATCTTGAGCAACTTCAGACGAGTTTGCAAACAAAAATTTATTGTCTTCGTCTAAATCAACAATGATCGAGGAGCCGTATAAAGGGATACCTTGGTGTCGGAGGCGATATTTGAATTTGAATGCTTGAGTAAATTTCGATTGATACTTATCTACAAGTTCAAATTCAACTGGCAAACCTGTGGACAATTGGACTCGCTGAGTGTCCCCCGGCTCGGGTTTGGGCTCAGGGCTAATGAAATAGCTCCACTCCTCCTCTGCGCCACCAGCAATTCTCATTTTGATGCTAGAAGCAGATTTTAGCACCCCCACCAAAAATGTCAAACACTGATTGGCGATCGCAATTTTGCCACCTGTTAAATCTCTGTTTCTGTCTGTATAAATTGTTACTTTTTGAAATGAGAATTGCTGCTGCGCCACTGGGCGAACCCGAGCGAGACAACTCAATTGCTCTATGTTCTAATTCAGTTGTTTTTTTCTTTTCTAACTGTTTTGGCATTTTACAATCACTGCAAAGGTGTTACAAAGTGTTACAAAAACGAGATAAAATAACCTTGTCCATTTATTCTGACGAAAATTGTCGAATATGTCCATAATGTACAGAATATTTGTCCAGTATGCACATACAGTGACAGCGTTAAAAATTTTTCATGTATTATGGCACAAAACGCACATATAAAAACCGTCCACACCAGTTCAGTGATTGATAAGCTATCGGTCTCTTCCTTCATCATCAACCTCTTTCCTACAATCATCTACAGGGTTTAACTACGAAGGCTAACAAACCAATTACTGATAATTTTAACAAGGTTTACAAAAATTAATGCAGATTTTTTATGCACATCCCCCAGATTAGCCTGTATTATATGAACATAACTATTGATCAAAACGGGCGTCTAGGGCTGAATCATCAGAGTAACATCTAAACCTATGAGCGATCTGGACACAGAAAATCAAAGACAAAGCGATGAAGACCGAAAAAGAGATGCTGCGGTGTATTTGCATCTCCTCAACAATCTGACCGATTTGGACATTAGTGAGGATAATCCCAAACCGAATGAGTACAAAATAGCCAAACAATGGGGACAAAATCGCATTTTTGTCCGGCGAGTGCTGCGTTCGGTGATGGGAGAGCGTTACCAAGAAAAGGAACGGGAGGAGCGGATACCCAGTTTAAGCTTGGGGAAATTAGTTACTATTCTTACCTCACTGGAGGCTTATTGGCAAGGAGAGTCAGCCAAAAATAAGGATAGTTTAGCCCAGAAAATGATCAATAAGTTTACCCAACAAGAAAAAGAACGAGTTCTCAAAAAATATGCACAGTTATCTCTGGATGAAAGGAAGAAATTGGGATTACTTGTTCATCCCGAAGCTGGTTTACTTGAGCAGTTAAAAGAGATCATTACCGATGAAATACAGCAGGATTCCCTAGACGTTGTTAGCTTTTATAAACAGGCCATTAATCTATACAGTTCCCAAAAACAACAACACAGTTACCTAAAGTCCCTTGATGCAAATGATCATCTAGATATTGATGAATATTTCAAGCTAGTTAATCAGATTACAGAGTATATTCAACCACGATTAAAAAAATATTATCAGCATTTATCAACAAACTCAGAGCAGGAAATTATCAAGGATTTGGTTGATAAGATTTTAAGAGAAGTGAGCCGGACAGAATTTCAAGCTGGACTCAGACAAGTTAAAACTGTTATTGAGCAATGTCCAGCCTTTGTTAAGGACAATTTTACTAGCGATTCCATATCCAATCTGTTTTTAGAAAGCCTAGTAGATTCAATTATCAAAAATAACTTGTTAGGAGATCAATTTCCTGTTTATATCGACTATTTAGAAATTGAGAAAGTTAAACCTCTGCCCTTAAAATTATACCGAGGGGAAACAGGTTTAATTAATTCTCATTTTCTGGCTGATAATGAAGACGAAAATAGGTATTATGCTCAAGGATTAGAAAAACAGATAGCTTATAGGGTGCGAGTGTATTTTTATGTTTATCCCCCAGAGAACTGGCAACCAACCTTAGAAATCAGCCCATTTTTCAAGCAAGAAGAATCAAACAATCGATTAGAATTTTGTGAAGAAGTGGTAGGTGTGGGCAGTCCTATCGCCCATATTACCACCGCAATTAATCGATTTTTGTTTGAGGGGATAGATATTTTGAAAAAGCAAGGCTATCTGCCTGTCACCCAAAAAATAGTCAGTGAAGATAAAGTGATTGGCAATACAAGAAATAGTGCTGTTTGGTCTTATTCTCTGGTTAAGTTATGTAAACAAAAAGATGTAAAAAACTCTCTAAAAGATGAAATTGATTATAATCAAATTGTCGCCGATCAAGAATTAGCAACAGGAGAATTTTACGGATTCGATCTTCTAGAATCTGCCGCTAAGTCTGCCCTTCACGCTCGACTGAGAGCTATTGAAAAAACGGCAATTGATTCCCAGCAATATCTACAACAACTTTGTCAGAGGATTGAGGAAAAATATATACTAAAAAAAGCAGAAAACTGGATAAAATTTTACCCTTTCTCTCTCAGGGCTATGCAAGATTATTTAGAAAAAAAACTGTTTAAGGATAAATATCGCAATTGGGATGAGAGAAATTTCAAGGAAGTTAATAATAATCAAGCTTGGAGTATGGTGGCCTATGAAGCACATTTGGCAATTACTCAAGTATATCTTCAAGAAGGTCTCTATCGTATTGCCAAAAAATATCTTGAGGTTATTAAACCCCATATCGAAAAGGGACGACTAGACGATAAACTATTAGTTAGTCTCTACCATATCTGTCTATTTGATTATCATTTTTATACAGACCTTGAAGATGAGGAACGTGACCATCAAGAAAGGGGTTCTGCAATTCGTAAAGCTGAAGAATGTTTGAACATTGCTGAAGAATATTTGCAGGAATATTTGAAAGAATACGCAATAATTGGTGAATACTCTCAAACTAATGTTCATCCTTTTTTCTATTATCTATCTCGTATCTATTCGCACCGCGCTAAAATTTATCTCTTTTTTCCTTACATTGCTCAATTACCCAGTCCCAAAACTCATTTATTAATTGAACCTCTTCGTCTCTTAGAAAAAGCTCGTATTTATGCGGCTAGAGACGGTGATGCTAATTACTATGCTTACTGGACAGTGTATCAAATTTGGTCTTATTTAATCACTGCTTATGTCGGAGACACCAAGCTATTAAAGGGACAATTTACCCGCCAAAATTGTCTAGAATGGGCCGAACGTTTAATTAAAAATGCTCTTGATTGTTATGGAGAGCGAGGCAGAAAATCTTATCAACAGATAAAAAATTATAGTGGTAAACAGACAGAGTTTAGTATATCAAATATAGTTTATGAACAATACAATGATATTTATGTGCAAACTATTCCCCCAATTATTGAAATCGGAAAGGGCAGCAGCCACTTAGACGAGTTTTATCAAAAAATATTTCAATCTAGTCAATCTCAACAAAAAATTATACAGCTACCCATGTCAGCATTAACTTACCTTGACTCAAATTCAGATAATAAAATTTATTTATTTGGTATTCACGCTAGTCTTCTTTTATTTGGGTTGGGACTGGTGGAACTTTGTAAAGATAATCAGGAAGAAGGATTAGAAGAACGTATTCTTATGGCTATGAAAAGGTTTACTTTAGGAGCGGCAATTGCATCTGAGGGAACAGTGGATGAAAAAAGAGGAGAAAAAACCTATCTTCAGCGAATATTTACCGAGCAAAAGCAAAATAATAATCAAAAAATGCCCGAAGATTTTCAAATTAGAGGCTTATATCCTCACCGGTTAACTCAGTTTACCGCTAAAGGGAAAATTTTTGCAGCAACCTGTCGAGTAATTCTCCTTTTGTATAACTACGAAAAATATAACAGCTATTGGCCAGAGGTCGCCTATCTTTTGAATGATTTACACGATGCTCAAACTATTATAAGATCGAATAATCCTGATTATTCTTTGGGGCAAAATCGCTATAGTGGCCATCTAGTACAACAATTTAAAGGGGTTAAAAGTTACTTGGAAAGTCAGAAAAATTCTGGCAAATCAGGTTCTTTAGAGGAAATTAGAAACAGAATTGTTACTGATATATTCAAAATACTTCGCGGCGACAAAGTGTAACTATATCTGCTAATTCCTAAATTTTAGACCGCAAACAATTAATCCGTTGTTGGGAATTAGTGGCGGTTTTAGCTGACCAAAAGAATAATTTAGTCAAGTTTAGTCTCGATAGCGAAAATGACCGTTTATCCCTAGCGGTGGAATCTCCTGATTTATCTAGTTTGTGCCGTCCATCTGGGGGGGTGACTAGCGATTTCTAGCTTAACCGGCGTTCGGGATAACGCTATAGAAGGGAGTGTTAGAAAACCTTGGCCAATTCTAGATTCTCAACTCCTTGGTTAATAGGCGATCGCTAACAAGAAGTCCTCCCTACCGATGGACTGGGTTTTACATCAATCTGCTTAACCCGAACTCAGTTTAATTTAGGCTTTTCTGCCGAAAACAAAAGATAATCATCAAACGCCATAAACCAACCCCGATTTCTTGACCAAGCTTCAAGTCCCGGGTTATCTTTCTGGAGATCGATAACTAAATCATGCTTACTAATCCCTTGGCTAATCTGGGCAAAATAATGAACCATTGCCGGCCAAACATATTCACTAATAGATAAAGCTTGGATATTAACAAATCCATGCTTTTTGAGTTTTTCTACATAAGTATGTCGGTCGTATTGATTAGCAAAGGGAATACACATTTTCTTACTATTAACCCGCAGCCAGAAGTTAATTTCTCGCCCCACTCTAGGCAAACAATCCGCTATAGCCAACCTTCCACCGGGCTGCAAAACTCGAAAAGCTTCCGCAAAAAAATCCTCACGAGTGTCAAAATGAAAAGCACATTCTAAAGCGGTCAACTTATCAAAAGAATTCTCAGGAAAGGGTATTTGAGTAGCCGAGCCGACTTGAAGTTTTATCCTGTCCGATAACCCTGCTTTAGCTACTCTTTCTTGAGCAATTTCTACTTGTAACTCGGTTGTATTTAGACCGATAATTGAGCCAACATTGTTTTCTCTTACCCAGAGTAAATCCTGTTCAGCAAAACCGAAACCCACATCCAAAAGGTGATCTCCGGCTTTAAGTTCGGCCACTTCGGCTAATTTACGCGCTAAAGCGGCACAAGCTCCGTTATAAGTTGTTTCTTCTTTCCAATAACCAAAATTAAGCCATTGGGGAAAATTAGGATCCTGAAGATGAGGATCGCGTTTCGCTATATTAGTATACAGTTCAGAAACTTGAAACTGATCTTGCAAAAACGCCATTTCTCGAGCTGGATTAAGGACAAATTGTTTGATGATTGCCCAGCGATTACGCCATTCATCTTTGAGGGGAATTTTGCCGATGTTTTCCAAATTATTATCCTCCTAAGGATTTTTCAGAAATATTGTCATTTTTAATTAACCGAATCCCTGAGATTCTCTAGATGCTTTAAAAAAGATTCCACACCTCTGGATTAATCATATAAGGGGGCTTCTCTCCCTGAAGCACTTGTAATATTTGATTCGCCGCCGAAACAGCAGCCGCTAGACTCGCTTCAGGGGTTACTCCGGCTAAATGAGGTGAGAGAATGACATTCTCAAAATTATATAAAGGATTATCTAAAGCCGGCGGTTCTGGTTCAAAGACATCTAGGGCGCATCCAGCTATCAATTTTTGATTAAGGGCGATCCCTAAATCCTTTTCACAAACGACTTTTCCCCGGGAGGTATTAATTAAAAAAGCTGTTGGTTTCATCTTTTTAAAAACTGAGATATTAAACATTTCCCGTGTTTCACTTGTTAGTTCAGGATGCAAAGAAACAAAGTCCGATTCAGCCAGAAGAACATCTAAATCTTTGACCCAAGTTGCTCCTACTGTCTCCGCTTTGCTGGCTGGAACATAGGGATCATAAGCTAATACTCTCATCCCCAGTGCTAGGTTACATTTGTGAGCCACCAGAGTACCAATTCTTCCTAAACCCACAATACCGAGGGTCTTGTTTTCGAGTTGAATCGGTTGGCTCTGATTGCGAATTAAATAGTTACCCTTTTTCACACAATGATCGAAAAAAGGGAGCTTTTTGGCAAGGGCTAAAATCATAGATAAGGTGTGTTCTGCCACAGCTGTAGTTGACATTCCGGGATTATTAACAACGATAACACCCTGTTCTGTTGCTGCCATAATATCAATAGAATCTGTGCCAAATCCAGAGGTACTAATTACTTTTAAGTGTTTTGCTAATCGGATTGATGAAGCCTCTAACTTATTAGGATAACGCACAAAAACGCCAGATACTTCTTGAATGGCCTCATTAATTTTATCTGGTGTAGGGTTGGACAAAATCTCTATATTAGTAGATTCTTCAAGAAGTTTTTCCCCCGCTTCATCATACATTTTTCCGATTAAAAGAACCCTGGGTTTTTGAATATCCATAGTCAGAGTTTTTGGTGAAGTAGTAGTCATCGTAATTTTTCCTAAATTGAGTTTTAGCAATGAAACAGTTACAGAGATTTTGAGGATCGATAATCATCTATGGAAACAAGTCGCCAACTAGAATCCTCTAAAAGTTCTAACACCCATTGATGATACTTAAATAAACTTTCTCTATGTCCTACGCTAATAAAAGTTGTCTGTGCTTTTTGTAACTGCTCATATAAGGTTTGTTCGTTGTTCAAATCTAAAGCACTTGTGGCTTCATCTAAGATTACATAGCGGGGATGGGTTACTAACAATCGGGCAAAAGCAAGGCGTTGTTGTTCTCCTAAAGATAATATATTTTCCCAAGGGACTTCCGCATCAAAGCCATGAACTTTTGTGGCTATATTTTGAAGATTAACTTGTTGTAAAACGGATTCAAGTTCTCCATCGGTCATTTCACGGGTTGTTTTAGGATAAAGCAACTGTTCTCTGAGAGTTCCTAAAATAATATAAGGACGTTGAGGTAAAAAGAGAAATTGTTCTAAGGGAGGTCGTTTTAAACAACCAGTTCCTGCATTCCATAAGCCAGCAATAGCTCTTAATAGAGAACTTTTACCTCGTCCACTTGGTCCGACAATTAATAAACCCTCGCCTGGTTCGATAGATAGGGATAAATGTTGAACAATTACCTTTTCATAATCTGGTGTTTGTAAAGTAACATCCTCAAACTCGATCTGATTTTTTTCAAGGGTTTTAATGGTACTAGCATCCTTGGGTTGTTGTCCCATTTCTTCTAAGACCGAAGAAAATTCAGATAGACGCTCAACATAACTGGAAAATCTGCCCAAAGAACCAAATTCAAGGATTAACTCAGAAAAACCATTAGCAAACATACTGCAAGCAATAATAGCCTGATTAACTTGTCCGAAATCAATTTCCCCGCGAATATAGGCTGGAGCGAAGACGACAAAGGGAAATATTTGAATAACTGAGCGATAACTTCGACTAAAAATGTCTTGATTTTTCTCCCAATCAATCTTACTGAGAGAATTTCTGACGAGATTATTAAATCGACGTTGAATTATTTTAAACTCTTGATTTTCGCCTTGAAAAAAGGCAATGGATTCAGCATGATTCCGAACATGAGTTAAAGTGTAGGTGTAATTAGCTTTGGATTCCAGTTCTTCTTGACTAATCTTATCTAATTCTCGACTTAAAGAAACAGCAATTAGGTTGCCGATAATTGTATAAGCCACTAGAATCAAGGCGGCTAGTCGGGAAATTGAGAAAAGAATTACTAAAAAAGTCGTCATTTCTAAGACTTTTTCTAATAAAATAGCCCCAAAATTAACAGCATTTCTAGCAATGGGTTCTATTTCTTGAGAGATCCTTTGATCTGGATTATCCACATCGGATCTAAAATTAATTTTATAATAAGCGCGATGGCTCAAATATTGGGTAACAACCTGCTGATTTAGCCATTCATACCAATCCAGAATAATTCTTTTTTTAACAAATTTAGAAAATGCAGTAAACAGGGTAATTAAAAGTAATCCTAAGCCATAAAGTAATAAACTTGTCAGAAACTTAGAGGCATTTTTATCTTGAATAATGACATCAACCAAATAGCGATTAACGAAGCTATTAACTGCATTAGAGGCCACCAGTCCAACAATTACTAAAAGGAGGAGAAACAGCATTCCCCATGAACTTATTACCTCTGAAAATGTCCTTCCTTTAGGATCGGTTGGATACCAGTAAGGAGCGGCAATCAATTTCAAATTATCAAAAAATTGATGAGAACTTTTGGCGGTTTCTTGTTGAAAAAATGGAGTTTGCATAGTTTTAATATAGGGTAACTTTTAGGAAATGCCTTGAATTTTTTTTAACTTCAAGCTTTCTAACTTCAAGGCTTAGGATTATTTAATCTCCTAAAAAAGCCTCCAAATCAGTAAGTTCTTGTAAGATTAAATCCTCACTAATCTCCTGCTGAACTTCAGTGAAGTTAATCATCTTCTGGGCTGTTTTTTGAACTTTTTCACCGAAAATACGGTCAAACAGATAATCAACTAAGCGTCTAATATTAGGAAAGTCAAAGACTAAAGAAGTGGGTAAGAGAACTTCTAATCCTTTCTCTAAACGATTTTTCAATTCAATAGAGGATAAGGAATCAATACCCATTTCTATCAATCCTTGTTCTGAATCTGGCATAGATTTAATCCCTAAAATAATTCTGACTTGTTTGCTAACATATTCTAACAAATATTCCCGACGTTCTCCTAAAGGAATATCCTCTAAAAGATCCAGTACAGAGTCTGATTCTTGAACAGACTTAATGGGAATTTCTGAGAGTCCTAAATTTTTTAGGAGTGGTTTCTCGCCTTTAAATTGATAGATATTTTTGAAACGAACCCAATCCACATCAGCGATTAAAACTTGTGTTTGATTAGAAGCCATAATAGCATCCATCACCCTCAAGGCCATATCTGGAGCAATTTCCCTGATACCAATCTGTTTGAGCCAGTCCTCATAGTCTTGAGAAACTATACCATTACCCGCCAATAACGCCCAATTTAAAGCCGTTGCAGGAAGCCCTTGAAGATGACGGAAATGAGCCAAAGCATCCAGCCAATGACTAACAGTATCATATAAGCCTTGTTCCTTTGCCCCCCAAATAGCACCCGCGGAAGAAAACAGCACAAAATAGTCTAATTGAGTACCCAAAGATAGTTGATGTAAATTCCAAGAACCCTTAACTTTTGCCTGAAAAACTGCTTCGAGATCCTGCAAAGTACAGTCTTTTAATTGAGCTTGTCGGCCTGAGATTCCGGCAAGATGGAAAATGCCACGCAAGGGATAAGCGGTTTTTTCAATCTGGGTAAATATGGCCTGCATAGCCTCAAAATTGCCAACGTCTGCCGAAATCACTTCGATTGATGCTCCTTTTTCCTCTAATTTTCTGATTTTTTCTGATATTTGAGCTAATTCGGCTGCTGAATCCCACAGGAAGCGGGCTGGTAATGAGCGGCGTGTCGTTAAAATGAGATGTTTTGCTCCTAAATTGACTAAATGTTCCGCCAATTCTAAGCCTAGATGTCCTATTCCTCCCGTAATTAGGTAGGTAGCCTCAGGTTGAATCTTAACGGTTTTTGTCTCTAGAGACTTCAGAGGAAGCAGACGAGCAACATAGCCTTGACCTTTGCGGAAGACCAAATGATCCTCATCGTGAGCATGAGTTAATCCTAATAGTAATGCGGTAATATTTTGATTAATATCAAGGTCGGGATCAAGATCCAGCATACCTCCCCATAATTGCGGATTTTCTAGGGCAATAACACGCCCCATTGCCCAAAGAGGAGACTGAAACCCTAAAGAAGGCTGTTCTAATTCAAAGGGTTGGGCCCCCTGAGTGACAAGGAATAATTGAGGGGGATTAGGGATTGTTTGAATAGCTTTGAGAAGATTTAAAAGATAGTTACAGCGATTTAATAAAATGGATTCTGGTTGATCTTTGGCATCACTATTCAAAAGATAAATAATTCGATCTGGAGATGGATTTGACGCAAACCATTCCTCTAATTGTTGTAGTTGATTAGCATTCAAACAAGACTCAGAAGATGATATTTGTGTATTTTTCTCCCCTTGATAAATTATCCGACAGGAATCACACTTTTTGAGTAGTTGCTCTTGAATCGCTAAGGGAAAAGTATTTTGTTGGGGGTCAACATCAGTAAAAATTAGCCAGTTTTTAGCGAGGTTAGGGGAGATTTCGGAACTTTGAGCCAGAATAATACTTTGCTGAAATAAAACACTACCTATTTTTTGATCAGGAGAAACAAATTCTACCTGAGAAAACCCCGATTTAAGCAGAATAGATTCCCAAGTCGATGCTGTAATTATAGGATGATTTGGGCGCAAATGATAATCGCTAAAACGCCACCAACCTTGGGTCAGACCAAAGATTAAATCAATCCAGGAAGATTGCTGAGTTAATTCTAACAGTAATAAATGACCGCCTGGACGTAGTAAACTTTGAATATGAGGCAAGGTTTCCTCTTGTAAATTGGCGGTAGAGTGTAAGACATTAGCTGCGATAATCAAGTCATAAGAATGACAGCAAAACCCTTGGGATTTCGGACTTTTTTCAATATCGAGGACTTTGTATTCTAGTCCAGAAAATTCAGCCAAATTATCTCTAGCTTTCTCTAGAAAGAAGGGGGAAACATCAGTGAATGTGTAGGTAATTTGACGAGACTTACAAGCTTTAAGAACCTGTTGGGTTGTAGCTCCAGTTCCCGCGCCAATTTCGAGAATGCGGAGGGAAGCTGAGGGAGCATAACTTGAGAGTAGAAGTTCAACGGTTTTAGAGATACCCAGATTGAGAATTTTTGCCGAAGATGTATTTTTATAAAACTCGCTGGCTCCTCCTTGTCCATCTTGAGAAAATAGGATAGATAAAGGGGATATTTTTCCCGTAATAATGGCTGCTAAATTTGTGGCAACTTGTCGAAATAGATTGAGTTCTATTTGAGCATTAGGATAATGATTGATTAAATCCTCTACCGCTAAATCAGGATTAGAGTGTTCGGGTTCTTTAACAATTTTCCATAGGGTATTTTGCTTTTCTAAAATGCCGACTTTCGCTAATATTTCTAGAACATGATTCCAGAAAGATTTATATTCTTGTTTGAGTTCAGCTTGAATAAAACTTTGATCGGGATCAAGAAAGGTATTCATTTGAAAGAGTTCTAAATCTTTCAGAGCTTTAACTACAAAGTCAGCTGCCAGTTTTTCCATTTCGGAAAAAGCGAGAGAAACTCCCATCAATTCTGAGGAGTGTAATTGGGGTTCTAAGTAAACCTCTAAATCCGTTTTAAGGGGGGTCAAATTTTGTAGCTTACCGTTGGCTAAATCCCAGGGAAGCCAAGCTACTTGATAAAGTAATTTGGCAAAATTAAAGTCCTCTTTTTCTTGATAATACAGTTTAATCAACTGTTGAACAATGGCGGATATTGTTGGTTTTTCATCTTCAGAATAATGACCTGTTTCTAAGAGGGTTTGCATTAAAGTAGTTTTGTCCTTTTCAGATAACATTTTGACCAGATTAGATTCCCGTGGAACAGTTGCAGATGGGGTTTTTAAAGAAATCCAGTGTTGACGTTTTTGAAAGGGATAAGTAGGTAAAGCACATCGTCTAGGATGATAGTCTTGATCAAAACTAAACCAGTCTATCTTTGCACCGCGAACATAAAGTTTGCCCAGACTTTCTAATAAAACTTGCCAATCAGAAAATCCTGAGCGTAAACTGGGTAGAGTTAGAGGTTCAGATGAAGATAGGGATGATTGAACAATTCCTGAGAGAATAGGTTGAGGTCCAATTTCAATAAAGGTATCACATCCGAGAGATTGTAGGAGTAAAGCCCCTTGATGAAATTGTACCGTATTTAGTAAATGTTGAAGCCAATACTCAGGAGTCATAATGCTGTCATCAGCAATTTCTCCTGTTAGGTTAGAGACCAGAGAAATTTGAGGTTGACTGAAAGAAGTCTCTTGAAGAATCGTTTTAAATTCTGCAACCATTGGCTCTACTAAAGGGGAGTGAAAAGCATGGGAAACTTTGAGTTGACGAACTTTCACCCCGGCATTATTGAAATGGTTACAGAGTTCTTGAATTACGCTTTTTTCTCCAGAAATAACGGTATGTTGTTCCGCATTAATGGCAGCAATAGCGATTTTTATGCCTTGGCTTTGGCACTGCTCAATAACTGAGTTCTTATCGAGAAAAATAGCGGCCATTTCTCCTTGATTTTGGGGTAACTGCCCCATCAAATTGCCTCGATGGGTGACCAGTTTTAAGCCACTTTCAAGATCAAAAACGCCAGCAAAACAAGCAGCAGAATATTCTCCTAAACTATGCCCTAAAATGGCGGCCGGTTGAATTCCCCAAGAATGCCATAATTGAGCGAGAGCAACTTCAATCAGAAATAGTGCCGGTTGGGTATAAGCGGTTTGGTTTAAGGGGTCATCTGTATCAGCAAATACGACGTTTAGCAGGGATTTACCCGTTAGTTTTTGATAGTAGTTTTCCCCTGCGTCTAAAGTTTTTCTAAAGGTGGGTTGAGTCTGATAGAGTTGATGAGCCATCCCTGCATATTGAGAACCTTGTCCTGTAAATAAAAAGGCAATTTTAGGCGGTCTTTTTTCATCAACTATACCATGAATAGTTGACTGATAATCTAGTTGCTTGAACTGACGTAATTGTTCAATAAAATCACTGTTTTTATAGCCAGTTAATGCTAAACGATTCGAGAAATGAACTCGGCCTGTATTGGCCGTAAATACTACATCAGACATATCCTTTTCAGGTTGACTTTCTAAAAAGTCTATGTAGCGACTTACTAAATCTGTTAAAGCCGGTTCGGTTCGAGCGGAAAGGGTGAGCAAATGATAGGGACGTTTGCTCTGATTGTCTTGAGGAATAATGGGAGGAGCTTCTTCTAGAATAACATGAGCATTAACCCCGCCAATACCTAAAGAGTTTACCCCTGCCCGTCGGGGTAATTTTTCGTCCTTGTCTTGCTTAGTAGTCCAAGAAATAGCTTCATTATTAATATAAAAAGGAGTCTGAGAAAAATTAATTTGAGGGTTAGGATTTTGGAAATGTAATGTAGGTGGAATAACTCTATATTTGAGGGCTAAAGTCGCTTTAATTAAACCAGCAATACCAGAAGCAATCTGCATATGTCCGATATTAGTTTTTACTGAACCTAAAGCACATTCTCCCTCATTTGCACCCTGATAAACTTTACCTAAAGCATCAACTTCAATGGGATCTCCAAGGGGGGTTCCTGTGCCATGAGCTTCCACAAAACTAATTGTATTAGCATCAACACCGGCAAAGGCTAGGGCTTCCGTAGCGGCAGCAATTTGACCCTCTCCACCAGGCGCAGTAAATCCTAATTTTTGGCCACCATCATTATTAATAGCAGAGCCTTTAATAACTGCATAAATATGGTCATGATCGGCTAAAGCATCTGACAATCTTTTGAGCAGAATTACTCCTACTCCACTGCCAAAAATAGTCCCTTTTGCTTCAGCATCAAAGGCGCGACAATGACCATCAGGAGACATGATCAGTCCTTCTTGATATAAGTAACCAATTTTTTGAGGAGAATTAATTGAAGCAGCTCCAGCTAGAGCCATGTCACTTTCTCCACTAATTAGACTCTGACAAGCGAGATGAACTACAACTAATCCAGTAGAGCAAGCAGTTTGAACATTAACGCTTGGGCCCTGTAAGTTTAGTTTATAAGAAATTCGCGTTGTTAAATAGTCTTTGTCATTAGCTACCATTGTTTGAAACCCTCCCGTTGAATCTAGTGTGAAGGGTTGTAACTCGTCATTACTATCTAATTGACCCCGATTAGGATAACAATTATTTATCAAATAGGTGTTCATACTTGCGCCAGCAAATATACCAATTGCTCCTTGATAAGTACTAGGATTATAACCAGCGTTTTCTAAACATTCCCAACTACATTCAAGAAGTAAACGTTGCTGAGGGTCTAGTAATTCTGCCTCTCTATCTGTATAGCCAAAAAATTCGCTGTCAAAGTATTCAACTTGATCGAGAATTGGTCTAGCTCTAACATAATTAGGCTGATTAAAGAGTTCTTGAGACACTCCCGACTCTTGTAATTCTTCTTCCGAAAAGAAAGAGATAGTTTCGATTCCATTTTTTAAATTTTCCCAGAAGGTTGTTAAATTTTTAGCCCCAGGGAATTGCCCCGCCATACCAATAATTGCAATGTCATGGGTTTCATTATGGCGACGGGTCCGATTTTCGGCACGTTGACGGCTTTTTTGTGCTATAACTTGAGTGGTATTTGATTCTTCGCTTAAGAAACGGGCTAGGGTGGCAACGGTAGGATTTTTAAACATTTCAGCAAGGGATAGCTGACGGTTAAAAAGTTTTTCAAGTTCATTTTGAACTCGGATTAAGTGTATAGAATGTCCCCCTAGTTCAAAGAAGTTATCCTCTAAACCAACTGAGGTTAACTGTAAAACTTCACTCCAAACTGCTGCTATTTGACGTTCATTTTCTGATTGAGGTAAGGTTTGATTTTTCTGGCGCTCTTTTGCTAAATATTGATCTATTTCTTGGATAAGGCTGGTAAATAATCCCTGTTCAAAATCCTTTTTTAATTTAGATTTTTGAACCTTGCCAATAGAGGTTTTAGGAACTAAATTCCTTTCTAAGGGAATGACATAAGCTGGAGCAATCCCGAATTTTTGGGTCAAATGACTGCGAATTTTTCTAACAACTTTTATCCAGTGTTCAAATTGATCAGATTCTGGGCTAAAAGTAATAATTAATAAGTCAGTTTCTCGACTTTGATCAAAGACGGCAAAGGCGGCTGTATAAGATACATTAACCCCTTCTAATTCTTCGATTGTTGTTTCAAGTTCATGGGCAAAGTAATTAACACCATTAATTATAATTTCTTGTTTTTCTCGCCCAGTAATAAAGAGTTCCCCATTAAATAAATACCCCAAATCTCCCGTAGTAAACCACCCTTCTTGAAAAACTTCCAGGTTGAGTTCAGTATTATTGTAATATCCTTTAGTAACAGAATTACCTTGAATTTGAAGCTTTCCAATTTCTCTTTCAGGTAAAGGATTATTTTCCTGATCGACTATCCGGATAGTTGCTCCAGGAATCGGCTTTCCTAGAGAGACAAAACTATTTTCTTCGGTGAGTTCATTTTTACTTAAACCGGCTGACCAAGTAATCCCAGAACAGGATTCAGTCATGCCAAAAGCTGGTTTAATCGCTCTCTCCCGTAGTTGATGTTTTTCAAGAATTTCTAAGAATAGGCGAATCGTTTTTACTGAAACTTGCTCGCCAGCATTCACTAAAAATTTCATTGAGGAGAGGTTATAAGAGGCGTGCTTAAGTTCTTCGGCCTGTTGATTAATTAAGGAAAATGCAAAGTTAGGGGACCAAGAAATGCTTACTTGATGCTTTTGAATGAGGTCTAACCATTGGAGAGGTTGGCGTAGGACTAATTCCATCGGAACATGAATTTGATGACAAGCCAAATCTACCGCCATAATTCCTAAAAATACGATAGCTCCTACATGATCTAAGGGCATCCAATTAAGGGTAACTTCTTGTTGGGTAAAGTGGTTCATTGCCACTGTACCAGCAGTCATGGACAGAATATTATGATGAGTTAATATTACTCCCTTGGGCATACCCGTACTACCCGAAGTAAAAAGTAATAAGGCCGTATCTTGTGGATCAATAATCGGTAATTGATGGACTTTAGAGGGGGCTTTTCTGAGTTCATTAACCGAGATAACTTGCCACCCTTCTAGATGAGAGTAAGTTCCTAATTTTTCAATTTCAGTAATTAGTTCACTGTCGGATAATATCAAAGGATTGTCTAAAATTTTCCAAACATTCTCTAGTTTTTTGACGGCAGAATTTTCCAGATCATAGCTAGGAGCAACGGTCAAAGGAACTGGAATAATTCCCCCTAAAAAACAAGCCCAGAGTGCGGGAATAAAGTCTTGATTTTTGGCAATTTGTAGAATGACTTTATGCCCTAATTTTATTCCTTTGTGTTCCAGTCCATTTAAAATAACCAGAGCATCTTGATATAAGTCTTGATAACTCTGAAAATATTCAGTTGCGTCATTTTTAATATAAGTAATTCCATGATTATTATGTTTAGTGGCACTTTCTAAGACTTCTGACAGAGTCCGCCAATTATCTTCCAATTGTCCTCCAAAACTGATTGAATGCTTAGACATTTTTTTTCCACCTCTTTATCAAAAATAGAACCAATCTCGAAAACCCTATGAATCAGTATATCGCTACGCGCAAGTTAAAAGTCAGAAGTGGCCAATTCAAGTTTGAATTGTACCTCCTAGGGGTGCGATGGTCAAGGGCTTTTTGGGTTTGAAGGTTGATGGCAGTCGGTCACTAGATCTACCTGAGCTTGTTTGATGATTAACTGAGAAAAGTTTTGAGCGATGGTACTTAAAGGATCGATCGCTTTAATGGAGTCAATTCCTTTGAGTTTGAGAGATTTTGTTAAGAGATGAAATTCGGTACACCCAGAAATATAGGAGCGCGTGTTATATTTCTCTAATAATGCTTCTATATCCCTAAGAATACTTAACGGATCGTGTCCTCTTTTTAGCACTTTATAGATCATTTCATGAATCAACTTTTGATCACTTTCTGAGAGAGAAATAATCAGATCTGCGGTGGTGCAGCCTTCATGAAATAATTTTTTCTGGTAAGTCCCTGTACTAGCAAGTAAAAGGGTAGGTTCATTATATTCTTGGAGTTCTTGATCCGCTATTTTAATTAAGGAAATAAGTTTATCCGTCAGATTTTCGGGAATCTGAGGTAGAGCATAATGAGCCGTACAACAGCCAATGACTATGCAATCAGCCAGTTTATTGAGATGTTCCAAATTGACTTGGATAAAATCAATAAATTCTCTTTCTTTTCCACTATCAATAGAACCTGTGCGATCAGGTGCAGAGGGAAGAGAAAAAACGATGACATTAGGGGCTTCTTGTTCCTTATCAATAAAAGGGTTATATTCATAAATCGACTTAAGAAATTCGGCGGTTACCACTGGTCCCATACCCCCTAAAATGCCAAGAATCGGTAGTTTTGTCTTCATTCAAATCTCCTGCTCGTATAATTGCTGTTGACTAAAAATTAAAGTCTTCTGCGAACAGATCCTGCTCCTCTTGAATCAGATTTTCTGAGGAAGCTAAGGATAAGTTTATCAAAGGTTCATGGGCAAATTTTAAAACTTGCTCTAGCCAATTTTTTAACAAATCTATGATCAATAAAATTCGCTCATGGATAAATATATCTGTGTTGTAGATTAGCTTGAGATAAAGTTCTTCTTCCTCAACAAAGATAAATTCTAAATCAAATTTAGCGGTAATCATTTTTGGGTCAATGGAGTTAACTGTAATTCCGTTCAAGGCGAGATCTACATTTTGATTATTTTGCAGGACAATTGCAACATCAAAGAGAGCATTCCGGCTAGGATCTCGTTGTAAATTTAAATCAGATACGATCTGATCAAAGGGATAGTCTTGATTATCATAAGCCTCTAAAGTGGTTGTTTTTACTTTGCTAAGGACATCCGTAAAACTGTCGTGATCTGCTATCTGATCCCGCAGGACTAGAGTGTTAACATAAAATCCGATTTGATCTTCTAAATCAGGATGATTTCTGCCGGCGATAGCAGAGCCTATTGTAATTTCATTTTGCTCAGTATAACGGAATAGAAAACTCTTAACCAAACTAACTAAACCCATAAATAAACTGGCTTCTTGTGCTTTAATTAACTTCTCAAAAGTATCGATCAATTCGGGTTCAGGTTGCCATGTAATTGTATTTCCTTGAAAACTTTTAACAGGTGGGCGCGGATAATCAACAGGTAAGTTAAGACGCACAGGGACAGGAGTTAATTTAGCTAACCAGTAATCCCGTTGACCTTGAAGTTTCGAGGTTTCTAATTGACTTTCTTGCCAAGAAGTATAGTCTTTATAATGAATTCTGAGAGGGGGCATTAATTGGTAATTTTCTTGTCCATAGGCGTGATAATGGGTGAGGAAATCTTTAATTAAAACCCCTGCTGACCAACCATCAGAAATGATATGGTGCATATTAAACAAGACGATGTAATTCTCTTGGCTTAGTTTAAGTAAGTTAACTTTAAGTAACGGTCCGACTTCTAAATCAAAAGTCGTTTTGGCATTATGGGCAATCGCTTCTTCGATCAAGTTTTCTTGTTCTGTCCTAACATAAGCTGTCAGGTCTATTTGTTTAATGACAAAGTTCATTTGATTATGGACAACTTGACGGGGTTGATTATTGATTAAAGTAAAGGTTGTCCGCAAAATTTCATGGCGTTGAATTAACTGTTGAAAGGCATTTTCAAAAGCATCAATATTAAGATTGCCCTTGAATTGATAAGCACTGGGCATTCCGTAAGCATTATGATTGTGATCTAGAAATTCTAAAGCCCAAAGACGACGCTGACCATGAGACATCGGATAGGATTTTTGGGGGGGAATTGCCGCAATGGGTTCTTGATAATTGTATTGAGTCTGGGAGATTAAAGTCGCCAATCCAGCAATGGTTGGAACTTTAAAGAAGTCAGCCAATTTTACGGATACATTTAGTTCTTTATGAACCCGGGTTACAACCCTTGATAAGAGTAGAGAATGACCGCCAATTTCAAAGAAGTTATCAAAAATACCGATAGGATATTTAGAGAGAATTTTTTCCCAGATGCTAACGAGATTGGATTCTAAATAATTCCGGGGTGCAACATAATTAGAATTAACCAGAGATTTACCGGTTTCTCTGAGTTCTCTCAGGGAGTGCAGGTCAAGTTTCCCATGTCGAGTTAAGGGGAATTGCTTTAAAAAAATAAAGTAACTCGGAATCATATAAACTGGTAAAAATTTGGCAAGAAATTCTCGAATCTCAGCAATTTCCAGAATTTTTTCTGTTTGACAGTAAGCAGATAATTGAGTTTGATTATTCACTTGAACGGGTAAAACAATCGCTCTTTCAATGGGAGCATAACGAGTCAATTGATATTCAATTTCTCCGGGATCAATTCGATAACCATTGACCTTAACTTGATTATCTTTTCGTCCTATAAACTCAATGATACCGGGAGCAGTTTGCTTGCCTAAATCGCCGGTTCTAAAGAGAGTTTTTGTCTCATCAAGAAAGCTAGGTTTAAATTTTTCTTGAGTCATTTCGGGTTGGTTATGATAACCCGATGCTAGGGCGGCACCTTCTACACAAATTTCGCCGATTACATGGAGGGGAACGGGATTATTAAATTCATCAAGAACCCCTAAGCGATTGTTATGGAAAACTTGACCGAGGGGGATTTCGCTGTCTAAGTTTTCCGTGATTTCATACTGGGATACTCCTACACAAGTTTCTGTAGATCCGTAGACATTGCTAACAATTTCTGCTGGAAAACGTTTCCGTAAAGCTAAGGCAGTTTCCCGATCTAATTTTTCCCCTCCTACCGAGATATATTTTAAGCTGGAAATAGTTTCTTCTGGTTCAAGTAGCCCGAAGATTTCTCGATAGATAGATGGGGTGGTGTGTAGGGCATTAATTTGATTTTCCTGTAAGAAAGAAACCAAATGTCCTATATATTTTATTTCGTACATATATAGGGATGCACCTATGGTTAAGGGGAGAAAAATATTACGAATAGATGGATCATGAGTAACAGCAGCTGTGAAAATATAGCGCCATTCAGGATGTTTATCTAAATCAAAGGTAAGTCGTAAGCTTTGAATAACATTCAAAATTGAGATATGACGGCCCATGACTCCTTTAGGATTACCAGTTGAGCCTGAAGTGTAGAAAATATAGGCGGTTTGGTTAGAGTTGCGGAATATTTTAGGCTCATTTTTGTCATATTTTTCAACAATAGGATCGATTTTATCTAAGCAAATTTTCTCTATTTTTTCAGGTAACTTAGAGATAAAATTACTCTCCGTTAGGCAAACATGACAGCCACTATCTTTTAAAATAAACTCAATGCGACTGTTAGGATATTGAGAGTCTATAGGAACGTAAGTCGCTCCAGTTTTAAAGGTAGCCAGAATCCCGATGATTAAGTTGTGATCACGCTGGAGCATCACCCCAATCACTTTTCCTACACCTAGCTGATATTCCTGCTGTAAATAATGAGTAAGACGATTGACTTTTTCATTTAATTCTTGATAGCTAAGGCTAATTTTTCCCGCAATTAAGGCGGGAGCATTAGGGGTTAATTTAACTTGAGCTACAAAGTCATCAATGATGGTGGATTTTTCAGGGAGTTTGCGAGTTTTTCCCGTTAATTGTCTGAGTAACTGCTCTTGTTGGACTGAGGTTAATAAAGGTAACTGATAAAGAAGATTATTAGCATCGTCAATGATTCCCCTCAGCAAAATTTCAAAGCTTTCAATAAATTGTTTAATTGTCTCTTTTTTAAAGAGTTCTGTATTGTAATTGCAGTAAATAATGAGGTTATCATTAAGTTCAATTAAGTTAAATCCTAGATCAAAAGGGGTGTAACCAATCGGTTCCGGTGGCAAGGATACTTTTAAGTCTTTAAACTCAGGCAGAGTTAAACTAGGATCCATGTTAAAAGATACCGAAATGAGAGGGGAACGAGAAAAATCTCTAGGTAATTGTAAAGCTGCTAATAAATCCTCTAAAGTATAACTCTGATGGCGAAAAGCGTCTATCAGGGTTTGTTTAGTATGTTGTAAATGTTCAATAAAAGAGGTGGTAGCATCGACTTGTATCCGCAGGGGTAAAAATTGAGAACAAAAGCCTACTAAGTTGTCACTGCCTTCTATTTGTCGCCCAGAAATAGGAATACCAATGACTAAATCTTTATGGCCAGAAATTCGACGCAAAAAAGCAGTATAAGCGGCGAACATCGTCATAAATAATGTAGCTTTATTTTTGCGTCCTACTTTCTGCAAATTTTGCCCAACTTCAGAAGGAATGACTTGACTTTCTTGTCCACCAGTGTAGGTTTTAACGGCGGGACGGGGAAAGTCGGTGGGAAGCTCAAAGGTTGGCAGATCTTCCTGATAGGTTTTCAACCAAAAATCCCGATGCTCTAACATTTGTGGACTTTGCGTCTCTTGCGCTCGCAAAGTTAAATATTGCCGAAACTGCATCGGTGGTTTGAGAACCTCTTTAGTTGTGTTATTTGAGGATGAATAAAATTGACCAATTTCCTGCAAAATTAATCCTAGTGACCAACCATCTGCCACAATATGATGAGTTTTTAAAGATAGCAGATAATGGCCAGGTTTTAAGCGCATTAAAATCACAGCAAATAAGGGGGCAATCGACAAGTCAAAGGGTTTTTGGGAAAACTGAGATCGTAACGCTAAGGCCGTCGCTTCGGGATTATCTTCATCCTTCAAATCAATTAGTTTTAATTTAATGTTAACTTCATTGACAACTTCCTGTAATTCTCCTTGTTCTATAATTTGGGTTCGCAAAGCTTCATGGCGATTAATAACTTGATTAATCGTTTTTTCTAAAATGTAAACATCTAAAGAACCTCGTAATTCTAGGGATGTTGTGACGTTATAGGATGCTGAAGCATTACGGTCTAATTCAGCTAATAACCAAAGCTGACGTTGAGCTTCACTGGTGGGAAAGGATTGATTTAAAGATGGTAAATGTCCCCTACCATCTTCATCTTCAGAGAGCGGCTTTTTTTCTTCTTTCTTGACTTGGGGGCGTTTAGCATTAGCAAAAAAACCGGCTTGCTGCAATTCCGTAATCGCTTCTTTGACAGCTACTATAACTTTGTCTATATCTTCATTAGTATGGCAGGTGGAGAGAAAACAAACTCGTTTTTCCCATGTGTAGATCCCTTTGAGATTTAATAGATAATAAAAGAGGGGTAATTCGATGGGTTGTAAGAAGATACTATAAGCTCCAAAAGGTTCAAAGCGGAATAAAGAGCCAAAATTAACAACCCGAATCGGAATGCCTATTTCTTGAAAAAACTGATTGACTTCGGTGGCTAATCGATGAGTTAATTGATTCACTTTTTCTTGAATCGTTGTACTGTTTTCCCGAAGATGTAACAGCACAGCACGACAAGCAGCAAGGGCTAAAGGATGACGACAAAAAGTTCCCCCAAAAGCGGTTAACTCGGTTTGGGGATGAGAGTCATCTCCGTACTGCCAGAAACCGCCGTCAACGGTATCTAAGAAATCTGCTTTACCGCAGATCATACTAATTGGTAAACCTCCTCCAATGGCCTTACCATAAATGACTATATCGGCTTCAACATTGAACCATTCTTGCGCTCCTCCCGGAGCAATCCGAAAGCCGGTAATAATTTCATCAAAAATGAGGGTGATTCCTTTTTTGTGGGTTATTTGTCGTAGTTTTTGCAGAAATTCTTGAGGCTGTAAATCGGGTTTGCGACTTTGAACTGGTTCGACTAATACGGCGGCTAAATCATCAGCATGAGTAGCAATAATATCGAGGCTTTCTTCAACTCCATAACTCAAGACTATTACGTCTTCAACCATTCCTAAAGGGGTGCCTAGACTTAAAGGTTGAGCAGTGGTTTTATCTTCTCCTACTCGTGCTAAGATGCCGTCAAAAGTTCCATGATAGGAGCCGGCAAACATAACGATTTTTTGACGTTTTGTACGGGAGCGAGCAATGCGAACAGCCGCCATAATCGCCTCGGTTCCCGTATTACTAAAAGCGACTCTTTCGACTCGGCCCATTTCACTAATTAAAGCGGCGGTTTCGGCGGCCAGATTTGACTGCATTCCTAAACCTATTCCTCGATTTATTTGTTCTTGAACCGCTTCAATGACAAAATCAGGACTATGCCCAAAAAAGTTAACCCCAAACCCCATGGCTAAGTCAATGTAATTATTGCCATCAATGTCCTTAAAATAAGCCCCTTGAGCGGATTCTGAAACAATGGGATATTGAAATTCTTTTAAGGCCATGCGGAAGTCAATGGTCGGTTTAACATCTACCATTGTCTTACGGCTATTTTGTGAATAGGCTTTTGATTTGGCGGTTTTCTGGTTATAAATACCCTGTAAATTTTGAATAAAGGCTTGTTGTTGTTCGGTTAAGGATTTGTTCTCAGTGAGCTTTAAGGCTAAGGGGTTTAAATTGGGAGAACTAGGTTTCTCAGGAGATTTGGGCTTCTCTTGAGAAACCGGCGGGTAAGTTTCTATTTTAGAGCTTTGGGCAGGAATGATTTGAGTCTGATTCGTTAATATTTCGGGGGCTATACTGGGGGAGACGGGGGCAGTTTGAAGAACTTCTAATTGCTTGATAATGGTTTTTTCATGGAGGTCTTTTAGGTCTTTTAAAGATTGTAATTGAGCCATCATTAAGGCTTCTTTACCAGAGCTTTCACCAGAGACAGTGAGCTTAGGCATTGCAGGAATTGAGAGGGTTTCATCTGGCACACAAGCAAGAATTAATTCTTGTCCATTGTTAATGGGAATATTGTTTTGTTTAGAGAAACTATTCGCCGTAGCAAACCCACAACTTTTTAAAACGGAACACCAATTTTCACCCCTTAATAAGGGAGTATCTGAGCGTAATTGTTGATCCTGAAAGCGCCACCATCCGGGGGTTAATCCAAAGGTTAAATTCAGCCATGAGTTATTTTCTACGGTTTCGAGGAGAACTAAGTAACCGCCGGGGCGCAGAAGTTCCCGAATATGGGTTAGAGTTTCTGTAATATTTCGGGTTGCATGAAGGACGTTAGCGGCCACAACAATATGATAAGTATGGGCAGGTATCCCCTGAGAAATGGGGGACTTTTCAATGTCTAGTTGATGAAAGTTTAGGTTATATTTTTTCTGAAATTTTTGCCTAGCTTGATGCAGTAAGAAGGGAGAAACTTCGCTAAAAGAATAAGTGACATGATCGAGGTTTAAGTGGTTAAGAATTGCTTCTGAAGTGGCACCAGTTCCTCCTCCTATTTCGAGAATTCGATAGGGGCGATCACTATTAGAAAAGTTCTTTAAAATCTGGTTAATAGCTTGGGCAACTCGTTGATTCATCAATCGAGATACGGGAGAGTTGCCATAGATACTTTCTGCATGAGCAACGGAACCTTCTGGGAAAATTAATGTCAAGGGATCTGTATTTCCCTTAAGAACTTCTGCTAAATTTTCGCCGCAGCGTTGCAACATTTCTAATTCAGGTTTTGCAGACGGACAAATTTTTTCTAGCTTTTGTAGGGCTTGGGGTAGGGAAAAATACTCAGGCAAGTTTTTGACAGTCCAAACATTCCCTTGATTTTGAAGAATATTAGCTTGCTCTAAATCCTGCAAATAACGATTGAGCAAAATGTGATATTTGGGAGCAATAGGTAAGGTTTGTCTTAGGGTTTCTATTGTCCATTGTTCCCCCTGATTAAGTTTTTTCCCTAAGGACTCTAAAGCCTTGATGATATAGGCTGTAGCGATGGGTTGCAATTGATTAATGACTTGCAGATAATTGCTTAATTCTGTCTCGTCATCGATAACTTTAGTTGTTATTTCTGAAGTATTTTCTAAGGGTTTTTCTTTTACAAATTGGCAGAGGTATTCGGAGATATCAACAAGAGTTTGTAAATCGGTAAAGAGTTGATCTATTTTCACTTTGACTTGAAATTTTTCTTCAATTTTGCGAGAAAAGTCAGTCAAGATAATTGAGTCTGCTCCTAAGTTTAGTAATGTCTCATCCTCCGGCAGATCGTTCTCATCTTCTTTCAGAAGTAAAGCCAGAATTGATTTTAATTGATTACGGATTTCCTGTTGATGCTTTTGCATATTAAAAACTGTGGTTTCGGTAAGGTTAGAAGTTTGTGAGTCTAGGAATATTTTGTCAATGCTCTGATTTTCTGTTCGAGGATTAGGCTGAAATTGGAAAGGTTTTCTTTGAAAGGGATAGTTCGGCAATCTGACTTTTTTATAGCCATAATTCTGATTGAATTGTTCTGGGTTGAAAGGCAGGCCATTGAGGTAGAGTTGTCCCAAGGCTGAAAGAATTGTCTGCCAGTTATCTAAGCCACGATTGAGAGAACTTAACCAGATGACCTCATCTTTATAACGACGACCTTGTTCTGCCAGTATTGGTCTTGGTCCCACTTCTAAAAATAGGTTATATCCCTTGTTGAAAGCGGTTATCAAACTCGACAAAAATCTTACTGGTTCTCGGCATTGTTTGCTCCAATAAGTGGCATCTGGTGCATTTTCTAAAACCTCTCCATCAAGTCCTGAAAGTAAGAGAATTTGGGGTCGTTGATAAGAAATTTGACGAGCCTCTTTTTCAAATTCTTTTAAAATTGGCTCCATTAAAGGGGAATGAAAAGCCTGAGTAACGGGGAGATATTGAGCGGGAATTTTTTGCTTTTTGCAGGTGCTAATAACTTCCTCAAGGCTGGCACTTTCTCCAGCAATAACAATCTGTTGAGGGTGATTAATGGCAGCTATTGAAACCGTTTCATTATAATTTTTAATTAGGGAACTTACTGTCTCTTCATCAGCAAAAATTGAAGCCATTTTCCCGGAGGTTGTGGTTTGCATTAATTGCCCCCGTTTGACAATTAAGGCGAGTCCAGCTTCTAAGCTAAATACTCCTGCGATACAAGCTGCTACATATTCTCCCACACTATGGCCAATCAGTAAACTGGGGGTAATTCCCCAAGATTTCCATAGCATTGTTAGGGAATATTCTAGGGCGAATATAGCCGGTTGAGCGTAAGCGGTTTGATTGAGTAAATCGGTCTGTTCACCAAATAATATTTCAGTTAAAGGATGGTCTAAATACTTCGCTAATATTTCGGCACATTGATCAATATATTGACGAAATGTTGGCTGAGTTTGATAGAGTTGATGCCCCATGCCGGGATAACAAGCCCCTTGCCCTGTAAAAAGAAAAACAATTTTAGGGGATTTTTCTGATGTAAAACGTTGATAAAAAGTCAAATCATCAAGTGGGTTTTCTTCAGCAAAAGCGGCTAATCTTTGTTGTAATTCTGGACAAGTATCGCCAACAATGGCTAAACGTTCAGGTAAATCTATCCTTCCGACAGCTGCACTATAACAAATATCTCCAATTTCAGGATGAGATTCTAGGAGGGTATGAAAACGTTTAGCTAATTCTTTTAAAGCGGTTGTGTTGTGGGCTGAAAGAGTTAAGAGATGACTAGGAATTTGTTGTTGAATTTCTGAGATTTTGCTGACGGGTGCTTGTTGAACAATGACATGGGCATTTGTGCCAGAAAACCCGAAAGAACTTACCCCAGCTATGGGTACTTTATTGTTATTCGGCCAAGGTATATTTTGAGTAGGAATTTTAATAGGATGGTCTTCCCAATCAACCAGAGGATTAGGGCTTTGGAAATGAAGATGGGGAGGGATTTTACCCTGTTGAAGAATCAGAATTGTTTTAATTATTCCCGCCATGCCAGCAGCGGCTTCAAGGTGGCCGATATTGGTTTTCACTGAGGCGACATAAAGAGGGTCGGAGCGCTTTCCATAAACTGAGGCAATGGCATTCAATTCGATGGGATCTCCTAAAGAAGTACCTGTGCCATGAGCTTCTATGTAGCTGACATCTTCAGGGACTATTCTGGCATTAGCTAGAGCTTGACGGAGCAATTCTTGCTGGGCGGGTCCACTGGGTACGGTTAAACCTGCAGCAGCGCCATTATGATTCACTGCCGAACCTCGCAACAGGGCAAGAATTTGATCCCCGTTTTTCTGGGCTTCTGATAAAGTTTTTAAAATTAAAACCCCACAGCCTTCCCCTCGCACATATCCATTTGCAGAGGCATCAAAAGTCTTGCAACGCCCATCGGGGGACATCATTCCCGACTGAGAAAGAGTAATCGTAATTGCGGGTTCTAAAATGAGGTTTACCCCACCCACTAAAGCGAGTTCACATTCACGATTTCTCAGGCTACGAATCCCCTGATGGACGGCTACTAATGAGGAGGCACAGGCTGCATCAATCGAGAGACAAGGACCGTGAAGATTGAGAAAATAAGATAGCCTGCCAGCGGCTGCGCTTAGAGCATTGCCGGTGCCAAAAAAAGAGTCAATTTGATCATAGTTTGTGCCGTAAACCTTCAGGGCATGGTCAATGCTAGTAATCCCCACAAATACCCCTACCTTATTATCGGCTAAATTTTTCAGAGGTAAATTGGCATTTTCTAAGGCTTCCCAAGCAACTTCTAAGAGTAACCTTTGTTGAGGATCCATGGAGGCGGCTTCTCTTGCTGAGATCGAAAAGAAACGGGCATCAAATTCTGTGATATTCTCTTGAAGAAATCCCCCATAAGCGGTGTTCATTTTTCCTAAAGTTGGTTCTTGAGAATACAGTTTTGATATATCCCAACGGCTTTTAGGAACTTCTACTATTGCATCAAGTCCAGCTTGACAAAAACTCCAATACTTTTCTGGGGAATTAATACCTCCCGGAAAACGACAGGCCATTCCGACCACCGCAATGGATTCACTTTGTCTCGTCTCTAATTCATTGATACGAGCCTGCATTACCTCCATTTTACTTAAGGTCGTTGCCATTAATTTTTTGTAATCTATACTCTCAACCATGCCCCATTCTCTATAATTTCTAAGTTTATCCGCCGTTAAACATAAATTAAGATGCTGCTATCAGTGAATATAAACAAAAGTTTAACCCCACAGAGTTAAGCTTACTCATGTTCATCTACTTAGCCTACCACATCTGATGCCTTTTGAAACATTATTTTTAAAATTTAACCTCCATATTGATCAAGCTCCGTTAATTTTTGATTAAGTAATCTTGCCAGTTCGTCTTCACTGAGGCTGTCATAGGGACTATGATTGTCAGGAATTGGATTTATTTTAATCTCAAAATCGAGATGATTGGCTAGAATTTGTTCCCGTAAGTAGGTACTTAAGCTGAGAAGATTAGGATAATCGAAAATGATCGAAGATGGCAATTTACACCCTAAATCTGTTTCTAAGCGATTTTTAAATTCTATGACCATTAGAGAGTTTAAACCTAAGTCTAAGAATGATGTTTGTTGAGGAATAACTTTGTTCCCATTTAACCCAGTCACTTCTCTTAATATTTTCTCCAGTCCTTCTACTAAAGCGTTTATTCGTTCGTCTATAGAGACAGATTTTAATCGTTCTAATAGTTTTGCTGGACTTGTTTGTTTTTGATTTTTTAGGGTTAATACCTCGCTAAAGAAGGGTTGATTAATATTGAAAGTTTGGTTAAAAATCGACCAATTAATATCGAGAACTATCCCTTGGTTAATATCATCTAAAATTACCTGATTGAGATATTGAAACGCTTGCTCAGAAGGCATCATCTGCAAACCCCAATTAGCGAAACGTTGTTGATCAATTTGGTTGCCCGTCTCCCAAGCTCCCCAATTAATACTAATACCAGGTAATCCTAAACTTTGCCGTTGCTGCATTAGAGCATCCATGAAAGCATTAGCCGCAGCATAATTACTTTGACCTGGTGAACCAAGGATGACAGCCGCAGAAGAAAAGCTCACAAAAAAGTCTAAAGATAGAGAGCGAGTATAACGATCTAATAATAGAGTTCCTGCTACTTTTGGACTCATTACCTTTTGATATTTTTGCCAACTTTGATTACTGATCAGCCCATCTTCTAAGACCGCTGCTGCGTGAATTATTCCTCGTAAGACGGGCAAGTCTGCCCCAAAACGAGAGAATAAATTTTTCATATCTGTGGGGGAAGTAATATCAGCTTCAATCAAGGTTACTTTTGTTCCTTTCTCCACTAATGGGGCTATCAATTCTGTTGAAGATTTAACATGGCGACTACACAAAACTAAGTGACTTGCTCCCATTTCTGATAACCATTGAGCCACTAATCCGCCCAGTTTTCCTCCCCCTCCCGTGATTAAATAAACCCCTGACTGATTAATAAAATGTCGTTTTTCTGAGCTAGGAAGAGATGCAGAAACTAACCTGGCTGCGTAGCGGTTTCCTTGACGTAAAGCCAAACGGAATTCATGGGGGAAACACTTTAATTCATTGAATAAAAGTTCAGCTTCATTAGCTTCTTTATGGATTGGTAAATCTAAACAAACACAACCCATTTTAGGATACTCTTGATTAATGACTGCTCCTAATCCCCATAAATGGGACTGTTGAGGATATAAAGCCGTATCATTGATAATTTTATTAGCCCCGCGAGTAATCAGCCATAAATGAGGTAATTTCTCCCAGTTATTAGTGAGGGTTTGCACTAAATTTAAGACGGCATGAGAACTCTGATATACTGTATCTAGCACGTCTTCAGCTTCTGAAGATTCCCAAGAAAAAACAACGCCAGTCGGAAATTCTCCCGATGGATAAGCTTCTTGATAGAGACGCTGAAAATCAGATTTCTGAGCCGGATTGATGACAAAAGAATCTTGAGAATTACATTGATAATTCTGTCCCATTTCTACAGTAATTACTTTTTCTCCTGCCCTTTTATATAAATTAATTAGGGAATTTAAGTCTGTTTCTGGACGAACCAAGACTAACCAAGAATTTTGAGAATTGACGGCAACAGTTGGCATTGATGGAAGTTTTTTCCATTCCACTTTATAAAAGCAATCGTTCGACTTTTCTTGCCATAAACTCTGTAAAATAGCCGGATTTATGCGCCGTGCTGTTAAGTCAGTAAAGCGAGCGCAAAGCTGTCCTTGTTCATCATAAATATTAACATTTACTCTCATTTCACCATTAGTATCTGAGATGACCTGAACTTCCGTCCAAACTTGCGAAGTTGGATTTAGGAATATTTCCAAGGAAGAGAATCCATAAGGTAGATGCAATTCTTGACCATGAATTTCGGGGAAAGCTGCCCCAATACTTTGTAAGCAAGCATCCAAAAGAACTGGATGAAAATGATAACGCCGATCCGCTAAACTAGGGTTAATACTAATTTTAGCTTGAGAGCCTTTTTTGAAAGAATATAACTCTTGAATCGCTTGGAACTGCTCCCCATACCTGATCCCCATCTGCTGATAAAGTTCATAGAATTCACGAATAGAAATTGATTCTTTAGGGGTTTCTCTTTCTAATTTAGTTTGGGTTAATTCTGAGGCATCCAAGCTTTGTATATCCTTAGGTTTGACTTCACCTGTAACATGAAGAACCCATTTTTCTTGTGCAGAATCACTGCTAAATATCTCAAAAGTATAAATCAGTTGAGATGATTTTTTAGGTCTAAAAATTATTTGGACTATTAAGGGAGTTGGAGATAAGAGTAATCCCTGATGAATAGAGACATTTTGAAGGGTGACAAAATGCCCATTAAATATTTTCTGACTTGCGGCTAAAATAGCTTCAATAAAACCAGTAGCTGGAAATACAATGTTATCAAATACCTGATGTTCTTCTAAATAACTAGGGTTAAGATAACTCACCTCGCCTTCAAAGATCATGTCTCCCGTTGCTAACTTTTTAAAATCTTTAATAAAAGGATGTAACTGAGTCTTGATTTGCCCTAGAGAAAATTCCGAATTAGATAGCCAATACCGTTCTCTTTGAAAGGGATAAGTCGGTAAAATAATCCGCTTACCTTGTTTAAATACTGTAGTCCAGTCTACAGAATAACCATTAACAAAAAGTGTCGCTAAACTTCTATACATTTGTGCCTGTTCATCCTGCCCGGGTACAATACTAGGCAACCATAATAGATCCTGGTTGGCAGAAATAAGGCGAGCCATACTCAGTAATACAGGCTTAGAACCGACTTCTAGAAAACAACGATAACCCTGATCAATTAAAGACTGAAATCCTTGACTAAACTGTACAGTACTACGCAGATGATCTACCCAATAATCAGGAGTTGTAATTTCTGAACCTACAGCTTTCCCTGTCAGATTACTAATAATCGTTAAGCTAGGTTCATGAAAAGAAATTGTTTTTAAGACCTGGGAAAAATCATCAAGAATGGGCTGCATTAAAGGAGAATGAAAAGCATGAGATACCGCTAAACGTTTAGTTTTATGCCCTTGATCAATAAAGTTTTTTTCCAGTTGCTCAACAATCTCTTTAAATCCAGAAATGACGGTAATTGAGCCATTGGCTGAAGCAATATTAACTTGATTTTCATAAGAAGTTAGAGCGTTTGCTACCGTCTCATAATCAGCATAAATAGCGGACATACTGCCATTATGGGGCAATTTTCCCATTAATTTACCCCGTTGAGTCACTAATTTTAAGGCATCTTCTAAAGAAAAGACTCCTGCCCAACAAGCCGCCACATATTCCCCGATACTATGTCCTAAAAGGGCTGAAGGTTGTATTCCCCAAGATTGCCATAATTTGGCAAGTGCATATTCAAGGGAAAAAATCACCGGCTGAGTGATTTGGGTTTCCTCTAATAACTCACTATTTTGCTCTTGAAAGATTAAATCTAAGAGAGATTTTTCTAAAAGGGGTTCTAGAATTTGAGCACAAAGATCTAATGTTTCCTTGAAAACAACTTCTCGGTTATAAAGGGTTTCTCCCATGCCCGAATATTGAGAGCCTTGTCCAGAAAAGAGGAAAGCTATCTTTGGCGGAGTCTCTGATAAAATCGGTCGGATTAATGAGTCAGAATTTTCACCATCTTGGTAATCAATTAATGCTCGTTGTGCCGTGGTTATTGAGTCTGCTAAAATACAGATTCGTTGCGGAAAAATCCCCCGTCCTGTACTGGCGGTAAAACAAACATCAGCTAAATTGATAGACTCAGTCAAAATATCTTGATAATTTCTCGCTAACTCTTGCAGCGATTTTTCAGAGCGAGCCGAAAGGGGTAATAGATAAAAATTATTCTCCGAAGGTTGAGGTAAATCAGCGTCAATTTCCCCAACAATGATATGAGCATTCGTTCCACTAAATCCAAAGGAACTTACTCCAGCAATCCTTGGACGTTCGCTGATATTCCAAGGTTTTCCTTGTACAGGAACTTCAAAAATATGAGAACTCCAATCAAAGCGGTGATTAGGATTTTTAAAGTGAAGATGAGGAGGTATTTTATGGTGTTGTAACGCTAGAACGGTTTTAATTAATCCGGCAATTCCGGCAGCACCTTCTAAATGGCCTAAATTCGTTTTTACTGAACCAATAATTAAAGGCCGATTAGGGGAGCGTTGACCAAAAACGGCGGACATACTTTCTAATTCAATCGGATCACCAAGGGCTGTTCCAGTGCCGTGAGCTTCGATATAATCGATTTGTTCAGGCTTGAGATTAGCACGTTTAAGGGCTTGATATAATAATTTTTCTTGAGCTTGACCATTAGGAACGGTTAGCCCACTACTTGGACCATCATGATTGACGGCTGTGCCATAAATTTTCGCCAAAATTTGGTCTCCATTCTTAACCGCTTGGCTCAATCTTTTCAGAACAACTATTCCACAGCCTTCTCCTCGCACCATGCCATTTGCGCTCTCATCAAAGGTTTTGCAATGTCCATCAGGGGCAAGCATATGGGCGCGACTTTCGATTAAAGAAATAATGGGAGTTAAAATAATATTAACCCCTCCGGCTAAAGCCAGATCGCACTCACCATTAAGTAAGGCATTATAAGCTAAATGAATCGCTACTAATGAGGAGGAACAAGCGGTGTCAATGGTCATTGATGGACCCTGTAAACCAAGGACATAAGAAAGACGACCCGCCGCCATACTAACAGAAGTTCCTGAACCAGTATAAGCATTAATGGCTTGAGGAGAATAACTTAATTGGGCATAATCTTGCGTCATGCAACCGATAAAAACTCCCGTCTGACTGTTGCGTAGTTTTTGGGGATTTTGTCCAGCAGATTCTAAAGCTTGCCAAGTAGTTTCCAAGAGTAAACGCTGCTGAGGATCCATAGCGACAGATTCTCTAGGAATAATGCCAAAAAATTCTCCATCAAATTCCTCAATTTGTTCTAGAAATGCACCGTAAGGAGCGTATATTTTGCCAGGGACATCGGGATTAGGATCATACCATGTTTCCTGATCCCAGCGATCTTGAGGAATTTCTGTTATAGCATCTTTTCCCTGTTCTAAAAGTTCCCAGAAAGATTGTAAATTCTTAGCACCGCCGGGGAATCGACAAGCCATGCCGACAATAACAATAGGATCATCATCGAGTTGTGATTTTTCTGGCTGTTTTTGAGAAATTTCTGCTTTTATTTGAGGGGTAAATACCGGTTGAGAATTATCTAGAACTTCTCGCTGTAAATAATTAGCCAAGGCTTCAACATTCGGAAAACGAAAAGTAATCGTCGAAGGGAGAGAACAATTAAAGTCAGTTTGTAACAGATTTCGTAACTCTGTAGAAGTGAGAGAGTCCATCCCCAAATCAAAAAAGCCTTGTTGAGGGGAAAAAGTTTCATCATTTGAGTGTCCTAAGACATTAGAAACACGCATAATGATATGATTAGTTAGCCAATTAGGACGCTCTTTTAAGGTTAAATTTTGCCATTGTTTTAAAAACTCAGATGAGGGGGCAGCTTGGGGTTTTCCTTGAGGCAGAAAGTTTTTATAAAAGTTTTGATGAATATAAGGAAATTGTTGCCAGTCAATCTTAATTACACCAGCGCGAATAATCTGATTTAGGAGAATTTTTTCCAGAGCATTAAGGGCTAAATCGGGTTTCATAGCCGCATATCCTTTAGCGGCTAATCTCTCCAAAACATTGCGATCTACTGCTGCACCTATTTCGCTCCAAGGACCCCAATTTATGACCGTTCCGGGTAAATGATGCGCCTGACGATAATAGATAAAAGCGTCTTCAAAGGCATTAGCTGCCGCAGCATTAGCTTGTCCAGCTGAGCCAATTAAAGATACAGCAGAAGTATAACAGACAAAGAATTCTAATGGGTCATTTAGGGTGAGTTGATGAAGCAACCAAGTTCCTTTAACTTTGGGAGCTAAAACATAATTAAAGCGCTCTGGTGTTAGTCTTAATAAGGTTGTATCGTCTAAGGTTCCAGCAATGTGAAAAACGCCCCGCACAGGATATTTAGAACGGCATTCTTCTAAGACAGTGTGCAGTTTTTCAGCATCAGTAATATCAAGTTTTTTGATGGTAATTTCTGCCCCACTAGAGGAGAGATTGGCTAATATTTCAGGGCTAATTCCTTCTGCCCCTCGACGACTACACAAAACTAGATTCCGCGCCCCTTTTTCAATCATCCATCGGGTTGTTGCTAATCCTAACCCCCCTGTGCCTCCTGTGATTAAATAATAGCCATCAGGACTAAAATTGATATTTCCATCTTCAAGTTTTCTCTGCACTAAACGGGGATAAAAACGCTGTTCCCCCCGCAAAGCAACCCGGTTTTCTTGGGGATTACTGTAGATTTCTTGCAGCAGTTTGTCGGCTGAGTTTACTTCATCTGGATCTAGGTCAATTGCCTTGAAATTAAGTTCAGGATGTTCTAAGACTAGGCTGAAGGCTATTCCTAATAAGGATGCTTGAGAGGGAGAGGTCAGGGTTTTAATGGCTTTTGCTGGTACTGCTCCTTGAGTCACTAAAATCAGAGCCGGCGGATTTTCTTGCTGCAATAAGGCTTGTAAGAAAAAGAGAAATCGTTGACAATGAATCTCGACTTGTTGATCAATTTCTCCAGGGATTTTTTCTAAGCCCCAGAAGTACAGTATTTGACGAGTTTCTGAAGTTATCGAGTTTCTCAATATTGATAGGTAATCTTCAGCCATCTCCGGGTTAATATCTTTGGAAAAGACGCAAGAACAACTTATTCCTCTCTGTTGGAATAGAGGGATTAAACCGTTAGCAATTCCTTGACTATCTGCCCAGATTATTTGATGATAGTAAGATTTTGCCGGAAGAGAAGGTAATTGCTCACTGCTTCGACTAATGATGACACTTTGTTTTAATAAATTTCGGGTTTTTGCTTGGCTTGGTTCGATAATATTAATGTCTTCAAATTGATTCTCAATCAGTAAATTTTGCCAATCTTTTGTGCTGATTAACGGATAACCATTCCGGCGCAGATCTTGACTACATAACCACCATCCTTCTGTCAAGCCAAAGGTTAAATCTACCCAACGTCTTGCCCCTGTACTTTCTAAGAGGATTAGTCGTCCCTTAGGAGCGATGAGAGAGCGCACATTTTCAAGGGTTTTTTGAAGGTTGGCTGTGGCATGAAGAACATTAGCGGCGATGATTATGTCAAAACTGCCGGGGAGAAAATCTTGAGTAAAGGGATTTTTTTCAATGTCTAAAGTTTGATATTTAATAAAGGGATAGTCTCTAAAATTTTCCTTGGCTCTTGTTAAGAAACTAGAGGAAATATCGGTGAATACATATTCGATATGTTCTGTCGGTAAGTGAGGTAAAATGCCAGCAGTAACGGCTCCTGTTCCTCCCCCAATTTCGAGAATTCTTAGGGGATAATAGGGGGGGAAATTCGCAATAGCACGGCTGATTGTGGTGGCGACTAACTGATTCATCAATTTAGCTCCGGCAGCTTCCGAATAAATTGCTGCGATCGCTTCTAAATCCCCTTGAGGAAAGAGTAATTCTAATGGCTCAACTTGACGACTCATGACTGATGCCAAAGCAGAGCCACAACGCTCCATTAGACTAATTTCTGCTGGATAATCGGCAAATTCTTGGCGGAGAATTTTAATTTGCGATGGCGATGAAGGTGCTTCTAATTCTTTGACGAATAACCAGCCATCTTTTGTCTGATTAACGATTTTTTCTTCAGCTAAAATACTTAAACATCGAGATAATAAAGGTCGGTAAAAATCAACAATTTGACCTTGATTTGCTATCTGTGCTTCGGAATAAGTTTGACCTAATTTTGGCTGTCCATTAAGTTTTGTTAAGGCTTCCCAGATATAGACAACGCTTAACTTTTCCAAGGCCTCCATTAAGCTCTCATATTGCCCCAATTTTTCCCCTAGTTGTTGTTCTAACTGTGCGGGGTGAATTTGATTTTTAATCACCTGGGGAGCTACTAAAGTGTCTCTACCATTCCCTAATAATTCCTCGCAAGGCATCCATTCTTCTAGATAGATTTGAGGGGGTATTTCTTGGGGGATAATCTCTTGAGATTGAACGGCTTTTAGTTCTAAGTTGATGAGGGATGCCAAGGGTTGACCTTGAGGGGAATAGATATCAATATCAGCGATAATAATGTTAGGGTTAGGGGAGGAGTTTTTCAGTCGAACCGCGCTGATTACCTGCTCATCAGGAGGGTGGAAAAATGCCAATTGCCCAAGGCGAACAGGAACATAAGTTACTGAGGATTCTTCTTTAAATAAAATGGCAGCAATCCCTTGAAAACAAGCGTCTAACATAGCTGGATGAAAATGATATTTTTCCCGCTCTAACCTATCGGTTAATTTGATTTGAGCAAAAGCTGTATTTTCCCCCCGCTTCAGTTGATGAATGAGCCGAAAGTTACTCCCGTAATTTATCCCTGATTTTTGATAAGTTTCATAAAAGGAGTTGATATCGACTTCTTCAGAACATTTTTTTACGATTTCTTCTAGATGACAATGGGGTAAATTAGTTGATTTCAATTCATCAATTTTTCCAGTAACTAATATTTCCCAATTTGGCTCAAGTGCATGGTAAATTTTAAAGCTTTTTTGCTCAATGATTAACTGTAATGTGTCTTCCGTATCTTTTAAAATTAATGCCTTCTTAAATTCAACATTTTCTAAAATAACTTTTTGATTCTCCCCGGCAGCTAAAGCCATTTCTATCAAGGCAGATGCTGGCAATATAGCCTGATCAAAAACCTGATGTTCTCTTAAAAATGCAGGTTTATGTTGACTAATATTGCCTCGATATTGAAGGAGAGCTAAGGGAGAAGGAAAATGATCGCCTAGTAAGGGATGTCCAGAGTAATAATTAGGGTTTTTATAGCTAGAAGACTCTGATTTATTGCCAGAATTTATCCAGTAGCGTTTGCGGATAAAAGGCGAATTAGGTAAACTAATTTTTTGCCCCAGATGTGAGCGATGAAAGGCTTCCCAGTTAATATTAAATCCTCGTACATAGAGTTGACCTAGCACCCTTTGCTCATGCTGATCACTGTGACAATCCTCCCCTAAACTAGATAACCATAGAATTGAATTTACCCCTAACTTTTGACGACCTATATTAATGAGATTGGCACTAATTCCCATTTCTAGGAAGATTTGATATCCCATTTGATGCAAAGTAGAAATTCCCTGGGCGATTTCGTCGGATTTCTGCCTAATCCTTTCCCCTCTATTAACTGAATTTGTGAGAGATTTTTTCACAACTTCACCCTGATAAATTAGGGTAATATCGGGAGAGTTAGAATCGACTTCTGGGGTGCTTTTGAGCAAGGATAAAAGGTCTTCTGCGTTGGGGTTTTGTGGGCTAATTTGAGCGCGTTTCGCCACCAGCTTGACGGTATCTTCAAGGGAAAAAACTCCCGCTTGTTGAGCGGCGAGATATTCCCCTAATCCAGAACCTAAAATCGCAGAAGGCGAAATTCCCCACGATTTCCAGAGTTCACAAAGAGCATATTGATAGGCAAATAATAACGGTTGTACAGACAAAGGAATCTGAGGCTCTAAGGCTTTTTTAGATGACAATAATTCCTGAAGAGAAAATTCTAAATATTTTTTAAACAGATGATCGCACTGCCTAAAAGCATCATAAAATACTGGCTCATTATTGAGCAGGGTTTCAATGATTTCTGGGATTTCTGGACTAATTTCTTGCTCGTCATTGCAGAGAAAAGCAATTTTAGGATTGCTTTGCGCTTCTCCATAAATAATGTCGAAGCTATTATTTTGAAAGTGCTTTTCATCCCCATCGCTCTTGAGAAAAGCCTGAATTCCTTGGCGCAGATTCTCTTGATTAGAAACTAAAAGAGCAAGGCGGTGTTTATGGGGAAAACGACCGGTATTTAAAGATAGAGCAATGTCCTTGACGTTGAGAGATGTTTTCTGCTCAAGATAATCCACAAATTGAGTCGTAAAAAGACGTAAACGTTCGGGTTCTTTAGCCGAAAAAGTAACGAGAATGGGGGATATTTTCGGGTTTTGGGGTTGCGGTTGAGGCGGTTCGCTTAAAATAACATGAGCGTTGGTTCCCGATGCTCCAAAAGAACTGACTCCAGCCGCTTTGAGCTTGCCATTGTTAACATTCCAAGGACAATTTTGCGTGACGATACTAATCGGTAAGGCATCCCAATTAATATGAGGATTGGGTTTTTTGAAATTCAGATGAGCCGGAATTTCACGGTAGTGTAGCGATAATGCGGTTTTAATTAATCCTGAAATTCCGGCCGCCGCCGCCAGATGACCTAAATTAGTTTTGAGAGAACCGACTAATAACGGGTTAGATTTCCGACGATTGACGCATAATGCCTCGGCTATGGCTTTAATTTCGATGGGGTCTCCCAAAGATGTTCCTGTACCGTGAGCTTCAACATAATCGATAGCGGCGGCATCTAAACGAGCATCAGCTAGAGCTTCTCTGATTAATTCTCTCTGCACAGGCCCATTAGGAACGGTAAAGCCGCCACTGGCCCCATCGTTGTTGACTGCGGTCCCCCGAATCACTGCCCAAATGTGATCGCCATCTTGAAGAGCGTCACTGAGTCTTTTTAAGACGATGACTCCGCAACCTTCGCCTATCCCAAACCCATCGGCACTTTCGTCAAAGGTTTTGCATTGGCCATCGGCGGCTAACATCTGATTGCGGCACAAGGCGATGACGACTTCTGGAGTTAAAACTAAGTTCACTCCTCCGACTAACGCTTGTCTGCATTCTTGGGAACGTAAGGAACGGCAAGCCAGATGAACAGCGACTAAGGAAGAAGAACAAGCGGTATCTACTGCCAAACTCGGACCATTAAGATTTAAAAGGTAAGAAATACGCCCAGCTGCCGCATTAGTATGATTGCCCGAAATATGATAGGCTCCGATGGCATTATAGTCCTCATTTGAGGTAAGAATACGGGCATAGTCATTATTAGTAATCCCGATAAAAACCCCTGTTTTTCCCCTTCTAGCCGTCGTTGTTGCCATTCCTGCATTTTCCAAAGCTTCATAGGCTACCTCTAAAAGCAACCTTTGCTGAGGATCCATAGCGACGGCTTCCTTGGGAGCAATTCCGAAAAAATGGGCATCAAACTGGGAGACATCATCGAGAAACCCCCCCTGAGAAACATAGATTTTACCCACTTTATTCCGATCTGAATCATAAAAATCCTGCTGGTTCCAGCGCTCATTAGGTATTTCTCTGAGGTGATTTTTACCCGCTTTCAGGAAAGACCAGAAGGATTCAGGTGTCGCAATATTATGACCGAAACGACAACCTAAACCCACGATAGCTAAGGGTTCGCTTTGTTGAGACTCGAAAGCTTTTAATTTTTCTTTAGCTTCACTAAGAGCTTTAAAAACTCTAGTTTGGATTGATTGCTCGTTTTCGGATAAGTTCTTTTTATCTTGAAAGTCCATAGTGTTAGACTCGACTTGGAAAAGAATAATTATTGCGACTGACGGGGTGACAAGCAGATGGAAAGTGAAACAGGGTGTAGATTGTCGGGGTTAGGGTGTAGGGAAAAAGCTTGAGACTTTCGCCGAAAGATAACGAGGGAATTTGGTTTTTACTAGGTAAGTCGATTAATTTGATGGCTTACAGTGAGGAAATTTTCCCCCCACCTCACTTAAATTTCCACCTCGTTGTCACTTCTTCAGCTATTACGACCAGACAGCCAATCATACCTGATCGAGGTAGTAATTGTCAACAGACATCTCCAATAACCTGGTGTGGGGTGTGGCATCCTAAGCTCTGCTCTGCTGGCCTCGCGCCACTATATCTTTAAATGTCACACTTTCCGCACTTCTTAATATTCAATTAATAATTTTTACTAATTTATTGCTGACAAGAGTAGTTTCTACAATGAAGATTTTTCGTCAAAACATCTTGGGGAATGTAAAGATATATAGAAAGTATATGAAGATGTGCGGAATGTCGGTTTAATATGCTATGATGTCGAAGCTCAGAACAATTTTGAAGAAGCGACAGAAACCTCGACCTTAGCCGTAGTCGGGTTTCCTGTAGTCCATATAGCAATAATTCCACTCGTCAGAGACGGGAATTATCGCTTTAAGGGAACAGGGAACGGGTAAGCATTGTACCCCATGACTCTGAATACCGCCATCAACTACTATTTAGGGACAAAGTTAGAACAGCAATGGAAGCACATCTGGTTTCAATAGATTACCAAATTCGGCAACTTCAAGAAATAGATCCAGTAACTACTCTATTTGGTAATGTAAGTCAGAATAAAACCGGGGAGCAAGATAGCGTTATTGAAGTTATCTCTACAGATTTACAGAAAAAAATCAACAGTTTAACAGCAAATAATTCTGTTAATAATTTAGCATTTCATTTGGCTGTTGTCCAGGTTTTAATGTTTAAATATACTGCTCAAGTCGAGTTTGCTACGGCTACAGGAGCTTTGAATACAGAAAAATTAGATAGCCTGATATTTTGCCGATTCAATCAACATAATTTTAGTTCATTTAAAGATTTACTAAGAATCATTCGTAAAGATTTACAAGAAGGATATCGCCATCAAAACTATGCTCTGGATAGTTTGGTCAAAACCTTGGCAGCAAGAGGAGGAGAACTAGAGAATATTTTTGACGTTGCTGTGATCAAAGAAGGCCTGTGTGGGGACATTTCTTCGTTAAATAAATTTCAATTAGTTTTTGCCATAGCAGCGGATGATAGTGGTTTTTCTGTCACTTTTATTAAAGATAACTTTCCCAGAGATTTTGTCGAGAGAATGCTAGGACATTACCAGAAAATCTTAGAAACAGTGACGATTAATCCCGATATAGATTTGTCAGAAATTGATATATTAACGGCAAAAGAACGAGAACAATTGCTGATAGATTGGAATGATACGGCCATTCAATATCCTCAAAAGCAATGGATTCATCAGCTATTTGAAGAGCAAGCCAAACTTTACCCTGAGAGAGTGGCGGTCATTTTTGAAAATCAAGAATTAACTTATCAAGAATTAAATGAAAAAGCCAATCAACTTGGTCATTACCTACAAAAATTAGGAGTAAAACCAGAGGAATTAGTCGGAATTTATCTGGAGCGTTCCTTAGAAATGGTAGTAGGTTTATTGGCTGTTTTGAAGGCCGGAGGAGCTTACGTCCCCTTAGATCCTAATTATCCTCAAGAACGCCTAAGTTATCTATTAGAAGATACTGGGGTAAAAGTGATCATTACTGCGGAATCGCTGCGGGGATTGTTGGGGGAATACTGGGGGATTGTTGTTGCTTTAGATACAGATTGGCCAGCAATTTCTCAAGAAAGTCAGAACAATTGTGACAGTGGCGTAGCGGGGGAAAATTTAGCCTATGTTATTTATACTTCGGGATCTACAGGTAAGCCTAAAGGTGCGATGAATACTCATCAGGGTATCAGGAATCGTTTGTTGTGGATGCAGGATACTTATCAGTTAACTAACAGCGATCGCATTTTACAAAAAACCCCTTTTAGTTTTGATGTTTCAGTGTGGGAATTCTTCTGGCCATTATTAGCCGGTGCAACCCTAGTGGTAGCTAAACCAGAAGGTCATAAAGATAGTATCTATTTAATACAATTGATCCAAGAGCAGCAAATTACTACCCTTCATTTTGTCCCCTCGATGCTGCGAGTGTTTCTGCAAGAAACAGAGCTAAAAGAATGTAGTTCTCTCAAGCGGGTTTTATGTAGTGGGGAAGCTCTGCCATTAGACCTAACACAACGCTTTTTTGAGCATTTTAACTGTGAACTTCACAACCTCTACGGGCCGACTGAGGCGGCGATTGATGTGACTTACTGGCCCTGTTTACCGGGGAGTGAAAAAGCGATAGTGAGTATTGGTCAACCAATTGCCAATACTCAGATTTATATTCTTAATCCGCACTTACAACCAGTTCCTATAGGGATTGTGGGAGAATTACATATTGGTGGTATAGGTTTAGCTCGTGGATATCTCAATCGTCCCGAATTAACAGACCAGAAATTTATCCCTAATCCTTTTGCTAAGGTCGCAGGAGCAATAGGGGGAGAAATTAGGGCAAAATTATATAAAACGGGGGATTTAGCCCGGTATTTACCGGATGGAAATATTGAATTTTTGGGGCGTATTGACCATCAAGTTAAGATTCGAGGTTTCCGGATTGAGCTTGGGGAAATTGAAACTATACTCAGTGAACATCCAGCAGTCGAGCAAGCGGTAGTCATTGCATCGGAGACAGAAACCGGCAGTAAAACACTAATTGCTTATGTTGTGGGTCAGTCTCAAGAGGGGGAACTCTTGGCGACTTCAGAAAAAGGGCAATTATTCGATGAGCAAATCGAGCAATGGCAAAGCCTCTATAACCAAATTTACAGCCAAACATCGGCAGATTCTGAGGGTATATTTAATATTGTTGGCTGGAATAGTAGTTACACGGGGGAACCTATCCCGACTGCTCAGATGCGAGAATGGCTAGATGATAAGGTGAAGGTTATTCTCGCTCAACAACCTAAAAAAGTTCTGGAAATAGGTTGTGGAACCGGGTTAATATTATTCCAAGTTGCTCCCCATTGTCAGCATTATTGGGGAACAGATATTTCATCAGTAGCCTTAGACCATATTCAGCGAATTAATCAAGAATGGCCAAAGCTGGAGCAAATAAGGTTATTTACCCGTACTGCCGATAATTTTGAGGGTTTGGAGTCAGAAGGATTCGATACAATTATCCTTAACTCGGTTGTGCAGTATTTCCCCCATATAGATTACTTATTGCGGGTTTTAGAGGGAGCTATCAAGGTACTAACTCCGGGGGGGTGTATTTTCCTTGGAGATGTGCGAAACTTGCAACTCATGGCAGCTTTTCACGCTGATGTAGAACTTTATAAGGCTAACCCTGAAGATTCGATTAGGGATTTTAAACAGCTTGTACAGAGGAAAATTGAGCAAGAAAATGAGTTATTCATTGACCCTGATTTGTTTAGAGCAATTCAGTCCTATTTTCCTCAGATTACTGAAGTCGAGATTCATCTAGAGAGAGGTCGATACCACAACGAATTGACTCAATTTCGTTACAATGTTGTTCTGCGGATTGGAACAATTGTGGATTTTAGCACCGACCTTCAAGAATTAAACTGGACTGAACAGCAGCTGACTTTATCTGAGGTGAGAAATCAACTGGGGACATCTGAGGGGTTAAGGGTGATAGGTGTCCCTAATTTGCGCTTGTTTGGACCTTTAAAAATTGTGGAATTGTTGAACAATTCTCAAGACTTTGGGACAATCGAGGAATTTAAAGCGATTAAATCGGACATTATACCGGAAAATGCCGTAGAAACTGAAGATTTTTCGGCTTTAGCTGCGGATTTATCCCTTTCGGTTTGGGTAACTAGGTCCGATACTCCGGACTGTTACGATGTGATTTTTGCTCCGCTAGAAAATTCCCGTAGAAATTACATCGCTTTTACCCCCACCCACACCGCAAAACCTGAATGGCAACTTTATGCAAATCACCCTTTAAGGTCTAAGTTAAACAGTAAACTGATTCCCCAACTGCGGAGTTATCTGCAAAAGCAACTCCCAGAATACATGATACCCCATGCCTTTGTGCAATTGGATTCTATTCCTCTGACAAATAATGGAAAAATTGACCGTCGCGCCCTACCCTCTCCAAGCTATAACAGTTTAAGGAATTCGGAGAATTTTGTAGCACCTTGTACCCCTCTTGAGGAAATTTTAGCACTGATTTGGGCTGAAGTTTTGGGCATCGAAGAGGTTGGTATTCACGATAATTTTTTTGAACTTGGGGGGGATTCGATTCGGGCAATACAAGTGATCGCTAAGGCGCGACAAATGGGTTTTCATTTTTCCTTACCCCAATTATTGCAACATCAAACCATTCAAGAATTGGCCAATTGCGTTAGCTATGAAATTGATACTTTGGGGACTGAAAAAACGGAAGTTTTTAGTTTAATTCCTCAAGAAGTTCGCTGGGATTTACTGGAGGAAGTGGAGGATGCTTATCCTCTAACTGCTCTACAATTGGGGATGATATTTCATAGTGAATATCAGGGGAATCTGTCGGTGTACCATGATGTGTTTACCTATCATATTCGTGCTACTTTTAATTTTCCCGCTTTACATAGTGCTATTAAGGAGATTGTCCAGCGGCATCCGGTATTACGAACCAGTTTCGCACTCTTTGAATATCAGGAACCCCTACAATTAGTTCATCGACAAATCGATGTTCCTTTAGGATTAGATGACCTAACCCATTTATCTCCTTCTGAACAAGACACGGCTATTGATGATTGGATTGAGCGGGAAAAAATCCGCACTTTTGACTGGAATAGTCCTCCTTTATTTCGCTTTCATCTCCATCGCCGCCATCAGGATAACTTTAACCTAACTTTCAGCTTTCATCACTCTATTTTAGATGGTTGGAGTGTCGCCTCATTGCTCACAGAATTGTTACAACAGTATCTCTATCTTCTCGACAAAAAAGTTTTACCTCTTTCTCCCCCTCCAGATATCAGTTTTAGGGATTTTGTCGCCTTAGAAAAGAAAACTATTCAATCGACAGAATGCCAGAATTATTGGCAAGAAAAACTCAGAGATGTCACGCTGACCAAACTTCCTCAGTGGTCGAAATCTAATCAAGTTAATCAAGATTGGGATTGGTTAGTTCCCCTATCTAGTCAGGTATCTCAGGGATTAAAACAACTCGGTAAACAAGTTGGAGTCCCCCTAAAAAGTGTTTTATTGGCGGCTCATTTTCGGGTATTAAGTTTACTGAATAATCAGAGGGATATTGTTACAGGTTTAGTCTCTAATGGACGGTTAGAAGTAGCCGATGGGGAAAAGATATTAGGTTTATTTTTGAATACTTTGCCCCTACGTTTAGAGTTATCTGGAGGTTCTTGGAGCGATTTAGTTAAGCAAGCTTTTGATGTTGAAAGAGAATGCTTATCTTGGCGAAGATATCCCCTGGCTGAGTTACAAAAAACTTTTGCGGGTCAACCTTTGTTTGATACGGCTTTTAATTTTATTCATTTTCATGTTTATCAAGGTATCATCGGGGTGCAAGATTTAGAGGTCTTGGGAGGGAAGTTTTTTAATCAAACTAATTTTACATTGTTAGCTAATTTTAGTCTTCATCCCCTTTCATCTGAAGTAGAACTTACCCTTAAATATGATGGGAATTATCTAGGGGAAAAGCAGATGGAGTTAATCGGAGGATACTACGAGAAAACTCTCATCGCTATGGCAACGGAAGGGTTAGAACGTTATGAGACTTGTTGTTTACTTTCTGAGCAAGAACAACATCAATTATTGAAAGAATGGAATGATACCGAGGTTCACTATCCAGATGACTGTATTCATCAATTGTTTGAGGAGCAAGTTAAGCGCAGTCCTGATGCGATCGCTATTATTGCAGAAAATGAACAATTAACCTACCGTCAATTAAACGAAAAAGCGAATCAATTAGGGCATTATTTAGGCAAAAAAGGGGTGAAACAGGAGTCTTTGGTGGGAATTTGCCTAGAACGGACAACTGAGATGGTTATAGGGTTATTAGCCATTCTCAAAGCAGGGGGAGCTTATGTACCTTTAGATGCAGCTTATCCAACTGAACGCCTCAATGTCATTTTAGGGGATGCCCAAGTTTCCTTGTTGCTAACACAAGAAAAATTAGTCGAGAAATTAGGGAATTATCCAGGGAATCTGGTGATATTAGAGGCAGAACAAAGAAATATAGCCCTAGAAAGTCCCGAAAACCTCTCTTTACCCGTAAGTTCCAGTAATACCGCTTATGTGATTTATACCTCCGGTTCAACGGGGAAACCGAAAGGGGTTGTCATTGAGCATCAAAGCACCACAACCTTACTGAATTGGTCCAAGGAAGTCTTTAGCAGTGAGGAATTAGCGGGGGTTTTGGGTTCTACGTCTATTTGTTTTGATTTGTCAGTATTTGAACTATTTTTGCCCTTGACTGTGGGGGGTAAGATTATTCTGGCCCAGAATGTTCTAGATTTGCCTAGTTTAAGTGCAGCCAAAGAGGTAACATTAATTAATACCGTACCTACAGCGATCGCCCAACTCCTGGAAATTGAGGCGATACCTGAGACTGTGCGAACGGTAAACCTCGCAGGAGAAGCTTTGTCTAATCAATTAGTCCAGAAGCTTTACCAGCAGGAAAACATTAAGAAAGTTTATAATCTCTATGGTCCTTCAGAAGATACCACTTATTCCACTTTTAGCTTAGTGCCTAAAGGACACCATGGACAACCGAGTATCGGCCGGCCTATTGCCAATACTGAAGTTTATATTCTGGACTCTTTTAAGCAACCGGTTCCTCTAGGAACTATTGGTTATTTATATATCGGGGGTGAAGGGTTAGCTCGATGTTATCTTAATCAACCTGAATTAACCGCCGAGAAATTTATCTCCAATCCGTTTAGCAATGAACCCAATGCAAAACTCTATAAAACAGGAGATTTAGCCCGATATTTACCCGAGGGAAATATTGATTTTTTGGGGCGGGGTGATAATCAGGTAAAATTGCGGGGTTTCCGCATTGAATTAGGAGAAATTGAGGCAACTCTAGGGACTTATCCCCAAGTTAAGCAAACGGTGGTGAAGGTTTGGGAGGACTCCTATCGGAATAAGAGGTTAGTCGCTTATCTAGTAGGAGAAAATGGCCCGATAAATACTGAGGATTTGCGTCGTTTCTTGGGACAGAAGTTGCCAGAGTATATGATTCCGGCTCTTTTTGTGTCCTTAGAAGCTCTCCCTCTGACTCCTAATGGAAAAATTGACCGTTCAAGATTACCCATCCCTGAGATACCTTGCACATCTGAGCAGGATTTTGTTCCCCCTCATACTCAGAAAGAAAAGATTTTGGCTAGTATTTGGCAAGATGTTCTCAGCATTAAACAAGTGAGTCGTTATGACCGCTTTTTTGAAGTTGGGGGCGATTCTATTCTCAGTATTCAGGTTGTCGCTCGCGCTCGTCAAGCCGGGTTGAAGATTACCCCTAAACAGATATTTGAATATCCTACTCTTGCTGAACTGGCTACAGTTGCCGATTATTCCACAGCCGAATTAGCTAAACAGGGTTTAGTGACGGGTATTGTGCCTCTCACTCCCATTCAACTGTGGTTTTTTGAGCAAAATCGCGCTGAAATGCACCACTTTAATCAGTCTGTCCTCTTAGAAGTTCCCCATCACCTGAAAGCTGATTTGTTAGCTCAATCTCTGAGAAAATTAATTGAACATCATGACGCTTTGCGGTTACAGTTTACTGTGGAGGAAGGACAATGGCAACAAGTCAATGAAGGAATGTCGGATGAAGTACCTTTTGAGGTGATTGATTTGTCTTCTATTCCTCAATCTCAGCAAGGGGAAACTCTCTTAGCAATGGCAACAGTTCAACAAGCAAGTTTAAATCTCTCTAGTGGACTATTAATCAAGGCCGTACTATTTGAATTGGCCCCCTATCAACCCAGTCGGTTACTGATTATTATTCATCACTTGGGAGTTGATGGTGTATCTTGGCGAATTTTGCTAGAAGATTTATTGATGACCTATCAACAGTTGGAAAGGGGGGAGAATGTAGAACTTCCTCCAAAAACCATAGCTTTTCAGGATTGGGCGCTTCTCTTGAGGGATTATGGACAAGGGGAAAAAGCGAAAGCGCTATTAGACTATTGGTTAACTCAACCTTGGTTAGAAGCGAGAAATTTACCTGTAGATAACGAGAGTGGAAAAGAAGACAATACAGTAGCGATGGCAAATGATGTCACGGTGACTCTAGATGAAGAACAAACCCGCACCCTCTTGCAAAAGGTTCCCGCTGCCTATAACACTCAAATTAACGAGGTTTTGTTAACCGCTTTAGCAGAAACTTTGACACAATGGACAGAAAATTTGACCATATCCCTTGATTTAGAAGGACACGGACGAGAAGATTTGTTCAGTGAGGTTGACCTGTCGAGGACGGTAGGTTGGTTTACCAGTCTTTTTCCGGTTGTTTTGCGACTCCCCCCCGAAAATCACCCTGGTGAGCGACTCAAATCTATTAAGGAACAGTTACGAGCTATTCCTCACAAGGGAATTGACTATGGAATTTTGCGATATTTGAGTGATGAGGCTGATATTAAGTCTCAATTAGCTGAAATTCCTGCCAGGGAAGTTTTGTTTAATTATTTAGGTCAATTTGAGCAAGGACGATTGCAAAAAGGGGATTGGAAATTAGCGGATGAGTCTAAGGGGCCTAATCACAGTCTTAAGGGACATCGTAGTCATTTATTAGAGATTACGGCCAGAGTTATAGAGGGACAGTTACAAGTAAACTGGACTTATAGCGCTCTCATCTATGAACGTTCGACGGTAGAATATTTAGGGCGCGGCTATAAAGAAGCTTTGCTGAAATTGATTGAGCATTGTTTATCTCCTGATGCTGGGGGTTACACTCCCTCAGATTTTCCGGTAGCGCAATTGAATCAACAGGAATTAGACGATATTCTGGCAGAAATTGACTAATAAGGAGAATCTTTCGTGGCAGACACAAAAAATCAACCCGCCAAAAATGTGGAGTCTATTTATCCTCTTTCCCCCATGCAGGAAGGGATGCTCTTTCATAGTCTCTATACTCCTGATTCAGGGATTTATTGTAGCCAAACTCTAATTACTCTGGAGGGAGAAATTAACCTTACAGTTTTTAGGCAAGCGTGGGAAAAAGTTGTCGAGCGTCACTCGGTATTAAGGACTCTATTTCTTTGGGAAAAACGGGAAAAACCTCTGCAAATTGTGCGAAAAAAGGTTGATTTGCCTTGGGATTATCAAGATTGGCGCAATCTTTCCCCCAGAGAACAACAACAACGTTTAGATTTATTGTTACAAACAGAGCGTCAACAAGGGTTTGAACTCAAAGTTGCTCCTTTAATGCGCTGCTTGATGATTCAACTATCAGACCAAACTTATAAATTCCTCTGCAATCATCATCATATTATTCTGGATGGTTGGAGTATGCCTATTATTTATCAAGAAGTTTTAGGGTTTTATGAGGCAGGTATTCAAGGGAAAAGTTATCATCTTCCTTTGCCGCGTCCTTATCAAGATTATATTGTTTGGTTACAGCAGCAAAACCCATCTGTTGCTGAGAGTTTTTGGCAGCGAACTCTTGAAGGGTTTATGACTCCCACCCCCCTGAGGGTGGACAGACTCCAGTTAATGAAATCTGAAGGTAAGCCGACTTATAAAGAGTATAACTGTCATTTATCGGCTTCTCACTCGAAAGACCTGCAATCTTTGGCACAAAAGCATAATCTGACCTTATCTACTCTAGTACAGGCCGCTTGGGCGATTCTTCTCAGTCGCTATAGTGGGGAGTCAGAAGTTTTATTTGGGGTTACGGTTTCTGGTCGCCCCCATGATTTATCAGGGGTAGAACATAGGGTAGGATTATTTATTAATACATTGCCGCTGCGAGTCTCCATCAGAGAATCAGATTTATTGCTATCTTGGTTACAGGAATTACAGCAAAAGCAAGCAGAAATTCAGGATTATGCTTATGTTTCTCTGGCTGAAATACAGAGATTGAGTGATATTCCACCGGGGGTTCCCCTGTTTGAGAGTTTGGTCGTTTTTGAGAATTATCCCAGAGAAGCGTTATCGAGAGATTCTCGTCAATCCTTAAGGGTTAAGGATGTGGAGAATTTTGAGGAAACTAATTATCCTTTGACGGTGGTTGCTATTCCTAAACAGGAGTTACTGATTCAGTTAATCTATGATACTGGCCGTTTTACTCAGGATACGATTGAACGGATGGCAGGACATTTACAGACTATTTTAACAGGAATTGTTACTGAACCTCTGCAACGAGTAACACAATTACCTATATTGACAACAGAAGAGCAACATCAGTTATTAGTAGAGTGGAACAATACTGAGGCTGATTATCCTTTAGATAAGTCTTTACATCAATTATTTGAGGAACAAGTTGCCCAGAATCCCGAGGGAATAGCGGTTATTTTTGAAGGACACAAATTGACCTATCAACAGTTAAATAACCGGGGAAATCAGTTAGCTCACTGTTTACGAGATAAGGGTGTAAATCCAGAAAGTTTGGTCGGGATTTTTATGGAGCGTTCCCTAGAGATGGTCATCGGTTTATTAGGGATATTAAAAGCTGGGGGAGCTTATGTACCTTTAGAGCCAGATTATCCTACCGAGCGCTTGGGGGATATCCTCTCAGATTCGGGTGTTTCTTTGGTGTTAACTCAGGAATCTTTAGGGGATTTTCTTCCCCAAACTGGTGTCGAATTACTGTGTTTAGATAGGGATTGGGAAAAGATAGCTACCTATAGCCCAGAAAATCCCTTCAATCTAACGACTCCTGAGAATTTAGCCTATGTTATTTATACATCAGGTTCAACGGGAAAACCCAAAGGAGTATTAATTAGCCATCGGGGGTTAATGAATTTAATTTGTTGGCATCAAGACGCTTTTGAAATTACGCCTTTAGACAAAACTACTCAACTAGCAAGAAGCGCTTTTGATGCTGCGGTTTGGGAGTTATGGCCCTGTTTAACAGCCGGTGCGAGTCTTGTCTTAGTTAAACCTGAAATCATGCAATCTCCCCCGGAGTTGCGAGATTGGTTAATTGCCCAAGAAATCACCGTCAGCTTTTTACCAACTCCCCTAGTTGAGAAGATTTTATCTTTAGAATGGGATGAAAATATAGCCCTCAGAATTATCTTAACGGGTGGGGATAAACTCCATCATTATCCTTCAGTATCAATGCCTTTTAAGCTTATTAATAATTATGGTCCTACAGAGAATACAGTAGTAACCACTTCAGGAATAGTTCCCGATTATGAGGAAGGAAACTCCTCATCCCCGTCTATTGGTAAGCCAATTTCTAACACAAAAATTTATATTTTAGATCAGAATTTACAACCGCTTCCGATTGGGGTTCCTGGAGAGTTACATATTAGCAGTGTGGGGTTAGCGCGGGGTTATCTCAATCGTCTGGAATTAACTAAAGAAAAATTTATTTCTAACCCTTTTAATTCGGGTATATTATATAAAACGGGGGATTTAGTTCGCTATCTTCCAGAGGGCAATATTGAATTTTTAGGGCGCATTGATAATCAGGTTAAGCTGAGGGGATTACGGATTGAATTAGGGGAAATAGAAGCAGTTTTAGAGACCCATTCTCAAGTGGAAAAAGCCGTAGTTATTTTGCGAGAAGATACGTCAGGAAATCAACGCTTAGTCGCTTATATAGTCAGAAAATTCCCCTCATTAGGTATCGGAGAATTGCGCCGTTTCTTGCAGCAGCAACTCCCCGCTTATATGGTTCCTTCTGCCTTTGTCATGTTGTCAGATTTTCCCTTAAATAACAATGGCAAGATAGACAGGAAAAAATTACCTGTCCCCGATGAGACATCAATTATTGAATCTGCTTATATAGCCCCAAGAAATGAAAAAGAAAGCCTCTTAGCTCAGATTTGGCAAGATGTTCTTCAGCTATCACAAATAGGGGTTAATGACAACTTCTTTGAGTTAGGAGGACATAGCTTAAAAGCTATTTCTCTAGTGAGTAAAATTCAAGAAAAGTTAGGGCAATCTTTGCCCATTAAACAAGTATTTGCTCATCCTACCATTGCTGAACAAGCAGAATTATTAAGCACTGTTACCCCTCTGACGGTAGCCACTATTCCCCTTGTATCTGCACAAGAAACCTACGAAACATCCCATGCTCAGAGACGTTTCTATGTTTTGCAACAGATGGATCTCAATAATGTAGCTTATCATATTGTTTCCACCCTCAAAATAGCAGGAAATTTTAGCCCAGATGTCTTTGAAAAAGCCATACAATTATTGATTTCCCGTCATGAATCCCTGCGGACATCTTTCATTTTAATTAACGGTGAACCACAACAGAAAATCCTGCAAAATCGTCCTTTTGATTGGGAATTTAAAGACTGGACAAATAAACCTGATGAAGAAATCTTAGAAACGATTGCAAAAGAGAGAAAAGCGTTTGACTTAGAAAAAAGTCCCCTGGTGCGCTCTAAGGTTTATAAACTGTCTCCGAATGAATATATTTTGGAGTTAGAAATTCATCATATTATCTGTGATGGTTGGTCAATGAGTTTGTTAGCTAAAGAATGCTTAGAATACTACTCTGATTTAGCCAAAGGATTACAGCCTAATATAGAGCCATTGCCGATACAATATAAAGATTATGCAGGGTGGCAAAATAATCTTTTAAGGAGCGAAAATAATTCAAAAAACCTAGATTACTGGCGGCAAAAACTGGACAATGGACAACTGACCAGAGTTCACTTACCGACAGACTTTAAACGTCCCCAAATAAAGACGTTTAAGGGTTCTCATTTAAGCTGGACATTTGACCGAGAAACGATTTCTAAATTAAGAAAAATTTGTCAAGAAAACGAAATAACCCTATTCATGGCATTGGTAGCGGCTGTCAAAATATTGCTGTATCGCTACAGTGGTCAACATGATATTACTATTGGTACAGAAATCGCCACTAGAAACCATCCTCAACTGCAATCTCTAATCGGTTTATTTCTCAATACCTTAGTTATTCGTGACCAAATTGAACCCGAAAAAGGCTACAAAAATCTACTCGCAAAGGTTCGTCAAACCGTTACCGAAGCCTTAGAACATTCCGATTATCCCTTTGATATTTTAGTAGAAAAATTAGCTGTTTCTAGAGAAATTAACCGCACTCCCTTGTTTGATATATTAGTCCTTCTGCAAAATTTTGATCAACCTGTAGGCTTAGAAAATATACAAATAAAATCTCTAGATTCCCTGACCCCGACCAGTAAGTTTGATCTATCTTTTGTGTTTAGTGAAGCTCAGGAAAAACTCAGATTAGAGCTAATTTATAACACCGACTTATTCCAAGAGGAGAGGATGAAAAAATGTCTCATTCACTTCGATAAACTCTTGAATGAAATGCTATCTAACCCTGCCCAACCCGTCAAAGACATTTCTTTGTTATCGGCAGCAGAAACCGCTTTCATCGCCAATTTTATCAATCCTATTCCTCGCTTAGAAACCCGTACCATTATCCATGATTTTATTGACCAAGTTGAAGCCAAACCGGAGAAAACATCGATTATTTATCCAGGGGGTAAATTTAGCTATCAAGAATTACATGAACTAACTAACTTTTGGGCTTATGCCTTAAAAGAATTAGGCGTGGAAAAAGACAAGGTTTGTGGTGTTCTCCTAGAAGGAGATTATCGTCAGTTAATCGCCATGCTGGCAGTATTTAAAGCCGGAGGAATCTATTTACCTCTACGTTTAGATGAACCAGAGGAGCGTCGGCAACGCATGATGATTAAAACTAGCCCCGAAATTATCTTAGTTGCGGCGGAGAATTTAGAGGGGATTAAACCCCAACTATCCGCATTAGAAAAACCGCCTCATATCTTAGTGGTTAAGGCTCATAAAATTCAGCAATATCATCAGTGGAATGGCATGGATTATCAAGAGTTTCCTTGCCAATTAAGCAAACTGCAACCCGTTCTAGCTATGCCAGATGCTGATGATTCTAATTATATTATGTTTACTTCTGGCTCAACCGGTGAACCTAAAGCAATTTTAGGCAGTCACGGCAGCTTACGTCATTTCATTGATTGGGAAAAACGGGAATTTGGCATTAATGAAAGTTGGCGCTGTTTACAAATTGCTCAAATTAATTTTGATGCTTATTTGAGGGAAACCTGTGTGACTTTATGCTCAGGGGGAACTCTGTATATTCCAGAGAGTACAGAGCGAGAAGACTTAGAGCTTTTATTACTGCGAATAGGAGAATGGAAAATTAACTTACTACACACTGTCCCCTCGGTAATGCGTCTATTTTTAAAGATGGGGCGTGGTTTAATTAATGCTCATAATCTCCTGAAAAATTTGCGAATTTTTGTCTTAGGAGGAGAGCCTTTATTTGTGAAAGAACTGGCTGAATGGCATCAAATTTTTGGCTCTCAGACAGAATTTGTCAATATTTATGGAGCGAGTGAAACTACATTTGTTAAGCATTTTTATCGAATTCCTAACCCTAATAATATTCCCTATGAACGGGTTCCGGGTGGTCAAACTTTGCCAGATGCCGCTTATGCAGTGGTTGATGGAAATCGCGCCAGGGCAATAGGAGAAGTAGGAGAAGTGTTCGTTAAATCCCCCTATTTAACAAAAGGTTATTATCAAGATGAAAGCTTAACTCATTCAGTTTTTGTGCCTAATCCTTTGAATGGGGGGAGGGATATAGTTTATCGTACTGGAGACTTAGGCAGACTGCTTCCTGATCTAACTTTAGAAGTAATAGGACGCAGTGACAACCAAATTAAATTAAATGGGGTACGGATTGAATTAGGAGAGATTGAAGATGTCCTCAGTGCGATTGAGGGAGTAGAAAAAGCCTTAGTTATAGCTAATAAAAAGGAGGAATTAGTAACCGTAATTGCTTATTATCAAGCAGAGGATACAGTTCATCAGGAATATATTCGAGGTAAATTAAAGCAACTCTTACCGATTTATATGCAGCCTAGCTTTTTAATGCGGTTAGAAGCTTTTCCCTTGTTACCCAATGGAAAAATTCATCGTCTAGCTTTGCCAAAACCCGAAGAAAATATTACTGACTCAACTAACCAAGTCCCAGATTTTAATCCACAAGAAGCTTTATTAGCTTCCCTTTGGGGTGAGTTATTAGAAGCAGAAGTGAGTAACAGTAATCAGTCATTTTTTGAACTAGGAGGAAACAGTCTAAAGGCGATGCGCTTAGTGTCACAAATCCGTAATCAATTTGGGGTTTCCCTCCGATTACGGGAAATTTTTACCCATAATACTTTAAAAGAACAAGCTGTATTAATTCAATCCCGACAAAAACGATGATCAACTTACCACAATCTGACTCAATTAACCCACTGGAAAAACAAAAATATTACGAAGTCTCTCACGGTCAAAGAAGGCTTTGGATTTTGCAGCATATCAGCGAATCTTCTAGTGCTTATAATATTAGGCTTGCCATGAGAATTAATGGCAAGTTAGATGTTTCTATATTAACAGCAGCCTTTCAAGAACTGGTGAACCGTCATGAAATTCTCAGAACCACTTTTACCAGTGTTGGGGGCAATATTAAGCAAGTTATTCATGAGCAAATCCCCACAGAACAGTTAATCATTTTTAAAGATTTAAGAGGAGAAAAAGAGGCTGAACTTTTAGCATATGATTTGATTCAAGATTCGGCAAATTTACCTTTTAGTCTAGAAAAGTTGCCCCTTGTTCGAGTCTTATTGGTGCAGATTAAGTCAGAAGAATTTATCTTTGGTTTGACTGTCCATCATATTATTGGAGATGCACAATCACTTGATGTCATCTTTCAAGAGTTCTTGACATTATACTCTGCTTATAGTCAACAAAAAAAAGCTGAATTACCCCCTCTTACCCTACAGTATAAAGATTATGTGGCATGGCAAAATCAGTGGTTAGAAAGTGAAGAAGTTAGAGAACAACATGAGTATTGGTGTGAGGTTTTTTCCGAACATCCCCCTATCTTAAACTTACCGATAGACTTCCCTCGACCTCAAGTAAAATCTTCTCAAGCGGCTTCCTACACTTATCAATTTAGTGAGAGTCTTAGCCAACAATTACAAACCTTTGCAACTCAAAATAATACGACTCTATTTATTACCCTACTGACTTTCTTTAAAATATTACTCTACCGCCACACCGGTCAACGGGATTTAGTAGTTGGTATCCCTATTTCAGCACGAAATCATCCTGATTTAGAAAACCAGATCGGGTTTTATGTTAACACCTTGGCTTTGAGATCTTTATTACCAGAGGGAGTAACTTTTAAGCAAGTCTTAGGGGAAGTAACTAACACCTGTCTTGATGCTTATGAATATCGTGATTATCCTTTTGATAAATTAGTATCTGCTCTCAATTTAGAACGAGATCTGTCCCGAAATCCCTTATTTGATGTCATGTTTTCTCTACTGGGTAAAGAAAGCAAAACTGTCTTAAAAATTCCAGGTTTGGAACATCAACCCTATCCCCTAAAACCACGCATGGCTCAATTTGATATGACTTGGAGCTTCTTTGAAGATAGTCATAATCTTATATTAGCTATTGAATATGAGCCAGATTTATTTTTGCCTGAAACTATCGCCAGAATGAGCGGTCACTTTTTACAAATTATTGAAAGTGTAATTCAGAATCCAGATTGTCAATTATCTGAGATTAATTTATTAACCCCTGAAGAACGGCATCAATTACTAATAGAGTGGAATCAAACCGAAGTCGCTTATTCTCAAAAGTGTCTGCACCAGTTAGTTGAAGAAAAAGTTAGAGATAATCCCGAGGCAATAGCTCTTATTTTTGATGGCGAAAAATTGACCTATCGAGAGTTAAATAATCGAGCTAATCAAGTCGGTCACTATTTACAAGAAAAAGGCGTAACCTCAGAAGTTTTAGTGGGGATTTTTATTGAGCGTTCTTTTGAGATGATTATCGGAATATTGGGAATTATTAAAGCCGGGGGAGCTTATGTTCCTTTGGATCCTAATTATCCCCCTGAGCGCTTGGATTATATGATATCTGATTCAGCTATCTCTCTGTTGTTAACTCAGCAATCTTTAGTTCAATCTCTACCAGAAAATTGCCCCAAAATACTGTGTTTAGATACAGATTGGTCAAGGATAGCTAATTATAGTCAAGAGAATTTGACCTCTCCAGTTAAACCAGAAAATTTAGCTTATGTTATATACACTTCGGGTTCAACGGGAAAACCTAAAGGTGTGATGAATATTCATCAAGGAATTTCTAATACTCTGAAATACACTATTGATTATTATAATCTTACCTCTGAAGATTGCATTCTCCAAATTACTCCCTTTAGTTTTGATGTTTCAGTTTGGGAAGTTTTCTCATCTTTAACATCTGGTGCTACCCTAGTCGTGACGAAACCTGACGGGTATAAAGATATAGATTATTTAATAGATTTAATTGTGCAAGAACAAGTAACTTATTTCACTTGTGTTCCCTCAATATTGCGAGTTTTTCTGCAACATCCCAAGAGCAAAGATTGCCACTGTTTAAAACGAGTAATTGTCGGGGGAGAAGCCTTATCTTATGAACTCAATCAACGATTTTTTCAGCAGTTAAACTGTGAATTATATAACTTTTATGGACCGACAGAAGCAGCCGTTTATACCACTGGCTGGTGCTGTCAGCCAAATTCCCAAATTTCTATTGGATGTCCCCTTGCTAATGTTCAAGTTTATATCCTCGACAGCTATCTTCAACCGGTTCCTATTGGTGTTGCTGGAGAATTACATATTGGTGGAATGGGTTTAGCTCGTGGATACCTCAATCAACCCGAATTAACGGCTGAAAAATTTATCCCTAATCCTTTTGGTCAGGGGAAATTATATAAAACGGGGGATTTAGCTCGCTATCTTCCTGATGGAAATATTGAATATTTAGGGCGAATTGATAATCAACTCAAGCTGAGAGGTTTCCGTATTGAATTAGGAGAAATTCAGACAGTTTTAGAAACTCATCCCAACGTCGAACAAGCTGTTGTGATTATGCGGGAAGACACATTACATAATCAACGGTTAGTTGCTTATGTAATGAGAAAAGATACTTTATTAACTTCTCAGGAGCTGCACCGTTTCTTACAACAGAAATTACCCGTTTATATGATCCCTTCTGCTTTTGTCCTGTTGTCGGATTTTCCCTTAAATCCTAACGGAAAAATAGACGTTCATAAATTGCCTATACCGGATGAGACTTCTCTAGTTGAATCACCCTATTTAGCACCCCGCAATTCAACGGAAACTATCTTAGTAAGTCTTTGGCAACAACTTCTACAAGCTGGCAAGATAGGGGTTAATGATAACTTCTTTGAGTTGGGGGGTCATTCATTACAAGCGATGAATCTTATGGCTTTAATTTATGAGAAAATGGCCATAGAAATTCCTTTATCAATGATTTATGAAAAGCCAACAGTCGCCGAATTAAGCGATTATATTATTTATGCTCAAGAGATGAATATTCAGCCGAAAGAACGACCGTATGTGTTGTTTAATAAGGCGCAAAAAAAAGCCGTCTTTTTATTTCCTCCCGCTCTTGGTTTCGCTGCTGCTTATGCCAATTTAGCAGAGTATCTAACGAATTATGCTATTTATACTTTCCGGTATATTAGCGATGAATTAATGTTAAAAAAATACGCTGAATTAATTGATGATTTGGCTCAGAATCAAGATATAAAATTAATGGGACATTCCGCTGGCGGATTTTTAGCGATGTTAATGGCTCAACAATTAGAAAGTCGAGGGAGAGTTGTTTCTGATGTCATTTTACTGGATACTTACAGAGGAGGACGTGAGGCTAAAAAAGCTGATATGTCAGAGATTCAAGAAGGGGTTGATGTTTTCTTATTAAATCCCAAACGTCAGGAATTAAGAGGTTACTTTTTAGAGAATCAAAAACTCCGCGATCGCACTTATAATCAAGTGTGGGAATACTTTAATTTTCTTTGGAATTCTGACTTAAAAAATGTACAAATTCAAGGGACTATTCATTTGATTCGTGCTGAGGGAAACTATGAAGCTCAAGATGATTGGATACAAGCAACAAAAGGAGAAAGAATCAATCATTATGCCACTGGTATTCATCGTGAAATGATTGATCCTCCTTATCTTCCCAAAAACGCTCTGATTATTAATAGTATTCTCAACCCAAAACAGTCGTAACCGTTTTCTAGTTATTATCACAGTCCGAGTTGCTGACTGCTGACTGCTTAAAGACTCCTGACTCCTGCAATTTTTGTTAATTAATACCAATCATCCATCGACCGGAAAATTGAGGCATCGGGGAACACAGTTGGATTACCACTAGCAGCGATTTTTTGTCGTAATTCTCGCAGTTGTTTATTCCCAATGAGAAAGTCACTTTCTACTAATTGATAGGGCAGTACATTATTATCTAAAGCATACACGGCCGTGATGCCAGCAGCTACCCCAGAGGACCACTCGAAGGAATGGACACGATAGGCGGCCGCGGCAATATGACTGAGAGCGATACTTTTCCCCGCTATCAGTAAATTATCGATTTTTTGGGGAATTATAGCCCTTAAAGGGATCTCGAAGGGGTAAGCTTGCCCTTGTCCCTGTCTTTCTCCTGCTTTTTCTGTATTACCCGGTTTTTCGGGGGGATGTTCCGTCATGCAGGGATGAAAATCAATCGCATAGTGACCGATACCGACGGAATCGGGGTAAATAGTCGATCGCTTGCGTTTAACGGCCTGATCGGGGGATAATGTGCCATCAAGTACGGAAAATCCCTCTAATCCTGCCAAGGTGGCAATTAAGCGCCGATATTCTGCTGGAGAAAGATTTTGACGATAGAAATCGCTTTGAAAATTTTGTCGGGAAATATCGATTTCTGTGACGGTAAAACCATCGGGGTAAGTCAGGGAAGGACGACCGATAATCCGTCTTGCTTCCCGAATATAGGGATATTTTGACAAACCGTGGGCAGTACCCATGGGAGAATCAAAACCGGAGAGATAACGGTTATTCAAATGGGGAACTTTTACCCCGTCCCCTAACTGGGAATCGGTGGTTCCTTCTACTAACCAATAATAGTAGGAAATGGCGTGTTCTTCGCCCCTCGCGAGGGTTTCGGTGCGTAATCCTCCCATCCATCCCCCCGGAGATAACTGTCCTAACTGTTGCAACTGTTCACGGGTGTAGATAAAGTTATCCTTAGCAGTCCCCGGACGATAATCATTTCCCCAGGTCCAATTCTGCATGGAAATATCCCCCGGGACGGGTTCAGTGAAAGTAATTCCCCCAAAGGTTTTCTCTTTACCCAGTTGCGGACTCCAAATACGACGATAGGTGAAAACGAGGTCAAAATCGGCTAATCGGGGCAATTCATAGCTAAAATAGGGGGCATAGCGTTCATAATAAACGGGTTTCTCGTGGGTTTGTGGTTTTTCTGTTTCCTCCATGGCGAAGGTATAGGTAAAGCCTTGGGTACAGTAGGGGTCTCCAGTGACGCTAGAGGAAGAAGGTTCGAGATAACTGCGCTTATCGACACCTAAACGGTAGGGAATATCTGATAATCCGATTATTTCCCCGGTTTCGGTCGCTTCAATCACATACCAATCTGCTAATTGATTCGGTTGGGAGGATTTGGGGACAAAACGGAGGATTTTCTTATCAAAACGGGGAGAATTTTCGTAGCGATAGATATCCTCCATTTTTTGCGATAAGAACTCGGTATTTAGGGGAGGAGTACCTTTTGCGGGACTATGTTGAATAGCAATTACACCGGTAATCTGTTGACCAGTACCGCGATTGGGTAAAGTTTCAATATTTAATTCTTTGACTACCGTGGAGGGAAACCATTTCAGGGTTCCTTTGCCTTTTTTGGCAGCGTCTTCTAACTGTTGAAATAATAATTTATGTCCATCAAAAGGCAAAAAACAAGACCCGCTTACCCAACATTCTCCGGGGTTGCGTTTCCCGTAATGCTTTCTAATTCTTTCCCTAAATTCTAGATAACCTTTCGGGAAAAATAATTTTTCTCTTTGTGTTCGTCTTTCATCTAATGCGGAGGTTCCCTGAGAAGATATCTGTCCCCCCACCCAGTCGGTAATCTCGGTTAAACAGACGGTTTTTCCTAATAATAAAGCTTCGTAGGCCGCACCGGCACCGGCTAAACCACCACCCACCACCAGAATATCACAGCCGACGGTTTGATCCAGTTCTCGCGGGGGGGCTGCTAGAGTGAGGGGAGTGAAAGCTTGCAGGAGAAATAACCCCAAAGAGAGGGATTTGAGGGGAGTAAAGTGATGATTGAAAATTTTAGGTGACATTATTGACAAATATCAATGTTGTGACTGAGAGTTTCCTCTTTCTTTGAAGCAGTAGCCAGAGAATCTGTTCCTGAAATCCTGATTCTTTTTTTTGGGCGATATTGAGAGATTATACACGGCCAAGCTGACAATCGATCGCTTTTCTGGAAATGTTTTGACAAAATAGAGATAGCCTGATTCGGTGTCATTCCCTTTGTTATTCCCTGTAATCCTTCCTATGTTAAATTCAAAACAAACCCGGGTAACACATCTTCCCCGGATAAAATAGCAGGTAAATTAATAATTTCCATATCGCTATTTAGTCGATAGATTTCCACCTGCTGCTGTTGCGGATTAATCAACCAACCTAAACGTAAACCACTGGCTAAATATTCACGCATCTTGTCCTGTAAAGAGGTGAGAGAATCAGTACGAGAACGTAATTCAATCACAAAATCGGGACACAAAGGTGGGAACTTTTCTCGCTCTTCTGCGCTCAAAGCTTCCCATCTCTCCCGTTTTATCCAAGCAACATCAGGAGAACGATCTCCTCCATTTGGTAAACGAAAAATTGTCGAAGAACTAAATACCTCACCAAGTTGAGTTTGCTCGTTCCATACCCCAACTTTAACAATCAAATTAGCTTCCTGTTTACCACTATTTCCACCCACGGGAGCCATAATTAATAATTCTCCTTTTTGATTACGTTCTAAATTCCATGTTTGATTAGCCTGACAGAGATGATAAAATTGTTCATCAGTCAAATTAACTGTCTCTAGATTTAACACTACAGTTTCCATCGCTTCTCCTTCTTGCTACTTTATACAAGATAACTTAATTATAACAATGGCTATATCGGTGATTCATCTCAACCTATTTATCTAATTGACTCTCTAAAAATTCTGGCCAATCGGGATTAGTAGTGTCTAGGGAAATTAGATAGGGTTGTTCTTTTTCATTAAAAGGTTCTGTTTTCTCAATTTGGGCATTTAAAACCTCGATAGTAGCGTCAGAAATATCACCTTTTCTAGCGGCAATCCGTTGTTTTAAAACTTCTATAGGTGCGTGACAATGGACAATATGAAAAGGAATCTGTAAATTTTGGGCATAGGTTAATAAAGGTTCTCGCCAAGCATATTTATCGTAGCGTGCATCAAGAATAACCGGATAACCTAAAGCTATTAAAATTTCGGCTAATTCTGCCAGTCTAGCGAAGGTTTTTTGACTCATTTCCAGACTATATATGTCGAGAAATCCTGTTTGATTTAAGTCAATTCCAGCCAAATGTTTGCGAACTGCATCGGAACGAATCTGAATAGCATTAAGATTTTTAGCAATTACTTTCGCTATGGTACTCTTACCCGAGCCAGAAAATCCCGACATCAGAATTAATCTCGGTTTCTGCGGTTGTGTGTACTGCCAAGCTAATTGATAATAATCCTGTGCATTGGCTTTAATTTTCTCGGAAAAACTGTCACCATCAAGCAAAAAACTATTGACTTTTGCCCTCACATATGCTTGTCTAGTCAGGTAGAGAGGCAAGACTTTTAAACCCTCCCAGTCGGCGGTTTGTTCTAAATAAGTATTCACAAATAAATTAGCGAAATCTTCTCTCCCCCTAGCGGTTAAATCCATGGCTGTAAAAGCAAGATCATACATGACATCAACGAAGCGAAAAGATTCATTAAATTCTATGCGATCAAATAATTGTATTTCTCCCTGCCACTGACAGATATTATTTAAATGTAAGTCTCCGTGACATTCGCGAATCATCCCTTTTATTTGTCTTTCTTCTAACCAATCTCCGTGTTCTGCGAAGAATTTATCTGTATAAGCTTTCGTTTCATCGTATTGTTTTTGGGTTTGGACAAAATTAATATATTTCTCGGTTTGTTGGTAGTTTTCATCAAAAGCTTGTTTAATAACTTCTAAATTGCCAAATTGGGTAATATAGGAATTAGTCAGAGCTTGTCGATGAAATCCTGCCACTTTTTCAGCCAAAGATTTTATAGCTTTTTCCGTTAGTTCTCCTCGTTCAAAAACCTTACTCAGTAAACATTCTTGGGGAAACTGATTCATTTTTAAAATGTATTCGATCGCTTTCCCTTCTCCATTTAAACTTATGGTACCCCGTTCCTCATTAATTGACAAAACTTCCAGATAGATATTCGCCGCAACTCTTTTATTTAACTCTAGTTCCTGTTCTAGATAATACTTTCTCTTTTCTAAAGTGGAGAAATCTAAAAAATTATAATTAACTGGTTTCTTGACTTTATAGGCATAATCTCCTGTCAAGAAGATAATTGAAGCATGGGTTTGGATAATTTCAACGGGAATTTTTACAGAATGAGGATAAAAGTCGGGATTTTTTAATTCTTCGATTAATCGGTTGCTATCCATAGGGAGAACTCCTGTCGGTTGCATCTCATTTTTGTCAATTTACTAGGTTGGGATTTTTAAAGGGAAACTCTCTGCTAGAATTGGCTGTTATTTCCGATTTTATCACTTAATCTTTGACTCTTGGGGGATTCTACCCCCCAAACCCTCCGTTGGGGAGTGGGAAGTGGGAAGTGGGGAGAAGGGAGCGGGTTTTTAAAGTTTGATTGGCAGTTAATCGTACCACTAAAAACCGATTTGCTCTCAGATGTCCGTGGAGGAACTGTCTCCCCCAAACGCTGGAAAGCATTAGCTTTGCAAGTGGGATGCTTACACGGGGTTGTTCATACATTTGTACCAGTTTAAGGATGACTGATAATTGCTGATTGTCGGTAAGCTGTTGACTATCTGAATTACTCGTTAAAACTGCGTGGGAGCGGGGTCAGCTTTAAGCCAAGGAATTAGGGGTACAGTTAGTTTTAGATAATTTTGATGCGGGCTATTCCTTCTTAAGTTATATTTATAAATATCCCCTCGACAGTTTGAAGAGCGAACCTTTATCCAATCTTTACCATCAAAAACCGAGCATTTAGCCATGTTATCGACTATAATCGGCCTAGAACAGAACTTGAAGAAGTACAAGGATTTTGGTTGACTCAGGCCTTGAAACCAGAAGATGTGACGCAATTGCCATTAAGTAACTGTTCCGAATCACACCCAACACTTTATTGAGAAAATAAATTAAGTCAAAGATGAATAAGCCATGACTTTTTGAGAGAGCATATTAACTTATATTTTGTCGAGGTACCGAAAAAATGATTAATGGTTCATCCAATTCCCGTTATCTCCTCATTGTGGAAGATCCTCAAGGGAGAAGAACAATTACCCTAGAAGACATGAAATATTCTCTCGGCCGTAAGTCCGATAATCAAATTGTTCTTCGCTCCAAACACGCGTCTCGCTATCATGCGACTTTAATTAAAAAGAGTATTGATCGCCAAAAATTTTCCTATTGGATTCTTGATGGTGATTTAGAGGGAAATAAAAGTCATAATGGTATTTATGTCAATGGGTCTAAATGCTTGGTTCATGAATTAAAAGATGGTGATTTAATTAACTTTGGCTGTGATATAAATGCCAGTTTTCATTTAATATCCAGTCAAGAAAAAATAGAGCAAGCACCGGTTAAAAGTTCAGGACAGCTACGAGTGCATCTAACGGAAAATGAAGCAAATTATAGCCAGAATAACCTCCACACAAAAAGTACCCTAATTCTCCATAATTCCCCATCCCAGACCCTTAGTTTTGATAACAGGACTCAAGAGGAATCTTCCCTAGATCCTCTCACGAATTTGCCTAACCGTTCTCTCTTTAATGAATATCTGTCAAATGCTATTAATAATGCCCAGAAAAGTAATCAACTGCTCGGTCTGTTATTAGTGGATGTAGAGCGGCTAAGAAATATCAACAATCGACTAGGTTATCGACTGGGAGATAAGCTATTAAAAATCGTCAGTGAACGGTTAAGAAAAAATTTGAGATCGGGGGATATAGTCGCTCGTTGGGGAGGGGACGAATTTATTATCCTGCTGCCACAAATTAATAATGCCAATGATCTGGAAAAAGTTAGTCAAAGAATTATTAAAACCCTAGAAAATAATTACGAAATCGAAAATCACTCCCTAGCCGTGCGATTAAATTTAGGTTCAGTTATCTGTCCCCCCGTCGGCACAGACAGAAAAATAACTTTACAGAAACTGGAGAAGAATTTAGTAGCGGTCAAGAATAATATCAATAATAACTCCAGGATAGAGTCAGTTAATGTTCGCCCTAAAAATACTCGTAGTTCTAAAGTTGAATATTTTCTCTATCAGGCAATCAGAAATAATGAATTAGCTCTTTACTATCAACCGCAAGTTAATATGACTCAGGGACAAGTGGAAGGGTTAGAGGTATTATTGCGCTGGTTACACCCTCAATTCGGATTAATCGCTCCTAATCGTTTCTTACCCTTAGTCGAAGAAAGCGAGTTAATCCTTGAGCTTAATCGTTGGGTGCTGAAAAATGCCTGTCAACAAGCACAAATATGGCAGCAGCGAGGATTATTATATACTCCCATCTCGATCAATCTGTCCCCGCACCAATTGCGGGATCCGCAGTTGCTCACCATCCTCAAAGAAGTCTTGACTGAAAGCAAAATCGGGCCTTTCTTTCTGGAGATGGAAATAACCGAGACAAGTTTACTGGAAAATAGCCGCGAAACTGGTCGAATTCTTGGGGATTTGCAGGAATTGGGTATTAGTATCACCCTTGATGATTTTGGCAGCGGTTACGCGTCGATCGCCTATCTCGGTCAATTTCCCGTGAAAAAACTGAAAATAGAGCAATCTTTAACGAAAAACCTGAGTAATAATCCCCAAGATACCCGTTTTATCTCGTCATTGTTGGCGATAGCGAAAAGTTTTAACTTAATAGTGATCGCCAAGGGAGTAGAAACCCAACAACAATTAGAAATCCTGCAAGAATTAGGTTGCGAGAGAATGCAAGGCAATCGCATCAGTGGCCCTCTAGCAGTGGAGGAAATAACTAAATTTCTCCACATCCACCGCAGCCTGTCAGTAATCAGTACTCAGTGATCAGTTACCAGTTATCAGATCTGGGTTTTTAGTCAGGGGTATTAAGTGAGGAGGATGAAATAGCATTAACAGTGCTGTCTTTTCACTGTTTACTGATTACTGATAAATAATTTTGGCCACTGATTCCGGTATGATCTGAACAGAATATCTAGTATCAAATACTTACTCATCGAAAATTTGGGTCTGAAACCCCGTCGTTCTAGGTTGGCTTTACCGTTAAATATTAGCACATTTACGAAATATATGCCAGAATGTTAAGATATGGAAAAAGCCTATTCGTTTCGATTTTACCCCACACCAGAACAAGAGTCGCTATTGCGGCACACTTTGGGCTGTGTAAGATTAGTTTACA
>MTBT01000042.1:3957-4813 GCA_002282935.1 Microcystis sp. LSC13-02 | reverse complement strand
CGATTGGGGTGACACTGATATCATCATTGAGAATTGTTCCGGTGACTAGAGCGGTGGTAATAGTAGCGCCGTTGGTGGCATTGGAGAGGGTGACGGTAAAGTTTTCGTTCAGTTCTACCGTTGTATCCCCCTGAACGTTAACAGTAATTACTTTACTGGTTTCTCCGGAGGCAAAACTCACCGTTCCTGACGGTAACAATCCCCCGACAAAATCAGTGGCATTGGTAGGATTACTGCCGCTGCCGGTAACTGCCCAGTTAACGTTATTGCTTCCCGTGGTGTTATCCGCACGAGTGACGGTGAAGGTGAAAGCTTTACTGCCACTATTGCCCTCGGTTTGGTTGGCATTAGTGGCGGCAATGGCGAGGGTGGGAACTGTGGGACCCCCCACATTTAATGCCCACAACTCTTGACCGTTAACGCCGTTATCGGCAGTGAAGAACAAAGTATTGCCCACTACCTTCAGACTGCTGGGGCCGTAGCCAGAGGCACCGGGGATGATGTCGGTCACCAGAACCGTGCCGGCCTCCGTGCCGTCGCTCTTCCACAATTCCTCACCGTTTACGCCGTCATCGGCAGTGAAAAAGAGGGTACTGCCCACTACCGTTAGATTGCGGGGGAAGGAACTATAGGAACCGGGAGAAATATCTTTGACCAGAACTGTACCAGCTACCGTGCCGTCGCTCTTCCACAACTCCCCACCGTTAACGCCGTCATAGGCAGTGAAGAACAGGGTGTTGCCCACTGCCGTTAGATTGAGGGGGTAGGAGCTAAAGAAACCGGGGTTGATATCTTTGACCAAAACTGTACCCGCCGCCGTGCCGTCGCTCCTCCACAATTCCCGACCGTCAACGCC
>MTBT01000042.1:0-3943 GCA_002282935.1 Microcystis sp. LSC13-02 | reverse complement strand
GAAACCGGGGTTGATATCTTTGACCAAAACTGTACCCGCCGCCGTGCCGTCGCTCCTCCACAATTCCCGACCGTCAACGCCGTCAGTGGCATCGAAGAACAGGGTATTGCCCACTACCGTTAGATTGCTGGGGCTAGAGTAAGGCAGGTTAAGATCCTTGACCAGAACTGTGCCGGCCGCTGTACCGTCGCTCTTCCATAATTCCCTCTGGCCGGCAGTGAAGAACAGGGTATTGCCCAGGGCTGTCAGATTTTGGGGGAAGGAGCTAGAGGAACCAGGAACAATATCTTTGACCAGAACCGTACCGGCCGCCGTGCCGTCGCTTTTCCATAATTCCCGACCGTTAAGGCCGTCACGGGCGGTAAAGAACAGGGTATTGCCCACTGCCGTTAGACTGCCGGCGGAGCGGATGTCGGCCACCGCAACTGTACCAGCTACCGTGCCGTCGCTCTTCCACAATTCATAACCGTTAACGTTGTCATCGGCGATGAAGTACAGGGTGTTGCCCACTGCTGTCAGATTTTTGGGGTAGGAGCTAAAGGCACCGGGACGGATATCTACTAAAAAAGGAACGGAGCCGTCGTCGTCAACAATAGTCACGGTTGCCGTAGATGGAGTGTCGAGAGTAGCTCCGTTGGTGGGATTGGAGAGGGTGACAGTAAAGTTTTCGTTCGGTTCTACCGTTGTATCTCCCTGGACATTAACAGTAATTACTTTTGAGGTTTCCCCCAGGGCAAAACTCACGGTTCCTGATGGTAACAATCCCCCGACAAAATCGGCAGCGTTGGCGGGATTGGTTCCCGTGCCGGTAACTGCCCAAGTGATGTTATTGGTTCCGGTGGTATTGCCAGAACGAGTGACGGTGAAGGTAAAGGCTTTGCTGCCACTGTTGCCCTCGGTTCGACTGCTGCTGGCGGCAGCAATGGTAAAAGCAACATCGTCATTATTAATCGTCCCCGTCACTGGAGTGGTGGTCCCAACTGTATAACCTGTCCCGGCAGCAAGAGTTAAAGCGACGGTTTCATTGTTTTCAACAGTTGTGTCAGCAGTGGGGTCTATTGTGACTTTAGCAGTGGTAGCATTAGCAGCGAAAGTCACTGTCCCGGTGGTACTGGTGAAAGTTGCTGCACCGCTTTGGGTGTAGTCTGTGCTAAAAGTAGCTGTCCCCCCGACTGTATAGTTAACCGTTAAAGCATTAGTGGTTACTCCGCTACGGGTGAAGGTATAGGCCATATTAGCTGTCCCGTCTTCACTAACACTACTGGGAGAAATAGCAAGAGTAACAGTTTGTGGACTGGTAAACTCACTAACATCAAGAATCTGCAAGCCACCCTCCCTATCAGCTACGTAAGCATAGTTACCGACTATTTGCACATCCCAAGCATTGCCAGAAGTATCATAATTACCCTTAAAAGTAGGTGTAGCGGGGTTGCTGATGTCGATGATTTGCAGTCCTGAATCCGAATCAGCCACATAAGCATAGTTGCCGACTATTTGTACACCCTCAGCATAGCCAGAAGTATCATAATTACCCTTGAGAGTGGGGTTTGTTGGGTTGCTGATGTCGATGATTTGCAGTCCTGAATAAGCATCAGCTACGTAAGCATAGTTACCGACTATTTGCACACCATTAGCATTGCCAGAAGTATCATAATTACCCTTAAAAGTAGGTGTAGCGGGGTTGCTGATGTCGATGATTTGCAGTCCTGAATAATCATCAGCTACGTAAGCATAGTTACCGACTATTTGCACACCCTGAGCAGCACCAGAAGTATCATAATTACCCTTAAGAGTAGGTGTTGCGGGGTTGCTGATGTCGATGATTTGCAGTCCTGAAGTCCAATCAGCTACGTAAGCATAGTTACCGACTATTTGCACATCCTCAGCATAGCCAGAAGTATTATAATTACCCTTAAGAGTAGGTGCAACAGGGTTGCTGATGTCGATGATTTGCAGTCCTGAATTCTTATCAGCTACGTAAGCATATTTACCGACTACTTGCACATCCGTAGCATTGCCAGAAGTATCATAATTACCCTTAAGAGTAGGTGTAGCGGGGTTGCTGATATCGATGATTTGCAGTCCTGAATCATCATCAGCTACGTAAGCATAGTTACCGACTATTTGCACATCCCTAGCATCGCCAGAAGTATCATAATTGCCCTTGAAGGTGGGGGTTGATGGGTTGCTAATGTCGATGATTTGCAGTCCTGACCAAGAATCAGCGAGATAGGCATAGTTACCGACTATTTGTACATCCTCAGCACCGCCAGAAGTATCATAATTACCCTTGAGAGTGGGGTTTGTTGGGTTGCTGATGTCGATTATTTGCAGTCCTGAATTCCAATCAGCTACATAAGCATAGTTACCGACTACTTGAACACCCTCAGCACTGCCAGGAGTATCATAATTACCCTTGAGAGTAGGGTTAGTGGGGTTGCTGATGTCGATGATTTGCAGTCCTGAAGTATCATCAGCTACATAAGCATAGTTACCGACTACTTCTACATCCCGAGCATAGCCAGAAGTATTATAATTACCCTTGAAAGTGGGATTTGTCGGGTTGCTGATGTCGATGATTTGTAGTCCTGAATCCCAATCAGCGACATAAGCATAGTTACCGACTATTTGTACATCCCAAGCACTGCTAGGAGTATCATAATTACCCTTGAGAGTGGGGTTGGTCGGGTTGCTAATGTCGATGATTTGCAGTCCTGACCAAGAATCAGCGAGATAGGCATAGTTACCGACTACTTGTACACCTAAAGCAGTGCCAGAAGTATCATAATTACCCTTGAGACTGGGGTTTGTCGGGTTGCTGATGTCGATGATTTGTAGTCCTGAATTCCAATCAGCGACATAGGCATAGTTACCGACTATTTGTACATCAAAAGCAAAGCCAGAAGTATTATCATAATTCCCCTTGAAAATCGGGTTACTGGGATTACTAATATCAATAATCTCCAGAGTGTCCCCCACAGCATAAGCATAGTTACCGACTATTGTTACCGCATTGGCATTGCTTAATCTATCCCATACTCCTACTAATGTGAGGGCAAATACTCCGGGATAGGTGTTGAGTATATTCGGCTGAAAAACCCCAGATGTCTGCAAATCCGACAAATCTAAGGTTTCAATAAAGGTTTGATTCTCTCCCTTTATCGCCGGAAAACTCACCTCTAACTCCCAACTTCCTCCCAAGGCTGCATTTCCTACCCGTCTGCTAGAAGCCGCTATTTTCGCGCCAGTAATTTGGGACAATTTATTAATAAACTCTGTCCCGGCATCTCCCGCCGCGACCTGACAACCGTACAGTAGGATATGATTAATCTTTGCCCAATTCTGTAACTGTTGGCGGTAATCGTAAATATTTGTTAAATTAAGTTGACAATTTCCTAAATATAAGCACCCCGGCGCACCATGGGAAACCAGGTGAATGGTGGTAATCTGGGGATTTTGTTGTAAAAAAGCGGATATTTGTTCGATTCCGTCTTGATTGGGAGAGAGAATAACGGTAGCGACTTCTGGAATTACTCCAGCTTGGAGACTTTGATAATCGGTAACACCAGCATCGAGGAAAACCACAGTAGCGGTTAAACGCTGATTTCTCGCACTATCCACCTGATTAGCTTGACTCAAGCCATCAGATTGAGCAAAATTGAACAAAACATCGTCAACAGCAGGAAAGCTCGGCAACAGGGTAGAAGTCATGACGTTAACCGAAAAAGATTAATGCGACTATTTTATGCAAAGAATCCCGAATTTTTCAAGGTTTCTATAACAAAAATTTACAGAAAACGGGTTTCTCAAAGAAACCCGTTTTCTAGATATTAGGATAAGATTATTGGATTCTTGCCAAAGACTGCTTAAATTCTGCGAGAGAATTAGCGGTAGCTGCTAATTTAACAATCTCTTGTAATGTAGATAGTACCGAAACTTTATT
>MTBT01000041.1:2878-10284 GCA_002282935.1 Microcystis sp. LSC13-02 | reverse complement strand
TTTGAGCGTAGCCTACTCTTTCTTGCTTTTCGTACCAAGCTTGTGTTCGTTCGTGGAGAGCTTTGTTGTAAACTAATCTTACACAGCCCAATGTGCGCCGCAATAGCGACTCTTGTTCGGGTGTGGGGTAAAATCGAAACGAGTAGGCTTTTTCCATGTCTCACATTCTGGCATATATTTCGTAAATGTGTTAATATTTAACAGTAAAGCCGTCGTAGAACGACGGGGTTTCAGACCCAAATTTTCGATGAAAATGAAAGTTATCGTTCACGAGGCGGAGGAAGGTGGCTTCTGGGGGGAAGTCCCGGCGCTCCCCGGCTGTGCCACCCAAGCAGAAACTTTCGAGGAACTACTAGAAAATTTACACGAGGCGATCGAAGGCTGTCTATCCATAGATGTGGAATCCTTGCCGAACGATCCGAAAACTCGGATTCTAGAGATAGCGATATGAAATCAATTTCCGGGAAAAAGTTCGCCAAAATTTTAGAGCGTCACGGATGGGAATTATTGAGAATTCAAGGTAGCCATCACATTTACTGTATTACTTTCAAGAACTCGAACAAGCACCTGATGATCTAATAGAAACCGTGTTAGATTTTTTACATCGAGTTCAGGCAACAGGCAACAGTCATCCTCTAGCCAATTTTTCAGGCATTTTAAGCGATTCAGATGCACAAGAACTGCAACAAGCCATTAAAACAGAATGTCGTCAGGTAGATGTCAATGAGTGGTGAAATGGATTGCTGCTCAATGTATAGAAAATAATTGGGTATTGGTGACAGATGATACTGATTTTAATTATAGCGTTTCCTAAGCTAGTGAGGTACACCTGTTTTTCTTCCCCTTTGCCTTTTGCCTCTTGCCTTTTGCCTAAAACCCATAACTTTTGTACCTCAGCAGACTGAAAAACGCTATATGTAGATGGACTGATTTTAGAACGTTGGTAAAGACTGTATCACCTACAAAAACAGCCTACAATATTACTAGGCGATCGAATATTCCCCGAAATTCAGATGAGTCAATCCCCCGTCACTATCACCTATTCCCTAGAAACTGTTCTAACAAGAATCGAAGGCAAGTTAGACTCTTTGCAGAAAGATGTCACCGATCTAAAAGTAGATATGGCCGAGGTGAAAACCGAACTCAAGATTATTGATAGGCGATTGGAAAAAGTAGAGGGAACACAGAACGCTTTAATTAAGGATGTATCCGACCTTAAGGGAGCAAAATCGTTGATTATTCCCGTGGTAGTGGCAGTATTAACCAGTATTCTGACTCTGCTGGTGCGATCGATCCCGAATCCTTAAAGGATTTTTCTGGGAACGGCGATCGATTTTTGCCGGTGTATTCTCGTTTTCCCTTCAATCCGCCGGAGGGAGAAGGATCGGCTCGAAAACCGTCACATCCTCTTGATTTAACCTTTGAGCTAGATCAGCTTCTTCCAATCTTTCTAGAAAGGGAAAAATATCACTAAATGCCCGAAAACCTAAACTTTCAAGCTCATCGATGGTGATCGAATCGTCGGAGATATTACCTTTGCGTTGCAAAAGCAGACGAATTCTTTCCTCTTTGGCGTTTAAGGCCGCTTGTTGTCGGAAATCCTTTTCGGCTGCTCTTAATCCTTGTTCGAGAACTTCCATTGTGATTGTTTTAACCTGAAGATCGGCCGCAGTGGAAAGTACAATATTTCCCAAGCGGTTGAACAAACGGGGTCTGCCGAGAGAAACCTTGCAAAAACGTCTTGCCGCATCTGGTAAAAAGGGAAGTACACACCTGTCATCTTTCGGATCGGTACAATCGTTTTTAATTCTGGCACTGTTGAGATAGTTAATTAACATCTGGTATGTGGTATCCGCATCTAGTTCTTCTAGCGGCAATTGCAAGTCAAATAAACCGCGTTCGCTGGTTAATAAATCTCCCGTCATCCCGATGGGGTGAGCCGTCAGCATAAACCAAGCCCGACCTTTTAACATTCCCTGCGCGTCGTGCATCATTTGTCGTACCACACTAGGATTTTGTTTATCTAGATCATCGATCGCGATCAGAATCCCCTGCGGATATTCTTCTTGCGCCCGCTCTAACAATGTATCGAAGCTCACAGTCGGATATTGAAATTTGGTGAGCGGTAAATCTTTCTCGCCGATTTTACCACCGATTCCTAAACTACCGCTAATTTCAGCACTACGCTCCTTCAATAGTTTTTCGGTTGGAATTCCCATCTGATAAAGCTGACGTTGCGCCCAATCGTCATTTGGCATCGCTCTAGCGAGGGCGATCAGTGCTGTAGTGGCGATATCTAAACCTGCGGGTAGAGATATATAGGCAGTCAACATTTGCGGACGATTGCGGCGTATAACCGACAATACTTCCAGTAAAAAAGCACTTTTGCCGATTCCTAAACGACCAGAAACCAGAATCCGACGACGCTCGCGACTTTGGAACAGATTAAACACCTGCGTCAATTCATTTTTTCGCCCGGTAAAAACACGATCGAGGGTATCGCTGTTTAAATCGATCGGGCTTTCGGTAAAGGGGATTTCCTTCAGTCCTAACCGTTGGATATTGTCAAAGGATTGCTTAAAAAGATCATCGGCACTTGTCATATATATACCTCGCTGGTTTGTCGTTCGATCGCCCGTCGAGAAGCTTGATAAATAATGTCTATCTCCTCCACTCTATCGGGATCGGTCTGTGGTAGTTGTCGGTAGATTGCCTTCGCTCGATCGAGTTCCTTCATTCCTTTCTCTAGATATCCTTGGGATACGAAGACATTCCCCAATCCGGTGCGACTTTTGGCGATTCCGGGTAAATCCTGTAAATATTCGTACCAACGCAGGGCATCGCGATAGTAGAGACGGGCTTTCTCTCGATCGGACAGAACTTCGTAGGCGCGGCCGGTGTGGTAGAGCGCGTTCGCATGGGCTAGGCGATCGTCACTGGTACTAAGTTGATTGACGCTATTTAACAACAGTTGTAACCCTTGCTGCCATTCGCCATCCCGCACCAGACGACTACCGAGAATGGTTTGGGTAGTGGGCAGCGCTTTCCAGATATCTTTTCGATCGTAATGTTCGGGACTAATCAGATCTAGGGCGGTTTTATAAGCTACTAAAGCCTGTCGGAGATCGTCGAAATTTTTGTCGCGATCGTACCTTTGAGAAAGAGCTATTCCTAATCGATACTGAGAGTCAATAAAATCTTGACAACCTGCGGGGGAGACTTCTAGAGCTTCTTGGAGTAGAGCGATCGCAGTATCGAGATCGCCGGGGTTATCCCGTTGCATCAAAGCTTCTGCCAAATCCCCTTGATTCCCCGCCCATCTCACAGGAAGTGCGGCGCGAGTAAAGATTTGAGCGGCTTGATTGTAGAGATGGATCGCCTGTTCTAAATTGTCCTTCCGCTCTCCTAAAACTCGCTCGCGATAGGCACTGGCCAAATTCTGCTGACTTATCGCCCAATTTTCGGGGAAATTCTCCCGGGTATAGACTTCTAACGCTTGCTCGTACAGTTCGATCGCTTTCTCCAGATTCTCCGCCCGATCGCCCAGTATTCGATTACTGTAAGCGCTGGCGAGGTTATTGAGGGTCATCGCCCAATCGACGGGGAAATTCTTGCGGGTTCTAACTTCTAAAGCTTGCCCGTACAGTTCGATCGCTTTCTCTAGATTTTCCGCACGATCGCCCCGAATTCGATCGCTGTAAGCGATAGCGAGGTTATTAAGGATTCTTGCCAAATCGACGGGGAAATTCTTGCGGGTATAGATTTCTAAAGCTTGCCCGTACAGTTCGATCGCTTTCTCCAGATTATCAGCCCGATCACCCCGAATTCGATCGCTGTAAGCGAGAGCGAGGTTATTGAGGATTGTCGCCCAATCTTCGAGGAAATTCTTGCGGGTATAGATTTCTAAAGCTTGCCCGTACAGTTCGATCGCTTTCTCTAGATTTTCAGACCGATCGCCCAGTATTCGATCACTGTAGGCAAGGGCAAGGTTATTGAGGATTTGCGCCCAATGTTCGGGGGAATTCTCGCAGGTGTAAATTTTTAGGCTGAGATTATGAGCAGTAATACTTAATTCTAAATTTGTTGCTCGATCGCCTAACGGAAAGTTGTAAATGGTGACAGCAAAATTCTCGAAAAGGCTGGCTATTTTTTCTCGCTCGTCTATTGATTTATCGGCGATTAAGCTTGTGAAGACTAAAGGTAAAGCGTCTAAAAGTAAATCATCTAATTTATTAATATTTGCTTTTAAAAATTGCTGTAGCTTCGTTTCATCTTTGGAATTTTTTCGACAAAAATCCCCAAAAGCAAGGAGAAAATCCTTAAATTTTCTCGTGGGAGTTGGCGACTGACCGAATCCTTTCGCTTTTTTCGACATCGTGGTATAAGTTAACAATCCAGATTTGTTCCGCATGGTGGGCTGTAAATCGGGATACCCGATCAAGCTATCAATATTTTACCGCAAGGAAAAAGCGCTGGGGATAAAATTGTACTTTCCTTAACCCGAAGTGATGTTTTTTCAACAAAAAAAACTCGATCGCTTAATTGCGATCGAGTCGAGAAAAAATAGACTAATTATTAATAGTCGAAGTCACCACCGCCGGCGGGGGCAGCGGATTTTTCTTTTTCCGGTTTATCCACGACAATACACTCGGTAGTTAAAACCATACCGGCGATCGAAGCGGCATTTTGTAGGGCAGAACGAGTCACTTTCGCGGGGTCAACGATACCCGCCTCAAACATATCGGAGAACTCACCGGTAGCGGCATTATAACCAACATTAAAGGGCTTCTCTTTCACCCTTTCGGCAATAACTGCACCGTTTTGGCCGGCATTTTCAGCGATCCGTTTTAAGGGGGCAGAAATCGCACGAGAAACGATTAAAGCGCCGGTTAATTCTTCATGCTGGAGGGTTTCTTTGGCCCAAGTTTCCAATTGGGGAGCGAGGTGAGCTAAAGTAGTACCACCACCGGGGACGATACCTTCTTCTACGGCTGCTTTAGTGGCGTTAATCGCGTCTTCTAAGCGCAATTTGCGGTCTTTCATTTCCGTTTCGGTAGCGGCACCAACTTTAATCACTGCCACACCCCCGGCTAATTTAGCCAGACGTTCTTGCAGTTTTTCTTTATCGTAGGAAGAATCGGTGTCGTCGATTTGACGGCGAATTTGCTCACAACGGGTTTTCACTGCCACATCGTTGCCTTCGGCGACGATGGTGGTGGTATCTTTGGTCATGGTGATACGACGGGCCGTACCTAAGCTGTCAATTTTGGTGGTTTCCAGTTTTAAACCCGCATCTTCGCTGATTACTTGACCACCGGTTAAGACGGCGATATCTTCTAACATCGCTTTTCTGCGATCGCCAAATCCGGGGGCCTTCACCGCAGTAACGTTAAGAACACCGCGCAGACGGTTAACCACTAGGGTTGCCAAAGCTTCTTTTTCGATGTCTTCGGCGATAATTACTAGGGGTTTGCCTTGACGGGCAACTTGTTCGAGAATGGGAACCAAATCCTGTACTAAACCGATTTTTTTGTCGGTGATTAGAATAGCGGGATCCTCAAAGACGCATTCCATGCGTTCGGTGTCGGTGACAAAGTAGGGAGAGATATAACCTTTGTCAAAACGCATCCCTTCGGTGATTTCTAGTTCGGTGGTCATCGATTTCCCTTCTTCTAGGGAAATTACGCCTTCTTTGCCGACTTTATCCATGGCCGAGGCGATCATTTGACCGACTTCATCATCGTTACCGGCAGAGATTGCGCCCACTTGTGCGATCGCTTTGGAGTCTTCTACGGGTTTCGCGTGTTTGGCGATTTGACCGACGAGGAAATCGGCAGCTTTATCGATACCTTTTTTCAGAGAAATCGGGTTAGCACCGGCGGCGACGTTGCGTAAACCTTCTTTAACGATAGCGTGAGCGAGAACGGTGGCGGTAGTAGTACCATCACCCGCTACATCGTTGGTTTTTGAGGCTGCTTGGCGAATTAAAGCCACACCGGTGTTCTCGATATGGTCTTCCAGTTCGATTTCTTTAGCGATGGTGATGCCATCATTGACGATTTGGGGTGCGCCAAATTTCTTTTCGAGGACGACGTTACGACCTTTGGGGCCAAGGGTGACGGCTACCGCTTCGGCCAGCAGATCCATGCCTTTTTCTAAGGCGCGACGGGCATCTTCGTTGTAGATAATAGATTTAGCCATAATGTATCGTTATTCGGGCAAAATAGGGGTTTTCAAGGGTAGATGATTAGGAAACGGCGGCGAGAATGTCTTTTTCGGAGAGGAGAACGAATTCTTCGCCACCAAGTTTGATATCGGTTCCGGCATATTTGGAGTAGAGAACTTTGTCACCCACACCCACTTCTACGGGGGTACGGCTACCGTCATCGTTGCGTTTGCCGGGGCCGACGGCCACGACTTCCCCGATTTGGGGTTTTTCTTTAGCGGCATCGGGAAGGAAAATACCACCGGCGGTTTTTTCTTCGCTGGGACTAACTTTGACGAAAACTCGATCGCCTAGGGGTTTAACAGTAGTTACGTTGATGCTGACTGCAGCCATGGAATATCCTCCGTTTCTCTTGTATTTGGGTAAGTGTCTTTTCCAGATTAGCACTCTTACCTTCCGAGTGCTAATTTACCGAAATACAAGGCCCCCTGACAACTGCTCGATCGGTACGGGTTTCCGAACTATGGTGTTAAGCTAGGGTTTGCTGAAAAAGTTTGTTGGTGGGGTTAGGAGTCGGTCGTCGGGAGTGTTGTTGTGCAAAAACAAAAGAGTTGAGTGTTTGCGCTCAACTCTTTTGTTTGATTCTATAAAGTGTTATTGTGACTGCCAAAAACTTGCGCTTTTAGTGCATCAATTTCGGCTAATAACTCGCGACGATTTTCATCCTTGAGCAGATAGCGCCAGACAAACCAACCACTATAAACGATTCCAACTAATTGTAGGATAGGAGCAAGGAGGGGAATATCATCGATCGCATCTAAAACCGCTAGGGTAACTTTCACGGTGACAAAACTCGCTAAAATTGCCACCAGAACGATTAAAGGTTTTTTGTATCCAGAGAAGAAACTACCGATATAATCGGGGACGTTAGCCAGATAGGACATCACCGAACCCCAAACTGGTTCTACATACTCAGACCAAATCTGTTCGGTGCTGCTGCTGCTGGGTTTGCTCAGAGACCCGGGTAAATCCGTTCTAATCGGATTTTGGGTCTCGGTCGGTTGCATTGATTCCATATTAACTGATCCTCATCATAAAGGTTAGACAGTGCGCGAATACGACCAACGGGGGTCAATTTTAACAGACTGATTGACACTCTCGCCGTCAAGCTACGCTGTGACGGGAGATTCTTGCTTCTACTCCTCTTAACTAGACACAATCCGAAGACTATGCCCCCGTC
>MTBT01000041.1:0-2811 GCA_002282935.1 Microcystis sp. LSC13-02 | reverse complement strand
CTCGAAAGTGGAAACGCTACCGCGTTAGTTTCATTTTGGTCGCGATTCATCTCCCGTTAAGCAAGGGCGGCTCTAACGGGAGTCCTCTCGCAACCTTGAGATAGACTAACTCGCTGTTGCCCATATTATCGGATAATTTCGATAGTAGGCGGAAAGTTTCTCAACAACTATTAAGAATCAAGGATTTAGCTTCTCAATTTTATCGTCAGTCTGACCGCAATTCTCTATTCTAACAGCAGGTAGCGATCGGAGTTGAGGAATCAGGGTGTGTCAGTTATCAGTGAACAGTAATCAGTTATCAGTGGGGAGATAGAGAGAAAAAAGCCGGTGGGTTACGGCGAATACTCAATTTTTAGTGAGACTATAACTTATTTTCGCCTAACCCACCCTACAGATGATTACCTATTCGTGGATAAGTTGCATGGGTGCGGTGCGAGGATCGATGATTTTCTGACCTAAACCCGAAAATTTGACCGCTAGATTCATTTTTTTACCCTCACCAAGGATATGGGTCACTTCTCCTTCTCCAAAAGCAGAGTGTAACACTCGATCGCCTACGCCCCATTTTCTTTGATTAGAGGCGGTTGTTTGAATGGGAACCACTTTTGGGGTCTTTTTCGGTTTCAGGTTGCTTGTGAGCAATTCTGGGGGCAATTCCTGCAAAAATTGGGAAGCTACCTTCATCTCTTTATTCCCCCAGACATATCTTTCTTTTGCGTAGGTTAAAAATAATTGTTCCTTGGCCCGAGTCACTCCCACATAACACAAACGGCGTTCTTCCTCAAGGGCAATGGGATCGTTTAAACTACGATTATGGGGAAAAATGCCCTGTTCTAAACCGACTAAAAAGACGATAGGAAACTCTAAACCTTTGGCCGAATGAAGGGTCATTAAGGAGACTTTTTCTTGACCTTCCTGAAGATTATCTAAGTCCGAGGCTAAACTCGCACTAGCGAGAAATTCCTGTAGATTGGTTTCTTCGTTTTCCTCTTGAAATTGTACCACGGCGCTATACAATTCTTGAATATTCTCGATCCGGGTATCAGCTTCCTCGGTTCCCTGCTGTTTTAATTCATCGATATATCCCGAATCTTCCATGATTTGATCTAGGATTTCACTAGCGGATAAATCGGTGATTTTTTCTTGCAGGTTTTGGATAATTTTAGCTAACTTATTGACGCTTTTAGTCGCACGACCGGCGAGAGTATTAACGGAAGTTTCATCGCTGATAATTTCCCATAAAGGTACTCCTAATTCTTGGGCAGCTTTGAGCAAACTATCGATTGTGGTTTTACCAATACCGCGCCGAGGAGTGTTAATAATTCTCAATAAACTAACGGTATCAGCAGGATTGGCAATCACTCGTAAATAAGCGATCGCATCTTTAATCTCCTGTCGATCATAGAATTTAAATCCCCCGACAATATTATAGGGGATATTATTGCGAATTAACCCATCTTCAAAGGGACGAGATTGGGCATTAATTCGGTAGAGAATGGCAAAACTACCCCAATTTAATTCGGGGTTTTCTTGGGTAAATTCTCGAATTTTATCGATAACAAAAGCCGCTTCTTCCTGTTCATCTCTGGCTTTAAAAACATAAATACTATCGCCCCCTTCTCTAGTGGGAACAAGGACTTTATCAATTCTTTGACTATTATTTTCAATTAATTTATTTGCCGCTTGTAGAATATTCTCCCGTGAACGATAGTTTTCCTGTAGTTTCACCATCGTGCGAGTATCATCATCGGGTAAACCATCGCCAAAGTCCGCTTGAAAATTGAGCAGAATAGTAAAATCCGCCATCCGAAAACTATAGATAGATTGGTCGGCATCACCCACCACAAAAATCGATCGATCCGTCCAATTCCACTCACTTTTTTTCGTTTCACCATTAGTCGATAAAAGCCGAATTAACTCGTACTGAATCCGGTTAGTATCTTGGTATTCATCGACTAAAATATGCTTAAATTGCGTATGCCAATAACCGAGAATAGATTCATTTTGCTGAAAAAGACGGACTGGAACCAGTATCAAATCATCAAAATCTAGCGCATTATTTTGTGCCAATTGCATCTGATAAGCCTGATAAACCTCAGAAATGACCTTTCCCCGAAAATGAGGGTTTTCTCTGGCGTAATCCCTGGGAGTTAACCCTAAGTTTTTGGCATTACTAATCGCATAACGTAGATTGCGAGCATCAAATTTTTTATCGTCTAAATTCATCTGTTTAGTGACGATATTTTTTACTAAACTCTGGGCATCAGATTCGTCCATAATTGAGAAATTCCTTTGCCAACTATGACCATATTCATCCTGATATTTATTAATGTCATAGCGCAAAATCCGACCACAAAGACTGTGAAAAGTCCCGATCCAGAGTTTTTTAGTATAATTGCGATAAACTTGAGAAAAGAGTTTTTTCTGTTCGTATTCTTCCAAAAGTTCTAATCTTTGACCGTATTTTTCCTGTGCTTGCTGTTGAGCAAAAGTTTTTTCAATTCTAGTTTTCATTTCCCGGGCCGCCTTATTGGTAAAAGTGACTGCGAGAATATTTTCTGGATCGACCTTGTGATGACGGATCAAATGGGCGATACGATAGGTTAAAGCGCTGGTTTTTCCCGATCCTGCTCCAGCAACCACCAACAAGGGGCCGCAAAAATGCTCCACAGCAAGGCGCTGGGAAGGATTGAGTTGTTCTAAATAATCGGCTGTGACTGTCATCGAAAATTTTGGGTCTGAAACCCCGTCGTAGAACGACGGCTTTACCGTTAAATACTAGCGCATTTACCAAATATATGCTAAAATGTG
>MTBT01000040.1 GCA_002282935.1 Microcystis sp. LSC13-02 | reverse complement strand
TTAATCAACAACTAAAGCTTATGTTTTTAGCTAAGTGAAATCATTGATTAAGAGACCTGTGCTTTTCAATAACTTTTTCAGCAGACCCTAAATATAGCGGTTTTCAGTCTAATAAGGTATAGTAAATCCCTTGATAGATAGGCGTTTCAGCGTTTCAATCGGGACTCACTTCTGTGAAAACCGCTATAGCAAGTTTCCTACTGTCTTTTCTACTGATTACTGATTACTGATCACTGATTACTGATCACTGAAAAAAGCTTCCCACTTAACTAAAAGCTAATTTATTTTCAATCTGTCTAACTACCGTTAGTGCCGAATAGCTGACTCCGGCAGTGCCTTCTCCCGGATGGGTGGAATCTCCCACTAACCAAAGATGGGGGATCGGAGTGCGCGTCGCTACTCCAAAAGGGCCAAAAGTGGACAGTCTTTGACCAATACCGCCGACAATGCCCTGATTTCGCCCCGTAAACCGTTCAAAAGTGCGAGGAGTAGCTGATTCGATGTGAACGATGTGATCAGGGCTAAGATGGAAATAATTACCGAGACGATTGATCGCCTCTTGGGTGTATGCTGCTTTTAATTGCTGATAATTATCTTCTCCTTTTCGCCACCAAAGAGCGGTATCGGTGAAGGAAGAAGCAATAATCGTCGCTTTTCCCACTGGGGCGCGGCCATCCCCTTCTTTACTCACGGAAACAAACAAAGAGTTATTTTCGCCGATCATGCCATCGTCATCGTAGAGGAATTGCAAATGGGGAGGACAATCGGGGGGAATAGCAGCGCGATCGACTCCTAAGTAGGCCACAAAAGCACCGGATGCGGGGGGAAGTTTTTCGATTCTCCGGTGATAAAGACTGGGAATGGCTTCGCGATCGATTAATTGTGGTAAATTTTGGATCGGGATATTGGCGACAATCTCATCGGCCATTTCTGGATGTATTTGGCCATTTTTTTGATTTCTGACGATAATTCCCGTGGCTTTTCCCTTTTCTGTCAGTATTTTTTCGACTGTGTGGCGCATTTGCAATTTACCGCCGTATTTTTCCAAAGCTGCCACTAGGCGATCGCTTAATACCTGCATACTACCCTGAAGGTGGGATAAACCTTGGGGAGACTGAGAAACTGCTAAAGCGGTGGCGGCATAAAGTAAAGCGGTTTCATCGGCAGTAACTTGGGAATAAAGCTTTAACTGGAGATCAAGGAAGGTTTTTAGGCGTTTATCTGTCTCTAAGCCGTATAATCGCAGAGCATCGCCCACAGTCATCAAAGTAAAAGGGAAGGTAATGGCAGTATCTAAACGCAAAGCGGCGATTAATTGCCCTAAATCCCACCAGTTGCGCGGGGGTAAAACTGGATCGCGACTTTGAAAACGCCAACTTGCTTGAAAGAGTTTTTGTAATAATTGCCAAAAAGGTTCGCTGCCCGGAAATTGTTTTTGTCTTTCCTCTTGCCACTTTTGCCGATCGCGCCAGACGTTAATCGCAGTGGTTTCCCCCGGCAGAAAAACAGCACAAGCGGGATCGCAGGGGACAGAATCGGGTAAATCTATCCCTAATTCGGCAAAAATGCGCTGATGAATGCCCCCTACTTCTAATCCTGCCACTTGAGTTGCCCCCACATCAAAAGTAAAACCCCGACGGGAAAAAGTCGAGGCACAACCTCCGGGGACAAGCGCCTGATCATATACTGTGACTTGATAACCTCGACGCGCCAATAATGCCGCCGCCGTTAGTCCGCCAATCCCTGCACCAATAACGGTAATTTGCGTCATTTTCTTAACAATTATTTATAATTAGGGTTTGCTGCAAAAGTTTTTCCCACACCCCGCTGCCATAGGACTCTTAACAAGTAAATTGGAGGCTTAACAGTTTACTTGGGCCCCTAGGGTATCTAAAGCTAAAATTTTCACCTCAGAGTTAATCCCCACTTCCTCCCAAGCATTTGTCATCTCTGTGGCCGTTTTTTGGGCATTTTCAGGGTTAGTTAAAGCCAATAGGCTCGGACCTGCGCCACTAATTACCATCCCGTAAGCACCCGCGTTAATGGCGGCTTTTTTGACCTTTTCGTAACCCGGTATTAAAGATTGGCGATAGGGTTGATGCAGTTTATCCTCTAGGGCAATTCTCAGCCAATCGCCGTTACCCGTCTCCAATCCCCGCAATAATAAACCCAAGCGGGAAATATTGAAAATTGCCTCCTGACGGCTAATTTTTTCGGGCAAAACCGCCCTAGCTTTTTCCGTAGCCAGTTCAAAATCGGGAATCGCTAGGACGGGAATGAGATTTTTTTGCCAAAATACTTGACAAATAGCCCAATCTGTGCTATCTCCTGCCGATAGCTGACAGTTGCCCCGCAAAGCCGGCACCACATTATCCGGATGTCCCTCCAAGGCGATCGCTAATGCTTCGATTTCCCCCATAGATAAAGGATTTCCCGCACATTGATTGGCAGCCACTAACCCACCGATAATAGCAGTGGCAGAACTACCTAAACCTCTAGCCAGAGGAACCCCTAAACCGATCTCGATGGCTATGGGGGGCGGATTCTGTCCTATTTTTTGATAAACTTGCAAAAAAGAAGTGTAGATTAAATTATCAGTACCTTGGCTAACTTTAGCTGATTCAGTTCCCTTGACACTAATGCTGACAGGGTTAGCTGTCGTTGCTGGCAGCAGGGTAAAAGTAAACTGATTATATAGGGTTAAGGCCGCTCCGAGACAATCGAAGCCGGGCCCAATATTAGCAGTGGTAGCGGGGACTGTTACCGTAAAAGTTGTCATCGTTAAGCTTTTGCCTGAAGATAGCGGCGATTTACCTCCTCCCAGTTAACCACATTCCACCACTGTTTTAAATACTCAGCCCGTTGATTACGATATTTTAAGTAATAGGCGTGTTCCCAGACATCATTGCCCATAATTGGCTGTAATCCCATCATTAGGGGGCTATCTTGGTTAGCAGTGCTGATAATTTCTAGTTGTCCTGACTTATTTAAAACCAACCATGTCCAACCACTACCAAAAAGTTTAGTACCTGCTTGGTTGAAAGCGTTTTTAAATTCCTCGAAACTGCCAAATTTAGCGATTATTGCCGCTCCTATTTCTCCTTTTGCTTCGCCACCGCCATCGGGGGACATAATCTGCCAGAACATTGTATGATTAAGATCGCCGCCGCCATTATTGCGGATAGTGGTGCGAATATCGGCGGGTAAAGAGTCAAGATTTTTAATTAATTCTACTACTGTTTTTTGCTGCAATTCTGGATATTTTGCTCCTGCCAGATTGAGATTATTAACGTAGGCTGCATGGTGTTTATCGTGATGAAATTGCATCGTTTCCTTATCAATATAAGGTTCTAGGGCATCATAAGCATAGGGGAGAGGAAGCAGAGTATAGGGGCTATTGGCAGCAAAAGCAGGACGGTTAAAATTTCCTAGAGTTGCTGTGCCAAGGGTAGCACCTAAAAGATAAAGAAATTGACGGCGATCGAGGGACATATTCTCAGAGTAGATGTTCCGATGATCAATTATCCTATCGATCGGTGCCTTGGCAGAGAAAAGTTTTTTATTTTTACCTGTCTGCTATAAGATGTAAAATTTTTTGAGTAATTGCAGAGGAATTTAAAAAAATTTGTTTACTAAAATTAAGAGGTAAATTTGGAAGGTTTCTAGACCGCATTTTTCCGCAAGTAGGGATGGAAAAAATCCCATCCCCATACTTTGTCAATTTATCGTTTTTGTTTGAATTGAGAACCGATGCCCAAAAGTCCTAGACTTAATAATCCTAAAATTGCTGAAGGTTCGGGAACCGGTGTAGCACTGGCAGTGCTGGGTAAGCGCATCTTAACAATTGTCAATGGCGTTTAAGATGCGCTCACCAGGCAATTTATACCAAATTAGATGAGCTTCCCCGGTACTTAAAAGGCTTATTTTCGCTGCTTGTTGGATACTGAACCCATCCCTAGTAAACCCAATGCCAATAACCCCAGAATCGAGGAAGGCTCTGGAACTGCTGGAAATGGATCTGGACCGGTACTGGGTGATAAAAATCCTTTTAAAGGATCACCCACGGCTCCAAAACCAACAAGATCGAGGGAATTAAACTGAGGGCTCTTCGTTACCCTTTATGCTAAATCAACAGACAAGATGCCAAGACAACATACTTCTAACCCAAAAATTCCGAAAGTTTCTAAAGCC
>MTBT01000039.1 GCA_002282935.1 Microcystis sp. LSC13-02 | reverse complement strand
GGTCAATTGGTTCCCACTCCCCAAGAAGCTGAATTACAGCAAAGACAAGCAAAAGAACAGGCTCTTTTAGAAAAGGAACAGGAACGACAGGCAAAAGAACAGGCTCTTTTAGAAAAAGAACAAGAACGACAAGCTAAGGAACAGATTCTTTTAGAAAAAGAACAAGAACGACAGGGAAAAGAACAGGCTCTTTTAGAAAAAGAACAAGAACGACAAGCTAAGGAAAGATTAGCGGCAAAATTACGAGAATTAGGCATCAATCCTGAGACAATTTAGCCAGTTAAAATCTGCAAACAGCGATCAATAACCCCTTGAGTTACAATTATCTTGATTTGACTGGACAGACTTGAATGCAACTCACTCCCGAACAATACAAAGAAAAAATGCAGCGCCGCAAGGTCATCCAAGAGGAACGTTTAGCCGAAAAAATCGCTGAAAAAGGTTTAATTATCGTTAATACCGGCGATGGCAAGGGAAAAACCACGGCGGCCCTCGGTATGGTTTTACGTTCCCTCGGTCATGGTTACAAAGTGGCGGTGGTACAATTCATCAAAGGTGCTTGGGAACCTGCCGAACAAAAGATTTTTAGTGTTTGGGGGGAACAAATCGAGTTTTATGCTATGGGGGAAGGTTTCACCTGGGAAACCCAAGATAGGGAAAGAGATATAGAGAAAGCCAAAGAAGCATGGCAAAAAGCCCTAACTTTTCTCGAAAATCCCCAATATCAATTAATTTTACTCGATGAGATCAATATCGCCCTTAAATTCGGTTATCTGGATATTCAGGAAGTTATCGCTGGTTTAGCCCGAAAACCCGCTAATTGCCACGTTATTCTCACTGGTAGAGGAGCTTTACCCGAATTAATCGAGATAGCGGATTTAGTCACGGAAATGAAGTTAATTAAACATCCCTTTCGTCAACAGGGAGTGAAAGCGCAACCCGGCATCGAATTTTAACTTAGTGTCAGCATTCATCCCTCGCTTTTAGCGATGGGATGAATGCTGACCAACGTATAGACAATTCTCAAAAACTTTGCTACCATGAACATATCTTGACCACTATTCCTTAAGCGATAAGCGAGCTTCGACGGGTCGTGTTGCAAGAAAAAGTATGGGTCTTAGGAACTAGGACGGATGCCGGGGTCGGGAAGGTAAGACTGGCTATCTTTCGAGGTAGAAAGCGCATCCCATTGAAGCAGGAAGCTCTCAACGACCTTGAGAGTAGTTCACCTAACTACTGCTTAAGCGTTGTACCGTCTCTCCCGACAATAATCGATGAGTTTCGGCGAGAAGATAGGGAATTTTATCAGCGTGGGGACTAGCGGCTAAACAGGCAGTTAAATCGAGTTTTTCCACCTCTTTTGCCTGTTGACCGGGGAACCAGTGACCCCCATTCCCCAAGAGATTGTATCGGGCCTTGGCAAAGTCAATCATATCGTAGGCGATAGCGAGATTGCGTAACCAGAGGATAGAACGAATATTGATGTGATTGGGGGTATTTTCCCAGCTAGGTAAACCCACAGACCAAGTTTTCACCCAATTATCGCCTAAACAGTTGATCATTTCCCCTTGCAATCTCTCGATAATTGGCGGTAAAATCTCCTCGGCTCGATCGAGTAAGGGTAAAGTTTTCAGGTGTTCATCAAAATCTCTGGCTCGCGCAGCACCGATACTAAGGGTATGGACGGTCGGATGACTGAGACAGAATAGGTTATTAAAAACCATCGGACTGAGAGGAAAACAGAGAGCCACGAGCTTAGGGGGAGGATTGTAGAGATGGCCGCCCTTATCGGAGGGACTAATGATAAAAACCCCCATATCGTGCTGTTTTGCCGCTTCTATGGCCGGCCAGTTATTCTGAAAAATATAGTACCAGTGCAGATTGAGGTAATCGTAACAATTTGTTGCAATAGTCTTGACAATTACATCAGTTGGTGCATGGGTCGAGAAACCGATAAAACGAACTTTTCCCTGTTCCTGTAATTTTTTCGCCTCTTGCCAACAACCGCCCTCGGCCATAGTGTCATCGAGAATTTCCTCGGTGTTGATGCCATGGATGCCCAACAAATCCACATAATCTAACCGTAAAAATTGCCTGGATTGCTCAAATTTACGGCGAAATTCCCGCACATCTTGACTAGGAGAAACTTTCGTCTGCACGATAATCTTGTCCCTCGGTAGTTGCGGCAAAATTTTGCCTAATTGCATCTCCGAAGTGCCGTAACCCCTAGCGGTTTCGATGTGATTAATCCCCACTTCCAGAGATTTATTGATGATTGCCTCTAAATTGCCTTGATTCTCGTCGGGAATTTGCGACATCGGCACATCTTGCCACTGAAATTGATAGCGCATTCCCCCACAGGAAAACACCGGCATTTGTAGATTAGTGCGACCGAAACGACGATACTGCATATATTCAGTTATCAGTTATTAGTGGGAAGTGAGGAGACCACTTCGTGCGCGTTGCGGGGGGAGAAGGGAGAGGGGTGATGGGGTTTTAGGGTTTTAGGGTTTTGGGGTATTAGTTGAAACTTCCCTATTTCCCCATTCTCCCATTCCCCCATTCCCTATCCCCTGTTCCCCGTTCCCTAAATTTAATCGGGTAAAGTGAGAATTTCGACACCGGTTTCGGTGACGGCGATGGTGTGTTCAAATTGGGCCGAAAGTTTACCATCTTTAGTAATAGCAGTCCAACCGTCTTTTAAGACAATATGTTGCCAGGTTCCCTCATTAATCATTGGTTCAATGGTGAATACCATGCCGGGGCGAATTTTTTTGCCCTTGCCACGAGTGCCGTAGTGGGGAACCTGCGGACCGGTGTGAAAAACATTACTGATACCATGACCGACAAAATCTCTAACCACCGAAAATCCTTCTCCTTCGGCATATTCTTGGATAGCCGCCCCGATATCGCCGATTTTACCCCCCGGCTGCACTGCATCTATGCCTCTTTGCAGACATTCTCTGGTAACTTCCACTAACTTTTTGGCCAGGGGGGAGGGAGTACCGACAAAGAAAGTGCGTGAGGTATCGCCGTGATAACCTTCTAAAATCGGGGTGACATCGATGTTAATAATATCGCCGTCTTTGAGGATTTGATCGGCGCTGGGGATGCCGTGACAGATAACCTCGTTAATGCTAGTACAGATAGACTTAGGGAAACCATGGTATCCCAGTGGCGCACTTTTCGCTCCCTGGGCGCAAGTCCAACGTTCTGCCTCATCATTGATTTCTAGGGTACTTACCCCCGGTTTGACCATATCTGCCAGATGGTCTAAGAGTTTAGCCGCTAATCGTCCGGCTCGACGCATTTTTTCAATTTCCCGGGGAGAGAGTAAGGTGATGGTATCGTTGCCCATGAATTATCCGACTGTTGAGAAAGATTCTTGTTACATTTCTTATCCTAGCAAAATCGGGCAGCGTTATTGTTTAGGGGGGGAGACTTTTCAGTTATCAGTAAACAGTAAACAGTAATCTCTCTCAGTGGCTCTTCTGGTTTATGTGAATATCCGCAAAATAGCCCTAAAAGTCTTGCCCGATAAGCATTTCACGATTCCATAAGCAAAAATTATCACACAAAGTCGAGAAGAGCCAATCAGTGAACTGAAAACTCACATACGATCACTGATCACTGATCACTGATAACTGATAACTGATAACTGATAACTGATCACTGATAACTGATAGCTGTCTCCCGTCCCCTGACAAAACAAATTAACCGAATCTACCGGCTACATAATCGCGAGTTTGTTGATTAACTGCATCGGTGAAAATTTTCTGGGTGGCATCACATTCCACCAAACGACCGACCCTGGTTTCATCGGTATTAAAAAAGGCCGTGCGATCGGATACCCTAGAGGCCTGTTGCATATTATGGGTGACAATGACGATCGTGTATTGTTCCTTCAATTCATGGATTAATTCCTCGACTTTGAGGGTAGAAAGGGGGTCTAAAGCGGAACAAGGTTCATCCATTAATAATACTTTTGGTTTTACTGCCAAAGCGCGAGCAATACACAATCTTTGTTGTTGTCCTCCCGATAATCCTAAAGCGGATTTATTCAACAGCTCTTGAACTTCATTCCAAAGAGCAGCTCCTTTTAAAGCTGATTCCACAATCTCATCTAATTCACTGCGACTAGCGGAACGATAAATTCTAATACCGTAGGCTATATTATCGTAAATACTAGCGGGAAAAGGGTTAGGGCGCTGAAACACCATACCCACCTGTCGCCGTAAAGTATGAAGGTTAACTTTGGGGGCGTAGATATCCTGGCCAAAAAACCTAACTTTGCCCTTAACTGTCACTTGCCCCTCTAATTCCCCGATGCGATTGAGGGCTTTTAAGAGAGTAGATTTACCACAACCAGAGGGGCCGATCATGGCGGTTACTTGCCTTTGAGGTATTTGTAAAGAAACCCCTTCCAGGGCTTTTTTGCTACCGTAGAAAAAGCTGAGATTTTCGACTTCGATCGCCGAATTAGCTAGAGAAGTAGGGGTGTTCATGGTAGAGGAATCGATCATCAGAAAAGTGCTTAATTTGAGCGTTTACGAGTGACAAAACGGGAGAGAAGGCTAGTAATTAAAACTAAGATAATTAGGACTAAAGAAGCTGTCCAAGCTAGGGAATTTTGTTCAGGAAAGGGGGAACTAGCGTAGTTATAAATCAACACCGTTAAAGCTGGTGTGGGCGACCAAAGACTTTCTTGCCAAAATTGACTAAATAAAGCCGTAAACATTAAGGGAGCGGTTTCTCCAGCGGCCCGGGCCACCGCTAATAATATCCCGGTCATAATCGGTGCGATCGCTGCTGGCAGGACAATGCGAAATACCGTATTGAAACGGGAACCCCCCAGAGCGGAAGAACCGAGACGGTAGGACATGGGTATTAGTTTTAGGGACTCTTCCGTGGTTAAAGCGACGATGGGCAACATAATCACCCCCAAAGCAAAGGCCCCCGCTACGGCGGAAAATTGTTTGGTGGTTAAGACCAAAACCCCGAAGGAAAACACCCCGACGATGACGGAAGGGGTACTACTCAACACCACGATCGCAAAGCGCAGAATACCGCCAATTTTGGAACCCCGAGCGAATTCCGAGAGGAAAACCCCGGTGAGAATCCCCAGAGGTATGCTGCCTAAAGCCGCTAAACCGACCATGGTTAAAGTCCCCACGATTGCATTGGCAAAACCGTTGGGAACACTGGGATCGGAGCCAACTGGGGCGGGTAAAGAGGTGAAAACTTGCCAATTAAATCCGGGTAAACCTTCTTTGACAATTTGAAAGAGAATAGCGAATAAAGGCAGAATGGCGATGGCACTAAGAGCGATCGCTAAACCCGTGAGACCGTTGGTAAAAAAATGTCGCCACGGTGACAGGGGTTGCTGTAAATCTTCTTCGGGAAAAGCTCCTTGAGTCATAAAATTAACGATTGCGGTTGATAAATTGTACTAATAAAGCCGCTACACTATTGACGGCTAAGGTAATAAAAAATAGAGTCAAAGCTAGATACATCAAGGCTCCGATGTGGATTTTTTCAAAAGCTTCTGGGAAGGTATTAGCTAGTACAGCAGGAATAGTATAACCAGGGGCCAAGAGGGAGGGACTAATAATCGAGGAGTTACCGATTACCATGGCCACCGCCATAGTTTCCCCTAAAGCGCGCCCTAAACCGAGGATAATCGCCCCGATAATGCCAGAACTGGCCGCCGGCAACAACACGCGCCAGATGGTTTCCCAACGAGTCGCCCCTAGGGCCATGGAGGCGCTGCGTAATTCGGGGGGGACGGTAAGCAACACATCGCGACTGATAGCGGAAATAGTCGGCACGATCATGATGGCCAGGATCACACCGGCGATCAGCATACTTGGTCCCAACGGTTGGGTATTAAACAAAGGGAACCAAGCAAAATTTTGAAATAACCATTCTTGCAGAGGTTTCAGCACGGGAATTAGTACGAAAATCCCCCATAAACCAATAATTACACTGGGAATCGAGGCAATTAGTTCCACTAGAAAACCGATGGGATAACGGACACTTGCCGGCAAATAATTCTCGCTCGTGGTTAAAGCAACGGCGACACTGAGGGGAATAGCTAATAAAAGAGCTAGAATCGAGGAAACGATCGAACCGAAAATAAAAGGTAAACCACCAAATTTGAGGACGTTAACATCCCAAGTGGTTCCCCAGAGAAATCCCCAACCGAATTCATTGATCGCCGGCCGCGCATCCTGAAAAACAATCCAGGCCATCCAGAGCAGAAAGATTAAACCAGAGGCGGCACAAATCCAGACTAAGATTGTAAAAATGCGATCAAATAAACCCGCAGTACCGGGGCTTTCGTTAAGATTGGCCGCCGAGAGATCAAAAGACTCGACCGATTCAGAAAAATTAGCCATAAGGTAGAGAGCGATTAGCAGTTATCAGTTGTTTAAAACGCAACTGTAGGGGCTGAACATTGTTCAGCCCAGAGAAAAGAAATACTTGCAGTTATTAGTTATGAGGTTAACCGGTAACTTTTTTCCATCTTACTGGAAAGCGGTGACAATCAAGTTCAAACTAATACAAAAGTATTTATTTAATTTTGTTAACTTCGGCTAAAACTTTTTGAGTCACCGATTGAGGAATCCGAGTAAATTCCAATTGATTGTTAATACCTTGACCGGTGGTGAGAATCCAAGTCAACAGTCTTTTAATTTCCGCCGCTTTTTTGTTATCAGCGTAGTCTCTCGGTACTAATAACCAAGTAATCCCGACGATCGGATAACCACTGCTCGGATCATCTACATTAGCGGTAAAATCAGCGTTAAATTTCACCCCTTCCATAGCTTTGTTAGCTTCGGCGAGACTCGGTTCGACAAATTGACCGGCTTTATTTTGAACTTTGGCAGTTCTCATGGTTGCCCCTTCATTTTTGCGGGCAAAGGTATCTTGAACGTAACCGATCGAGCCTTCTGTTTGTTTAACCAGGGCCGCCACACCATCATTTTTCGGTCCCTTGAGAACGGTAAAACCCCAGTTAGGTTCTTTGCTGGTTCCCACTTTACTTTTGAAAGAAGGACTAATAGCACTCAGGTGAGAGGTAAAAATCTCTGTAGTACCGCTACCATCGGCCCTAACCACCACTTTAATGGGTCGGTCGGGCAGTTTCGGATCCACTTGTTTCCAGTTGGTGATCTCGCCACTGAAGATTTTACCGAGGTTAGCCCGGGAAATTTGCAGGTTATTTACCCCGGGCAGATTATAAACCACGGCGACGGCTCCTCCGGCGGTGGGAACTAGCAGTAAACCGTTTTTCATCTGGCTTTTTTCCGAGGAGGAAGGAGCGGCATCGGAAGCCCCAAAATCGACGGTTCCGGCGATAAATTGCCGGACACCAGCACCGCTACCGACGGAATTATAGTTAACGGTGACACCGGTGGCGTTTTTATAGTCGGCAAAATAACGCTGGTATAGGGGCGCGGGAAAGGAGGCTCCCGCACCGTTCAGGGTTTGGGCGAAAGCTTCTCCCATCGTCCCTGCTAAGGCCGCTGCCGTGGCGAAGGAGACAGCACACACACGAGTTAGGGTAGCAGTTGAGAATATCATAAGTTTTCTGGTTGAAGAATCCTGCACAATTGGGAAAGTTGAACTTTCTTCAAAATATAGTTTAAGGCATAAATATTACTTTTAAATCTAGAAATATTGGGGATTTTTTTGGTTAAAATTCGGTAAAAGTTAGGTTAAGTTTAATTTAAGAAGTCCACAGCTTTTGGCAATAATTTAGATCGATCAAGACCAAAATCGATTGTATCTATTCAAGGATGAAATCTTAATTTAAACCATCGGTTGGGGAGAAATTGCCCGGACAAAGCTTTTTATCTAGGGCAGGCTGAATAAATCTAAAAACCTTCAAAAAGTGCCGATCCTGGAAGTGATCTTGGGGAAATTTAGGCACTTTTTCCCTGAACATTAGGTAATTGACCACGGCTCGACTGAGCTTCGCCGAACGTCCGAACGTCCTGAAAATGGGTAAAACCCCACACCCCACACCCCACACCCCACACCCTGCCCCCACGAAAAACTTTTTGCCGCAAACCCTAATTAGGGTTGATCAAGCTTTTAGCTAAACGGCTTTTACTTCGGATCACCGATATAGACTCCAAAAGGGTTATAGCTATTGGATCATGCAGGTTAAGCGCCGTTTAGCTTACCTGTTGGCTAATCTTTACTCCTGATCTGGGGATTGTCCGAAAAGATGCTCTACGATTTGCTTAACTTCTGTACGGATACCGGTGACTTCGTTGCGGAAAAACTGCCGATCGCTCTCAGCTTGAGTGATAAATTGATTTAAGCGCTCGTTGGTTTGTTCAAGACTCCCTGCTATTGTCCTAAGCTCACGGGTTAGCTGTGCTATATCTTCTCGATTCTGTTGCGTGAGGACAACGGTAGCCTGTAGTATGCTCTCGATCCGTTCTAATCTTTCATCCGTCATGGGTGACAATCCCTTGAGAGCTTTTTATCGGTTCCTCTACTTAGAGCTTGGCAGTGATCGGGGGGAAATTTAGGCACTTTTTCCCTGAAAATTAGGTAATTGGCCACCTCAAAACTGGTAAAACCCCACACCCCACACCCTACCACCACCGAAAAACTTTTTGCCGCAAACCCTAATTATTAATCCTTTAACCGAAACGACCACTAACATAATCTCTAGTGGACTCTTGAGCGGGATTTTGAAAGATTACCTCCGTGCGATCATATTCCACTAAATAACCCACTTTACCGCCTTTTGGGGTCGGTTCGGCATTATAAAAAGCCGTTAAATCAGAAACCCGCGAAGCTTGTTGCATATTATGAGTAACAATAACTATAGTATATTGGGTTTTTAATTCGTGAATTAATTCCTCAATTTTTAGAGTAGAAATTGGATCGAGTGCCGCACAGGGTTCATCCATTAAAACAACTTCTGGTTTAACCGCAATAGCGCGGGCAATACATAACCTTTGTTGTTGTCCCCCCGATAAAGCTAAACCACTTTCTTTGAGTTTATCTTTAACATCATCCCAGAGAACGGCTTTTTTTAAAGATTCTTCCACTAATTGATCCATATTACCAGTGTAACCATTTAAACGCGCCCCAAAAGCGATATTTTCATAGATAGATTTGGGGAAAGGATTCGGTTTCTGAAAAACCATACCAATACGACTGCGTAACCCGATAGGATTAACGGAATTACCATAAATATCTTGACCGCGAAAGGTAACTTTTCCCTCAATTTTGGCACTTTTAACCAGATCATTCATGCGATTAAAACAGCGCAAAACCGTACTTTTTCCGCAGCCAGAGGGACCGATAAAAGCGATCGCTTTTTTCTCAGGAATATCAAGGTTAACATCACGAACAGCGAGATTAGAACCGTAGTAAACATTTAAGTTTTTGGTTCTCAAAACCGCATCGGTAACAACATCGGTACTATACATAATTTTCAAAGGAAAAAGAAGATGGGTGTTTTTTTTCAGTGACCAGTAAACAGTAATCAGTGAAAAGAAAACTCCCAACTTGCCACTTCATACTGTTCACTGAAAACTCACATCTGATAACTGATAACTGATAACTGATAACTGATTTAGCCAAAACGTCCACTAACATAATCTTTAGTTGCTTGTTCTTGAGGATCACCGAAGATTTTGTCCGTATGATCAAACTCGACTAGATAACCAATTTTGCCCCCTTTATCGGTGGCTTCAGCGTTATAAAAAGCCGTTAAATCTGCTACTCTAGTAGCTTGTTGCATATTGTGAGTAACAATAATAATTGTATAACGTTCTTTTAACTCGTGCATTAATTCCTCAACTTTTAAAGTTGAAATCGGATCGAGTGCCGAACAGGGTTCATCCATTAATAATACTTCTGGTTGAGCGGCAATAGCGCGAGCAATACATAATCTTTGTTGTTGTCCCCCCGATAGGGAAAAACCGCTTTCTTTCAGTTTATCTTTTACTTCTTCCCAGAGAGCTGCCCGACGCAAGGATTTTTCTACTAATTCATCCAAATCGCCTTTATAACCATTTAAGCGCGCTCCATAAACCACATTATCATGAATGGATTTGGGGAAAGGATTAGGGCGCTGGAACACCATACCGATACATTTTCTTACTTCGACAGGATCCACCTCTTGAGAGTAAATATCCTGGTTATGATAAAAAACTTTGCCGTCAATACGAAAACCGTGAATTAAATCATTGAGACGATTAAAACACCTGAGAATGGTACTTTTTCCGCAGCCAGAGGGTCCGATAAAAGCGGTGACTTTATTTTTGGGAATATCGATCGAAACGTCTCGTACTGCCCGATAATTACCATAGTAAATATCAGCCTTATCGACCTTTAAAACGGTTCCTGTAGAATGGGTGTTAGAGTTAGTTAGCATAAATTATTTATTTCACTTGAATTTGGATAATTGAGGAGTTGGAAAGATAGATAGATTTTTACTTAAATATCCCTTTTTCCTTTTCACTTTTTCCTTGACTTAATAGGTTTTCTGGCGCGTAGCTAAACGGGATAAAATGTTAGTTACCAACACCAAAAGCACCAGAATTAAAGCACCTGCCCAAGCTAATTGCTGTTGAGGGGCAAAAGGGGCCGTAGCAAAGTTGAAAACTAAGACCGAAAGGGTGGCAATCGGTTCAAAGACACCTCGAGGCCAAAAGTTAGAGAATAATGCCGTAAAAATTAAGGAGGCGGTTTCCCCGGCTGCCCTAGCGATCGCCAGAGTCACACCGGTTAAAATAGCGGGAACTGCGGCAGGAAGGACGATTTTTAGGACGGTTTGGTAGTTATAGGCCCCTAAACCCATGGCTGCCCAGCGGATGTCTTGGGGAACGATTTTTAAAGCTTCATCGGTGGTTCTAATAATAGTCGGTAACATTAACACTGCTAAACCGATCGAACCGGCCAGGGCAGAAAAGCCTAAAAGGGCTGTTCCTTCGCCAAATAAGGGCGCAACTAACAAACCGAAGGCGAAAACCCCGACAATAATCGAGGGAACGCCCGCTAAAACGTTGGTAGCAAAGCGCACACCCTGGGCAAGTTTGTTATCACCGCTAAATTCCGAGAGATAAACCGCCGCTAAAACGCCGACGGGAACTGCGATCGCTGTAGAGAGGGCAACGACAATAATTGTCCCTAAAATGGCGTTAGCGATGCCTCCTCCTCCTAACCCCGGCGGTGGCGGTAATTTGGTAAAGAGATTGGCGTTTAAACGACCCACCCCTTGCACAAAAACGAAGCCTAAGACTGCAAAAAGGGGAATCACGGTGACAGCTAAACATAAAGCCGAGAGAACGGTCATAATTGTCCCCAATAGCGATCGAGGACTACTCGGTTTCTTTTTGAGATTATTGCCTAAATTCGCACTATCCATATCAGTTATCAGTTATCAGTTATCAGTGAACAGTAATCAGTGATTAGTAAACAGTAAACAGTGAAAAGTGAAAAGACAGCAGTAAACTGCCATTTGATGATGATCACTTAATACATAGGCTTTTCTGGTTTCTGTGTGGAAACGAGGTCTATACTGATAGAATATCCGCAAAATAGTCCTAAAAGTGTTGCCTAGTAAGCATTTCACGATTCCATAAGCAAAAATTATCAAACAAAGTCGAGAAGATCCATACATACTGCTCACTTAAAACTCAAAACTTAAAACTGATAACTGATAACTGACGACCGATGGCTTAATACTTAGCTTTGACGCGATTAACGATTAATTCTGCGAAGATATTGACTACTAGGGTCAAAACCAAGAGAACAAAACCCGCATACATTAAAGCTGATACTTGCATTCCCGATGCTTCGGCGAATTGGTTAGCCAGCAAGGAGGCGATCGTATTCGCAGGGGCGAGAATAGAGGCACTAATACGGTTAGAATTACCGATAATCATCGTTACTGCCATTGTTTCCCCTAAAGCCCGCCCTAAAGCTAACATAATCCCCCCGACAATCCCGGAAAAAGCGGCAGGAATTAATACCCGAAAAATCGTTTCCCAACGGGTGGCTCCCAAACCTAGGGAAGCTTGCCGCAAGTCCGGCGGTAAAGCGGCCAAAGAGTCACGAGAGATAGCGATAATAATCGGCAGGATCATAATCGATAAAATTACCCCCGCCGGTAACATACCTGGCCCGCCCAAGGGGGTGCTAAACAGAGGAATCCAGCCAAAATTAGCATTTAACCAGTTGCCCGGGGGTCTGAGTATAGGAATCAGTACAAAAATACCCCACAATCCGTAAACAACACTGGGAATAGCGGCCAAGAGTTGTACGAGAAAAACCAAAATTGTCCGCGCATTTAAGGGAATAAAATCTTCGCTTAAAAAAATGGCTGAACCGATACCGAGGGGAACAGCAATCAGGAGGGCAATCAGAGAACTAACGAGAGTTCCGTAGATAACGGGCAGAACTCCGAATTCTTCCCGACCGCGCACGGGATTCCAAGCACTACTGGTCAAAAATCCCGGACCAAAGGTTTGAATCGCCGGTAAAGCCCGAATAAAAATAACTAGGGCAATTAGGAGCAAAATTACCCCAATAGCGATGGCAAAGGCGGTAGTTAATCCAACAAAGCCTTTATCGAGGATTTTTTCCGATTCTGGACGTTCTTTAAAATTTGATTCGGGTGAAACTGTGGGCGCACTCATGATTAGGGTTTAAATCCAGCTAGTTTGAGGTAGCTAAGGTCGAAATTGACTTTTCTACACTATTACTGTAACTTTGAATACATTTTTTCGGCGACTAATCCACCCTGATTGTGTAATCGGGATAGATGACATCGGCGGCGGCGGCTACTCGTTCGCGGACGTTTTTCGGTAGGGGAATATAACCAAGGGGACCGGCTTGTTCTTGTCCCTGATTGAGTCCAAATTCGATCATCGCCTCCATAGCTAAAGCTTTTTGGGGATCGTTGTATTTTTTATAAACCAACATCCAAGTGTAGGTGACAATGGGATAGGAATTTTCCCCCGGGGGATCAACGATAAAAGCCCGCAGATTTTCGGGTAATTCCACCGTGGCTAAGGTTGCAGCGGCGTTGGTTTCATCAGGATTGACAAATTTACCCGCCTGATTTTGCAGGGCGGCCATGGGCAGGTTATTATTTTTAGCGAAACCGTACTCGATATAGCCGATCGAGCCTTGATTTTGTTGAATTAGGGCAGTTACGCCTTCATTTCCTCTACCGCCGAGAAATTTACCTTTTTTGGTCGGCCATTGTACGGCTTTTCCGTCCCCGATGCTTGTTTTCCATTCGGGACTAACGGCGCTTAAAAACTTAGTAAAAACTCCCGTTGTTCCGCTACCGTCTGCCCGGTGAACTACGGTAATTTCTTGATCGGGTAGTTTTAAACCGGGGTTATCGGCGGCAATTTTGGCATCGTTCCAACGGGTAATCGTGCCTAAAAAGATGCCTACATAGGCTTCCCTACTTAGTTTCAGCCCTTCTACTCCGGGCAAATTATAAGCCATAACGATGCTTCCCGCCGTCATCGGTAGCAGTAAAACCCCGCGGCTAACTCTGGCCATATCTTCGTCACTCATGGCTACATCGGAAGCGCCAAAATCGATCGTACCTTGAATAAATTGTTCGACTCCCGCCCCGCTACCGGTAGATTGATAGTTAATTAGCAGTTTAGAAAATAGTTGATTGATGGTGACAAACCAGTTTTGATATAGGGGTGCAGGAAAAGAAGCTCCCGCACCATTGAGGGCGACCTCTCCTTGTAGAGGGACTTGGGAGATTCTATTGCTTCCCTCTCCGCTAGTTCCTGCCGTATCACCGCCCCCACAAGCGGTTAAAGTCGCTGTTAAAGTCGCTATGGATAAGGCTGTTAGTAAATGGGTTCTGTTTTTGTTGAGCATAGGATGAGGATTAATTTTGATCCGTAAACTGCTTTAAATCTTACGCTAAAAGTTACCACAGCTTGGTAAAGAATAGGTTAAGAAGTGAATAAAAAAAATATAATGTATTGTCAAGGAAAATTTTCTCGATAACTAGACAAAAATCTCAACTTCTTTTACTATTTATTTTGACTGAACATTAGTTTTAAGTAGGGAGGCACAATTATTTGTAGGATGGGTTAGCGCACTTCGTACTACGTTCTAGACAAAAATCTCAACTTCTTTTACTATTTATTTTGACTGAACATTAGTTTTAAGTCGCAGGTAAAGCCGCTAACTTTTCATGTCTAGATAGGGGTGGTCTCTTTCCTTACCATTATAGCGACGTAAAAACAACAAAGAAAATATTAAGGTTTTTAGCCATCATCCCCCAGCCTTGAATCAGTTATCAGTTATCAGTTATCAGTTATCAGTTATCAGTTATCAGTTATCAGATGTGAGTTTTCAGTTCACCGATTACCGATTACAGCAAAAAACTCCCCAACACCCAAATCCCTCACTGATTACTGATTACTGTTTACTGGTCACTGAAAAAACACCTAGCGCCCCTTTTTTACTTTGTCCTTTTTACACCTATGCTAGAAATTTTTACTCAGCTATCTCGTCCGACCAAAGTAGTCGCAATTGTCCTAGGAACTGCTCTACTTTTACCCGCTTGTGCCAATATTAATCCTCAAGACCTAAAACCAATTAAAATTGATGGTTCGAGTACCGTAGCACCAATTACCAATAAAGTTCTCGAAGATTTTAAAGCTAATACCCCTAACAAAGCTTTGGCTGATGTTAAAATTGACGCTAATATTTCAGGAACCGGCGGCGGTTTTAGAAAATTTTGTGCGGGAGAAACCGATATTAATAATGCTTCTCGGCCGATTTCTGTGGAAGAATTAAAAGAATGTGATGCCAATAAGGTAAGATTTATCGAACTACCGATCGCATTTGATGCTTTAACCGTGGTAGTCAATCCCCAAAATAACTGGCTTGATGATATTTCAACTACAGAATTAAGAACTATTTGGGAACCAGCGGCCGAGAATAAAATCAAACGTTGGAATCAAATTAATCCCGCTTGGCCTGACCAACCGATTACCCTTCACGGGCCAGGTAAAGACTCCGGAACCTACGATTTTTTCAGTGAGGTAATTAACGGCAAAGATGCCAGTCGTGGGGACTTTAATTTTAGTGAAGATGACCAAGCTTTAGTTAATGCCGTCAGTCAAGATCCCAACGCTTTGGGATATTTTGGTCATGCTTACTATGAACAAAATCGGGATAAATTAAAAGCTTTGAAAGTTAACGGTATCGAACCAACTCGCAGCAATGTAGAGGATAGTAAATATCAGCCTTTATCTCGTCCTTTGTTTATTTATGTTAATGCCCAAAAAGCCCAAGAGAATCCCGCTTTAGAGAAATTTGTCAAATATTATCTCGATCGAGTTCCTGATTTATTAGATAGTATTGGTTATATTCCTCTACCGGATGAGGCCTATCATTTGGCACGGGTACAGTTGCAAAAATTTGAGATAGGAACAGTTTTTGATGGCAGACCCCAACCCAATTTAACCATCGGGGAATTACTTCGTAAACAAGCCCAATTTGAAGCTAATTGACATACTCCCACCGTCAAGCTACGCTGTGACGGGGGATTCTTGACCCATCGCTGTTAGAAATTCCTTGTTCAACGAGACAGCTTAG
>MTBT01000038.1 GCA_002282935.1 Microcystis sp. LSC13-02 | reverse complement strand
TGTAAACCAATCTTACACAGCCCAAGGTGCGCCGCAATAGCGACTCTTGTTCTGGTGTGGGGTAAAATCGAAACGAATAGGCTTTTTCCATACCTCACATTTTAGCATATATTTGGTAAATGTGCTAATATTTAACAGTAAAGCCGTCGTAGAACGACGGGGTTTCAGACCCAAAATTTTCGATGATCTAAGAAAAGTCTAATCATGCTAATCCGTCAACCCCGCTATAGCAAAGAAGAATTTGCCCGACGTGGACACGAAATCTACGAGTCTCAGATACGATCACAAGTCGAGGAGGGCAATTATGGCAGGATTGTAGCTATAGATATTGAAACAGGGGCTTTTGAAGTAGCTGACGATAGCCTGAAAGCAGCTAAACAGTTATTAATACGTTTTCCTGACGCGCAGATATTCGGTATTCGGATTGGGCATCGTGCCGTCCATCGTTTTGGCTTTCGTTCCCCCAGTGTGTCGCCATGATGATGGGGAGCGTCAATTCGCGCCGAGAAGCAGTTATTCAATTCGTAGTGCTGGGCGAAAATCACCAGAGGCAAGCGATTAAAGCAGTTATTGACACTGGTTACACTGGATTTCTCACTTTACCTTCTGCTATCATCAGTAAGCTAGGATTAACGTGGTATATGCAAGAAGAAGGAATTTTGGGCGATGGAAGCCTCTTTATGTTTAACGTATTTGAGGCAACTGTAATCTGGGATGGTCAGATCAAATCTATTGAAATCAATGAGTCAGAGACAGATCCATTAGTTGGCATGGGTTTACTTGAGGGCTATGAGTTGAATATTCAGGGTTTTGCTGGAGGATTAGTGACAATTAAACCTTTGCCATAGTCTCTAGTTGAGAAAATGTCTAACCGTGTTTCAGCGATCTAGAGATTCGTTAAAGAATTTTAACCCCTCTAGGTGCAAGGGTTTTAATGTCATGAAACCTTAAAATGAGAATTGCTGGTGGCAACCAAAGCAGATTCCTTTACGGGATTCTTTGGGAACAAAATCCCATTCTTTAGCTACTTATTAAAAACTTTGTAAATAAGATTATCTTATTTGTACTGGTGGTCTCTAGAGGTTGTCGAACGGAAAAAAAATGCAGATTCAGGACAAAATCACCGAAATAGCCGCTAAAACAGCGAAAGCGATCGAACTTTCTCAAAATTATTTACTTTCTACCCAATACTCTGACGGTTACTGGTGGGCAGAATTAGAATCTAATGTCACCATCACCTCAGAAGCAATTTTACTGCACAAAATCTGGAAAACTGACAAAAATCGCCCCCTAGACAAAGCAGCCACCTATCTGCGTCAGCAACAGTGTCCTAACGGCGCTTGGGAGTTATTTTATGGGGATGGTGGCGATCTTAGCACCACTGTGGAAGCCTACATGGGGCTGCGACTATTGGGAATTCCCGTTAATGATCTTGCTTTAGAAAAAGCTAGAGAATTTATCTTAGCTAAAGGTGGCATCAGCAAAACCCGCATTTTCACCAAAATGCACCTCGCTTTGATTGATTGTTACGATTGGCAGGGGGTTCCCTCTATCCCCGCTTGGATTATGCTACTGCCGGAAAATTTCCCTTTTACTATCTATGAAATGTCCAGTTGGGCGCGGGGAAGTACGGTTCCTTTATTAATTGTTTTTGACAAAAAACCCGTGTATAAAATGGGTTTTAATCTCGATGAACTCTATACAGAAGGGGTGAATAATGTCAAGTATGAGTTACCAAAAAATAACGATTGGGCGGATGTTTTCCTGTGGTTAGATGGGCTGTTTAAATGGGCAGAAAAAACTGATTTAGTTCCCTTCCGTCAAGAAAGTCTGAAAGCGGCGGAAAAATGGGTAATTGAACGACAGGAAGACACAGGAGATTGGGGGGGAATTATCCCAGCGATGTTAAATTCCCTATTAGCTTTAAAAGCCCTAGGTTATGATGTTTACGATCCGATTGTTGCCCGCGGTTTAAAAGCGGTGGATAATTTTGCCATTGAGACAGATAATACCTATTGTGTACAGCCCTGTGTGTCGCCGGTTTGGGATACGGCTTGGGTAATTCGATCGCTAATTGAATCCGGGCTAAATCCTGCTCATCCAGCTATGATTAAAGCGGGACAATGGTTAATCGATCAACAAATTCTTGATTATGGCGATTGGGCGATTAAAAATAAAATCGGAACCCCCGGCGGTTGGGCTTTTGAATTTGATAATCGCTGGTATCCCGATTTAGATGATTCGGCAGTGGTGGTGATGGCTTTAGAGTTAATTAAAATGCCCGATGAAAATATTAAAAAAGGTGTGATGAAACGGGCAGTTAATTGGATGGCTACTATGCAGTGTAAAGCTGGTGGTTGGGGAGCTTTTGACATCGATAACGATCAAAACTGGCTTAATTCTTTGCCCTATGCCGATCTAAAAGCAATGATCGATCCTAATACGGCTGATGTTACTGCCAGAGTTCTAGAAATGTTAGGCACTTGTGATGTTAACATGGAGGAAAATCGATTTAAAAAAGCTTTAGATTATCTGGAAAAAGAACAGGAAGCTGATGGTAGTTGGTTTGGTCGTTGGGGTGTAAATTATATTTATGGAACCAGTGGGGCCTTATCTGCTTTGGCTTTTCTGGAACCGAATAAATATCGCCATCAATTGCAAAAAGGAGCCAATTGGTTAAGCAGTTGTCAAAATGTTGATGGTGGTTGGGGTGAAACCTGTTTTAGTTACAATAACCCTAAATTTAAAGGACAGGGAAATAGTACCGCTTCCCAAACTGCTTGGGCATTAATCGGTTTATTAGCCGTCGGGAAAGTCACCAGCAATTATCAGCGAGAAGTGATCGAAAAGGGCGTTAATTATCTTCTTGTTACCCAAAAAGAAAATGGTACATGGGATGAAGATTACTTTACCGGCACAGGTTTTCCCTGTCATTTTTACCTGAAATATCATTTCTATCAGCAGTATTTTCCTCTACTGGCTTTGGGGCGTTATCGGGCTTTGATTTAGTCTGTTAACCTATGCGTTAAGACAGGAAATAAGCTTAACTGTCTAGCGCATTTTTTATGACTAACTAGGAAAAAATAAATCAGGAGATATATTTAAAAAATTGGCTAATTTTTGAATATAGATAGGAGTTAACTCTTGTAGGCCATCAAAAATGTCATCCAGGGTTGACTTACTTTCAAAGATAGATAGCAAATCTTGCTTTTGTAGGTTTCTTTCCTCTAATATGAATTTCAACAATTCAAGTCCATAAATATCAGGTATTGGCTCTTGATTTTCCTCATGCTCATAAATTAAAGCCCCTAAAACATTTAGATATTCCCTTTCTTCTGCCGTTAATTGGGGTTTGTCTAAAAGGCGATTAATAACCTCCTGCATCATTTCTAAGTCTTCCTCATTGTGAATAGGACGAGGAGGGTATTGCTTTAATAATTCTAAGTATTTATCAGTGGCAAACATAATTTAATAATATCTATGCTCGATCGACTATTGCCTTTAGATACCTCACACCTTAATAATTAAGTATAGAATAGCCAAGTCTCCAAACTACCGCTTAACCAAAACTTCTATTATCCTGATGAGAAACCTCTATTTTCTTTTGCCCGGTACTACTTCTCCTTTTGGTGGAGGTGGACTGTGGGCAGAAATGAAAACTGTCAATTTGGCTAGTCAAATTTGTAGCGCCCAGATTGTGACTTATCGTCAAAAAGAGTTAAATTATCCTTTTTTAGAGGATATACTCGCGAAAATAAGCTCGGATGACAGTATTTTTGTGGTTAGCTGGGGTTTTGATGTTCCTAAACTGGTGCAAAGATTGCGATCGCATAATATCATTTATCATGCCCATAGTACAGGTTACGGCTTCCGTTTACCCTCCCAAATACCAATTATCACCGTTAGCCGTAATACTATGGGTTATTGGGGAGAAAAAGCTCCTAATGCTTTGATTTACTATCTTCCTAATCAAATTGGCTCAGAATTTCTCAATTTAGGCTTAGAAAGAGATATCGATGTCCTAGTACAGGGGCGCAAATCCTCAAAGTATCTTCTCAATCGTCTAGTTCCCGCCCTCCGTCCCCACTGTCGCGTTAAGGTTTTAGATAGCTATGTGGAGGATTTAGTGGGATTATTCAATCGTAGTCGGGTTTATCTCTACGATTCGGCTGAATATTGGGCTGTAAACAGTTTAACGGAGGGTTTTGGCTTACCGCCCCTGGAAGCTTTAGCCTGTGGTTGTACGGTATTTTCTAGCGTCAATAGTGCCTTAGCCGATTATCTCGATCCCGGTTTCAATTGTCAAAAAATCGGGGCTTATTCCACTCAATACGATCGGTCACGTATTCTTAATTATGCCCGTAATTTTCCCGTTAATTCTTTACCGGCTAATTTTCTCGATGATTATCATCCCGAAAAATTACTACCACGTTTTGAAACAATTTTAAGAGAAATTAATGATTTCTTTGATATTAAAAAACACTATCCGGCTGATATAGAAGGTTTAGAACCCCTGCGACTTAAAAAATTATGGATACAGAGTTCCCTCGCTAAACTTAAGAAAAAACTGTTTAAGTAGCAGTGATCTTTCCTTAATTATTCGCCAATTCAAAAATGAAACCCACGACTCCTTAAGAGTTGACAGAGAAAGACCGATCGGCTATTCAGTGATCAGTGATCAGTTATCAGTTATTAGTTATCAGTGAACAGGGATATCGGGAGAAAAAAGCGTTCGACAAAAGCTCACGCCGAAGTCTGATGGCTGACCCCCCAAAAGGAAAACTTTCTACTTCACCATTAAGATAACTGCTATATAATTATTTCTAACTCTTACCCCCTAGGACATTTATGAAGCGAGGAATTTACATTACCGCTAATGATCGAGTTATCGAGCAGGCGATCGCATTAATGAATAGTATTCGTTTGTACGATCCCGATTCTACCGTCATCTTGATTCCCTACGACAATAATTATCAAAAAATTGCCGATTTATTGTCCGAAAAATATGGCGTTATTCTCTATCCAGAGCTGCAATTAGTGGAAGAATTGGCACAGAAAATCTATGATATTTTTGGAGAAAAATTCTTTGCTCGTCCCAATCAATTTCGCAAGCAGGTGTGTTGGTTTGGAGAACTAGATCAATTTCTTTATATCGATACGGATATCGTAGTTTTTGAAAAAATAATAGATAATCTAAATTTCCTCGATACCTACGATTTTCTCTGCTGTGATTACCAACACAAAAAAGGGATTACTGATGTCTTTAATCCGATTGTTTTAGAACAAGGAATCTTCACGGAAAATGATCTAAGTGGAATGTTTAACGGTGGTTTTTGGGCTAGTAAAAAGAATCTTTTCTCAGAACAGGAATTATATAGTGCTTTTCAAGAATGTGCCGCTCATCCAGAATACTTTGATTTTTCTCAAAAAACCTCCGATCAACCGATTATTAATTATACCATTCTCAAACGAGTTCCCAATCGATTTAATATTGTCCGCGCTCCGGGTTGTCAAGCGGGAAATTGGGGGGGAAGTTCTCATTTTCAACGTCAGGGGAATATTTTAATCGATCCGAAATTAAATCAGCCCTTAAAATATTTACATTGGGCAGGAATTCGCATTGAACCGGGTTGTCCTTACTGGGATATCTGGAAATATTATCGTTATCTAGATGATCCTAATCCCCCCGCGGATCCGCCAGCAAGCAAACCAAAAAATCCTTTTCAGAGATTATTAGATAAAATCAAATTATAGGTTTGATTTTTCCTCTCGCACCATTAAGATAACTGCTGCAATTTAACTCCAATCCTGTTGCTCCTCGGTTTGGCGAATTTGATACACTTGTCCATGACTGTGCAGTTGTCGAGTTTTTGCCCATAAACTGACTTCATCTAACTGCCATTTTTCTAGGATTAAATCTAAATCTCTTTGGATTTCTCTTGCTCCCGGAAAGTTTTGATAACGTATGCGTAAACGAGCGCATTCAGCTAAGTTTAAATCATTGGGTTCTGATTGCAGTAGCTGATCAACAATCGGGCGATCGAGTCTTTCCTGTGGATGTTGTTGTTCTTGATTTTTACTAGCCATAATTAATCGAACCAACCGATATCGGAATCCGTTAACTCTGTGGGGGTGGGAGTGGGGGCAATATAACGGGCTAAAGTGGCCATTTCAAAGTTATAAAGACTGGGTTTCTTAGGCAATAGTTTGGTAATTGCTGACGGTTCAGGGGTGGGGGTGGAACTATTTTCTAGGGTTTTAATTTGATTATATAATTTTTCAATTAACTGTTTTTTATCAGTCAGTTCTGTTTCTGTCTTGCTTAATTGACTCGATAATTTTTCAATTAACTGTTTTTTATCAGTCAGTTCTGTTTCTGTCTTGCTTAATTGACTCGATAATTGTGCCAGCAAAGTAGTTTTTTCCGAGAGGACAGATTCTAACTGCTCGGTCTGTTGTTGTAACTGCTGTAAACTGACAGAGAGTTCCAGATGTTCTTTAAGTTCTTCTTCCAGAGAAATAACTGTTTCTTGGAGAGTTTGCTGATTTTTCTCGGTTTTTTCTAATTCTGCCGTCAAGTCGTTAATTTTTGCCTGTAGGGTGGCGTTAGTTTCCTTGGGACGTTTGGGAGAAGGAGAGGGTTGGGATTCTACCTCTTTATTAGCTTCTGTACGGATGAGATCGTTTAAATTACCTTTGGTCATAAGCTCTGCAAATAGGATATTACGATAGAATCGGATAGTGTCAAGAAATCTCTTGGTTTAGGCAATCGATAATTATTCGCCCGATATAGTTACTAATTCTGTACGCAAACGTCGCACTTTGAATCAGCTTTGTACGCTTTGACCCGTACAGGGCTAACTACAAGCCTCTCTATCG
>MTBT01000037.1 GCA_002282935.1 Microcystis sp. LSC13-02 | reverse complement strand
AAGCGATACCAGTTGGACACGATTGGGACAGATAGCTGTTAGCAAGATTCAGTTAATTCGTCGTTCTAACGGTTTAATTGTTTCTCACTAATTCATATAAAGCCGCCCTCCGCTATCGCTAAAGGGCGGGGTTTCAGACCCAGTTTTTCGATGAAAAAATAGAAACATCTCTTGACTCCAAAAAAGCGATAGCTATGTTGTTAAGGAAGGCAGTAGTCAGGAGATTATTTTATTTATTCCCCCCACTTCCTAATTCATAATTCCTAATTCCCACACCCTACACCCCACTCCCTACACCCTTCTCCCCACTCCCCGATCGCCTCATCCATGACTCAAGATAGTTTTCGCATCAGTTTTGCTCCCTTATCTTTGCAGGAAGTATATCAATTAGCCGATGATGGGGCTAATGGTGCTATTGTACTAATGAGTGGCACTGTACGGGAGCAAACCGACGGTAAACCGGTTATTTATCTTGATTATCAGGCCTACGAACCCATGGCAATCGAGGTTTTCCGGCAAATTGCCGGGCAAATTCGGCAAACCTGGCCCGATACCAATCGAGTTGTCATTCACCATCGCACCGGTAAGCTACAAATCGGTGAAATTAGCGTCCTAGTAGCGGTGGGTTGTCCCCATCGGGGGGAAGCTTTCGCAGCCTGTCGTTATGCTATTGATACTCTCAAGCATAATGCCCCCATCTGGAAAAAAGAATACTGGTCTGATGGTTCTAGTCAATGGGTTAGTATTGGCGCTTGTGAAACAGCGCCTTAGCTCTAATAACGCAAAATTAAGGCAATTTTTTGGTAATCGTTCAAGGAATCTTCATCGACTAAAGCTACACGTCCTCCCTTGGCCAATACCGCTTCGATAATTTCATCCACTGCATCATCGATTACCTCCGTACCACCGACGTTTTCCACCAGTATCAAATCACCCTTTTCGCTTAAAACCGCGGGTACATGGTAATTTTTCTCCACTAATAACAATTTTCCTCGACCTTCCTGCGCTAAACGCCACACTTCTCCCAGGGTAGAGATAACTTTTTGAGCGCTGACTGCCGCATCCAAAGCTTGCAGGGCTTCAGTTTTTTGAGTCTGACGCACTGAATGCATAATCGGCAATACTTGCGGAATTAATTCTGGCAGTGAGGTTTTATCAAAATTGCCGGTTAAAGTGTCAACAATTGCTGATGTGTACTGTGAAACTTCTTGAAAGAAGGAAATTTGACGAACCACTCCACCCACAATCAAAGGGGAAGAATCATCAATGTATTCACCCAGAGCTTTATCTACCTGTTGGAAAAATCGCCGGATTCTATCATCTAGATAACTGGTATCGGCATCAAAGGGCAGTGGTGCGGTAGCCCCCGGTCCGGTCATTTCTAAGGGAAAATTTTGATCGCAAATTTCTTCGAGAGTTTCTCCTGTAGCTGAGATTAAACGAGTAGAACCCTGACTTAATAGTAACAGCCAATAGGGTTGTTCTCGATGTAATCCATAAACTAAATCCCGTGTGGCAAAGGTTTTATCGATGACAACTCTTGCCTGGACAGAAAAAGGCAAGTTATAAAGCTTGGCAATATCCGGACCGATATAGAGAGCTAATCCATCTAGAGTATAAGGATAATCTATTTCAGCCACTAGACTATCGAGGCGATCGAACAAAGGTTCGATTTCACGTTTAGAGAATTCTTCCGATAATCGGCGCTTTGCTTCATCGACCAAATTTTTAACGAGAATAGGGTCTTGTTTGTTATCCGGTGAGGTGCGATGGGTGGGTAAGAGAATGGAAAGGGCGGGTATTTGAGTTAGGGATTGTAGTTTCTTAAGTTCTTGACGAGTAATCATTGATTTTAGCTTGATTGATAGGGTTAAGGCGCTAAAAATACTGGCTTTATCCAGATTTTCTCGATTTATTCAGTATTCCAGCTAACATTTTAGGGACAAAATGTAATTATATCTAGAAAATTAAGAATTTATACTGAATTGCTTTGGCAGAGATTGAGGGAATTTTTAACCGGAAAATAGGAATATTAAGGACTTAAGCAAAATTAATTAGGGTCTGCTGAAAAAGTTTTTCGGTGGGGGTTGGGGGTTGGGGGTTGGGGGTTGGGGGATGGGGGATGGGGGATGGGTTTTACCGATTTTCAGGTGGTCATCACTCCCATGCCTGGTACTTTTTGATTGACAAAAAGTCTAAAAGTCTTACCCAACAAGGTTTTTAGATTTATTCAGCAGACCCTAATTACACATTTCGATAAAGCTTTTGCCTTTTGCATGAGTGCCTCTTGCCTTTTGCATGAGTGCCTATCCTAACCAAGAAATTAATTTTGCACGACTACTGATTGATTTATCGATCGTCCACCATCAGGACAGAAAATATTAAGGATGGGTTTATTTACCCATCCTCGGAATAATTAGGCCGCTATGGCTGTTTTTTCTGCTGTTAATGCCTCTTGGCGTTGAAATTCGGCTAATTGTGCCATAATTTCATCCCGGACAATCTGACGGTATTCCAGGAAATGCTCGTTGTGGGCGCAGACAGTGATATAGTGTTCGGCATTGGCGGGATTATGGCGCAAAATACCGAATAAATTCTGCCAGAATTTCCAGCGAGTGGAACGTTTAAAGCCCTGTCGCCAGATAATTACCGCTAGGGCATAGATATCAGCCCGGCGAGGCAGTTTAAAGGCAGGTTTAGCTTTAGGTGCCCCTAATTTCAGGAAACAGCGATAGGTGCGATCGAGAAATACCTCCGGATCGTACAATTTCCAGAAGGCTTCAATATATTCTGTGGCAATATCTTCGATCGGCCGGGTGGGAACGAAATTCATTAGGGTACTTTGGTTAATGTCCTGTTTCCCCGTTAATCGTAGTCGTCCTTCTTTTTCCAAGCGAGTCCATAGGGCGGTATTGGGTAAAGCTTGTAACATTCCGAATAGAGCCGTGGGAATGGCCGCTTCTTCGACAAAATTAATAATGCGATCGGCCGCACCTTTTTTCTCGCCATCAAAACCGATGATAAATCCCGCCATAGGGCGCAATCCAGCTTTAATAATCTTTTCTACCGTCTCGGTTAACGAACTACGGGTATTTTGGAATTTTTTGGTTAATTGTAAACTTTCTTCGTCGGGGGTTTCAATACCTAAAAAGACCGCATCAAAGTAACAATCAACCATCATTTCCATTAATTCGAGATCGGCGGCCAAATCCACCGATGCTTCCGTGTTAAACCGGAAAGGATACTGGTGTTCTTCTTGCCAAACCTTTAATTCTTTGAGGAGTAATTTAACGTTGCGCTTGTTGCCAATAAAATTATCATCCACCATGAACACGCCCCGGCGCCAACCTAACTCGTAGAGATAATCTAATTCTTTTAATAATTGTGCAGGGGTTTTGGTGCGGGGTTTACGACCGTAGAGAACGATAATATCGCAAAATTCGCACTGGAAGGGACATCCGCGCGAGAATTGTACCGACATGGAATCATAAGCTTCAAAATCGAGCAGATCGTAGCGTGGGATCGGGGTAATTGTCACATCGGGTTTTTCTGTGGTGCGGAAAACACCTTTGGTTTCTCCTTTTGCCAATGCTTCCACAAACATCGGGATGGTGATTTCTCCCTCATCGAGAATCAGAAAATCGGCCTCGGCGACTTCGTGGGGGATAGAAGTGGGATAGGGACCACCCACGGCCACCAGTTTACCCCGTTGCTTGGCTTCGTGAATTTGCTCGATTAAATCTTGACGTTGGACAATCATGCTGGAAAGAATGACTATTTCGGCCCAGTCCCATTCTGCTTCTGTCACCGCCCGAATATTGCGATCGACCAGTTTAAATTCCCATTCCTGCGGTAAAATTGCCGCCACCGTCACCATACCAAGGGGAGGAAGTAAGACTTTGCGATCGACTAATTCCAGAATTTTGTTATAAGACCAGAAAGTCGGCGGAAAAACGGGATAAATCAGTAAGGCGCGCATATTCACTCCTCGCTCGATGGCGATCGATTCTTGACCTTTCGCTTGATTGTAATCTTTTTCGGTCAGGGATGGGAAAACCGTTATTTAGCCCTAGAACTAAGATCAGGCTTGATTTTCGGCCGCCATTGCCCACCCTTGACCCTGCCCCCATAAAAGTTTATGGTCAACATTAATAAAATTTATGTAAATAAATGTTGCATAGTTTGGGAAGTTATGTTACATTTAATATCAAGCACTTGAATCAAACGCAATTTTATTATAGGAAGGCAATTCACCATGGATAAGCAAGAAAACAAACTCGGCTTCACCGCTTTCGCTGAAAACTGGAATGGTCGTTTAGCCATGCTCGGTTTCGTTATTGGCGTAGCTACGGAATACTTAACCCACAAAGGCATCCTTGCTCAATTAGGCTTAATGTAATTTCAGCCTCGATTGCTGTGCATCTACAATCGTCTTGAATAAATTATCAAAAAAAGGGGGGGAGCATAGCTCTTTCCCTATTTTAGTTGCAGGCAGGCTGGGGATTGGGGAGTGAGGATCGTCGGAGCAGGGAGAAACAATCCATAACTTGGCAGTTAACCACACTATTAAAAACGGATTTGGTATTGTTGCCAGTTAAAATTAAAAATGCCTTTAAGCGATCGCATCCTGGCGGTAGATGATGTACCGGAAAATCGCTTACCGAAATTTTGGGTTAAAGCCCCGTCCTTTTAGGACGGCTTTTTAAACTATAGCTTGTTAACTTAACTTTTATTGTGCTATACTGAT
>MTBT01000036.1 GCA_002282935.1 Microcystis sp. LSC13-02 | reverse complement strand
TTTCAGGTAAATAGGGAGCTAACCCTGTCAATGCCCTTGCACGGTAGTATTCATTCCCAATCTCTCTAGCTGTAGCTAAGGCTTCGGGTAATAAAGTAGAGGGAAGATGGGGACTAATTGCCTTTAATCTTTCTGCTCGCTTCTCATCATCTTGATTTTGCCTCACATAAGCTAATCCCTGCGCTGGTGTCCAGATTTCATGCTGAATCAGTAAAGCCATTAATTCTGCTGGAATATTGCCCGCCAAACTATTAAGAGAAGTCGTAATCAAAGCATAACGAACCTGTAACCCCATAAACTCACTCTTGTTCTCGCTAAAATGCTCCTCCGCCAACTGCCACGCCCTAGCAATATCCTTGATAAAAACAGCAGTTTTCCCTTCCTTTTCACACTGACTATACCAGCCATTATGACCTTCTGCGGTTTCTTCCCTCAGTAATAGATGAATCTGGGCTATCTGTTGCGCCTTTTCTAAATGCCAGAGCAAATGATTATAAATGTAGCCATCATCCTCTAAACTGTGCCATAAACCATTTTTAGTCTGTCTTTGATACCGACTTAAAAGCTGTTGATGTGCCTCAGTTATTGATAACCCTAACCCCGGCAATTGATAATCTGCTTGAGGATGAGAAGACGCTTGCAGCAGATTTCGGGCTAAATCATGTAACAAATCATGCACCCGATAATTAGTAATTTGCTCACTGGAAACCCCTGTTAATAATAAAGCCTTACCGCGTAAATATCTGAGGGTTTTCCTCGCTTCCGTTAACCGACAATCCCATAAAGTCGCCGCCATCTTTTCTGTAATCGTCACATCATCTGGTAAGACCCCTAACCAGATAAATTGTCGCAATCTTGCCGATTTTAACCGTTTTAAGCTGAGATTAAAAGAGGCAATTAAACTATAATGTTTTCGCTTTTCCTCATGGGGGGTATCTTCTGCATCGGCTCGATCTAATATTTCTAAATAAGCGATTTCTGCCTGTAAATCTTCTAGTAACTCATCCCAAGTAATCCCATCTTTAACTTGTGCTGCCGTCAACTCCAATGCTAAAGGTAAATAACCGACAATTTTGGCTAATATTTTGGCTTGTTTACGTTCTTCTTGGATTAATTCATGCCTTAAATAACCCGTTAATAACGCTAAAGATTGTGTTTCCGTCATCACATCCAAATTATAAGGAGTTGCTCCTTTAACGGGAACTTCCCTAGTGGTAACTAATAACTTACAGTTATTTCCTGCTATTTGAAAAGGTTCAATATCTCCTACATTCCAGAGGTCATCTACCACTAATAAAGCTTTTTTATCTGCTAATAAAGTCCTCAATTGTAAGGATGCTGCATCAACACTCATGGGCTTAAAATCATAATCCCCTAACGCTTGTATCCACCCATACAAAAAGGATAAAATATCCGGTTGTTGCCCTAAAGTTGCCCAGAAAATACCATCAGGAAAATAAGCTTGAACCGCTTGATCCTGTGCCAATGCCGCCGCTAAAGTCGATTTACCAATACCTCCTAAACCATAAATTGCACTAATCACTAAGGTTCCTGTTTTAGCCGTTTCTTCTGATAACAAAAGTTTCTTTAAATCAATACTAACCTCTGGACGTTCCACAAAATAAGAGGGTTTAGGAGGGGCTTGATTTCGATAGGAACGAGTGTTAAGATTAACTGAAATAACGGGTTTAGGTTCAGGGTCAATATCATGTTTTTCTAAAATCTCACACCATTCTTGATTATCATAAACCCTTGCCAAAGATTCAGCCTCTAAAGATGCCGGACGATCTCTAATTGGCTGTTTAGATTGTACCCCAATCACTAACCCATGACAAACAATTGCTGATCCCGATGTTCCTTGCCAAGGTGACTGATCTTCTGCTAATCTTTCTAATTGTTCATCGGTGGGTTGTATGTCTTGACTATCTTTAATATTTAATAACAAACGGTTATGAGGAACACGATTAGCCACATTAATAGTTCCCTCAATATGTAACCCTGTGGCGTAGTTTTTATCATCTTCAGAATACCGTAAAAATAGAGGAAAGCCCAAACAGTCAAATTTAACTTTTTGGGTGCTACTCGCATCAGGTAACAACCCAAAATCTACAGGATCACGAGTTTCGATAGTTTCTGGTAATTCAACTAAAGCTATATCTATATTATCCGGTGCTTTCCAAATTACTTTAGCGTCTATATCCTGCTTATCAGAATAGTTTGATGCTGATCTAAATCGTACTTTACAGTTGTTACTATTATCAAATAGATGCCGACAAGTCAACAATAAACGTCCCCCAATTCGATAGGCAGTGCCATACTTAGGGGCAACAATTTCTAAAGCGCGATCGGGTTGGAATTGGGCCATAACTTATCGGATTGATGTAACCTATTCTTCTGGGATGGCGATGGGTTACGCTTCGCTAACCCATCCTACAAATTAACTGCTTTGGGGGCAAGCATTGCGTCCCTAGGGGTATAAAATTCTAATCGGGAATATCATCGCTTCCTGTCAATACAGGTTTTCCATCTTTCCAAATGGGTTTAAGGGGAATTTTAATTCTATGGGTTATCGTATCTTTATTGATGACACCCCCACCCATTTCTACTACCCAAAATTTCAGCCCACCTTTGCCTTCTTTCGACTGCTCAACCACAAATTGAACCTCTAATTCAATTTCACCCACTTCAAAGCGAATCTGCTCACCCTCAGCGGCTAAGATAGATTTACTCAGTTCAACCCGCAATGCTTCTAAGGTTTCCCGAAGTCCAACTTTATTGATGGCCATATTAATTCTCTAGTTATTTTTGAAGGATGCAAACAAAAACCCTTCCAATTCTATCGTTTTTCTGAAACTTTAGGGCGGACGGATTGCCTTTCTACAAATGGCATAATAGCCCAACCCGATCGCTAAGGGAAGCGCGGGTTGGGAAAAGAAATCGACCTAATATTATCTCAAGACTAAAATGACAAATTGAATTAGCATCGAGCTATTTTGCCAATACAAGGTGTCAAGATCAAACTAAGGAGCTAAACGTTGCCTTTGCCAGCTGCCATCTTCTTGACGATAATAACAGAGACGATCGTGGAGACGACTGGGGCGACCTTGCCAGAACTCGATTAAACTAGGAATTAGGCGAAAACCGCCCCAATGAGGAGGACGGGGAACTTCACGACCAGCATATTCTTCTTTTAGTTCTGCTAGGCGTTTTTCGAGGATATCCCGCCCAGAAATCACTTCACTTTGATTAGAGGCCCGGGCCCCTAAACGAGATTCCCAGGGACGGACAAAAAAGTAATTATCCGATTCCTCCTCGCTGATTTTTTCTACAGTTCCCTCAATCCTAATTTGCCGTTGCAATTCTCCCCACCAAAACACTAGGGCCGCATTGGGATTGGCGATTAATTCCTGTCCTTTGGCGCTGTGGTAGTTGGTAAAGAGAACAAAACCGCGAGGATCGAAGTCTTTCAACAATACCATGCGGGCCCGGGGTTTACCCTCCGGGGAAATAGTAGCTAAAGTCATCGCGTTGGGTTCCAATCTTCCCGAAGATACCGCCCGTTCTAGCCATTGTTTAAATACAATGAAAGGATCGGCAGATGTTTCTGACTCTAGCAATTCTTCAAGATTGTAGTCCAAGCGCAGGTCAGCGATCGATATGTCCATGGTTTTGCTTGCTAAATTCTATCCTTTGAGATCCTACAAGATTCTACAATCATGACTATCACCTCGGCCAGTGATGCGATCGCCTCTCTTTTAGAAATGGCGGAACAGGGAGAGATTGACCCCTGGGATGTGCAGGTTATCGATGTGATCGATCGCTTTTTGGCAGAATTGGGGTTATTAAATGATCTAGATTTAGCCATGGCCCAGGCTAATTTACCCCAATCGGGACAGGCTTTTTTATGGGCTTCCATGTTAGTTTTATTTAAGGCTGATACCCTAGAAAGATTGTCTTTGGACCAGCAAGAAGAAAGTCTGATTGATGAGGAAATTAGCGAGTTAGAACGGGAATTAAGAACTTTACCCCGTTATCTAGAAAATCATATTCGCCGTCGTACTGCTGCCCCACCACCGCGAAAAAGACGGGTAACTTTGCAGGAGTTAATCACTCAATTACAACAGATTGCCCTAGAGATTGAAGCTTTACCGAAACTGCCTGTAGTTGTCCCGAAACCCCGTCCCCAATCCCGACGGGAAGCGTTACAAATTATCACGGAATTAGCCCACCAAGAAAACCTGACGGAATTGGCGGCGGAACTGGACTTTTTTTTGCAGAGAAAGTTTTTTCAATTAGAGAAAAAGGAGATAGAGTTTGAGTATTTATTAGATTTATGGCAAGCAGAAAAGCCCTCTAGTCACTCGGCAACACAGGAAAAGGTGGCGATTTTTTGGGCTTTACTTTTACTGGCTTCTCAATCAAAAGTGGAATTAAAACAAGAGGATTTTTATCAGGATTTGAGTATTTCTTTAATTAGGGTTTGCTGAAAAAGTTTTTCGGTGGTGGTAGGAGTCAGGAGTCAGGAGTCAGTAGCCCAATCCTATTTTCGCAGCATGAACATCGGACTTTAACAGGTCAAAAGCTTTATTTTAAAAGGGTTTTACCATTATTCAGCAAGCCCTAAATATTTGTCAACTTTTTCAGCCTAAGTTACTTCATCGGCGAACATCTTCTACTAATATATGTGTACTATCAAGGCGCAGAATCTGCGCCCTAGATACCTTACTATCTTAGCGAGTTAAGGCTGCGCCTCTTTCGTACAAAGTGCGGGCATAATCGGTCCAAGTACCCTGGCCCCAATAACGGAAACAACTGGTTTGCACGAGCAAATTATAAAGCAGTGCCTCCAGATAATCCGGTCGTCGGGTGAAGCTAGGGTCCGCCTGTACTAAAGGAGCATATTTCTCGTGGAATTTAGCGCTTAATTGGTTCATCGGTTCGAGGACATTTTCGTAACCGCGCACCCAACTGAGATCATTTGTCCAAGATGCCCCATCCATGGTAAAACGGTGGTCGGACTGTTTTAACTCAGCGATCGCCTGTTCCACTGCTTCAGGGGTAGCGGCATCCGAATTAACTCCCTGCCAGATTTTATGCTGGTGTACGGCTTGAATTGGGGGATAATCTTGGGGATTAACGCCAGCGGCCTCGATTAACTCCAGATATTCCGTGCCGTTAAATCCTGCCACAGTGGAACCCCCCTGCATTTCCCGCCAAGGATTGGGAAAATCGCGAGGAAATTCATTCATCATCACGCCACCATTTTCACCGTCGGCAATCTGGGAACCTAGGGAAGGAACCCAAACGCCGCCGATTTGCTGTTTACTGCGGCATTTGGCCTCGTGGTAGGGTTGCATTTGGGCGACTAATTTGGTGTCGGAACCCTGGGTTTTAATCAAAGCAGTAATCGCAATCACTTCACCCCGAGAATTGCGCGCCAGCAAGCGATTAGGAATATATTTTTGTTCCTGACTCAATCCCGAACCGTCGAGATTTTCCACCGAGTGTTCCTGTACCAATAACCAACGATAGCCGCATTCTTTCAGGGCTTTAATATACTCGTAGAGGGTATCGGGATGGTTAGGAAGGTGCATTTCCGGGGGAGAGAACCCTTTGACTCGTTTCAGGGCATCTGGGCCAAAAATCGAGGCAAAATAGGTTTGCCATGCTTGCATCTGCAATTTTAGATCGGGAATCGGTGTGGAAGGAGCCACCGCATGACTCCACATCGTCCCCAACCATTCCACATAGGGTTGATATTGACTGTTACAGGTGATTAATTTGAGTTTATCGAGGATATCCTGCTGTCCCATCTGTACCAAACCCCAGAGGAGATTGCCGGAATAATCGAGCATAATCCGGGGATTACAGCCTTCCGCCACCAATTCTGGGACAAAATCGCCCATGCGACTGTAACACCAGGCAAAAACACTGGCATTATGGTTATCACCATCCCCAAGATTTTCGAACATATGCTGGAGATTGCAGATTAATTCACCGTTAACACCCGCGGGGATGGTGGGTTGGTGCATATGCAAGGCACAGGCAAAACCAGCCTGAATATTGTCTAATTGGAGATTTGTTGTCGGTAAAAAGATCGGATCATCGTGATTAACAATCGCCGCGATTTCCTGTTCCCAACCGCAAATAGTCGGTAGTCCGGGGCGGATTTCCGTGATAGCGTTCGATTTCGATGATACGGGTGTAGCGATCATAATTTTTCAGGCGAATAGATTGAGATAGTTTGTCCCCACTCTCCCAGGGACAACTTTTTTTACTGGCAACAGGTCACTCTTGACTGTTCACTGCTAACTGAGCTAAGAGCGCGAACTTTATCCTATCCCATTTATACTGAGAGTACCCCCTCTCCAGACACAAGCCTTCGTAACTCGTTAAAAATCAAGATGATTCTTTACTGAACTTAACCGATCCTCGCACTATGATCCAAACAACTATCCTCCCTTTTACCTGTAACTTTTAACCATGTTCTCGGCGACTACCGAAATTCTTGTTATCTTCTTCCTCATCCTCCTCAATGGAGTTTTTGCTCTCTCGGAAATTGCCATTGTCTCGGCGCGCAAAGTCCGTTTAGAACAATTAGCCAGAGATGATCGAAGGGCGGCGATGGCCTTAAAATTGGCCAATGATCCCAATCAAATTTTATCGACGGTGCAGATTGGCATTACCCTAGTGGGAATCTTTGCCGGGGCCTACGGAGGAGCCAATTTATCGGTCAGTGTGGCGCAATTATTGGCGCAAGTTCCCGTTTTAGCCCCCTACAGTCAAGCTTTGGGATTAGGATTAGTGGTGTTAATTATTACCTATCTATCCCTAGTGGTGGGGGAATTAGTGCCGAAACGGTTAGGTTTAAGTAATCCCGAAAAAATCGCTATCCTCGTGGCAGATCCTCTCGATAAGCTATCGAAAATTGTTTCGCCCGTTGTCCATCTTTTGAGTCAATCGACTAATCTGATTCTCAGTTTGTTGGGGATTAGCGCTAATAATAATGATTCCCCAATTACGGAAGAAGAATTGAAAATTATGCTTAAACAGGGAACCGAAGCGGGAACCTTTGAGGAAGCAGAACAGGATATGGTGGAAAGGGTGTTAGGATTGGGCGATCGCCGAGTAAGTCAGATTATGACCACGCGCCCAGATATTATTTGGCTAGATTTGGAAGATAGTGCCGAAATTAACCGCCAGAAGCTAATTGAGAGCAATCATAACCGTTTTCCTGTGTGTCAGGGCAGTTTAGATGAGGTTTTGGGGGTAATCGAAGTCACAGACTTATTGGCAGATTGTTTAACCGGTGAAAGTTTCGACCTGACGAAGGATTTACAACAGCCGCTTTTTGTGCCGGAAAGCACTAGGGGTTTAAAGGTGTTAGAATTGGTGCAGCAAAGTGGTCATCATATTGCCTTGGTAGTGGATGAGTACGGGGTGATTCAAGGATTGGTGACGCGCAAGGATATTTTAGAGGCAATTGTCGGCGATTTACCCCAATTAGATAATATTGAAGATGCTCAGATCGTGCAGCGGGAAGATGGTTCTTGGTTGATCGATGGTACAGTGGCGATCGAAGATTTTAAAGAATTATTTGAAATCAGTGAATTACCGGGGGAAAAACAGGGCAATTATCACACTTTAGGGGGTTTTATTATTACCTATCTTGGTAGGATTCCGGGGGCTGCCGCTCATTTTGAATGGCAAAGGTTGCGCTTGGAAGTGGTGGATATGGACGGTAATCGTGTCGATAAGGTGTTAGTCACGCTATTGTTGGATGATTTGTAAGTAATTGTTAGTAAACATCTAGATTTTTTCAAGCTTGTGAAGACCGATACAATTTTTTATCAACTCTTGCAAACTTTTCCGGGGTTAATTTTTGAATTACTGGGAGAATCAACCCAGAAAGCTGAAAATTATCAATTTTCCTCGCGAGAAATCAAAGAATTAGCGCGTCGTTTTGACGGTATTTTTTTACCAACCACAGCAGCACCGGAACTAATTATTTACTTTGTTGAAGTGCAATTTCAGGATAAAAGTGATTTTTATTGGCGATTTTTAACAGAAATTGTCATCTATCTCAATCAGTATAAACCCGTTCAGGATTGGATAGCTGTAGCTTTATTTGCCTCCAGGGATCTGGATAATAACGGCTCTTCGGGACTTGGTATGGTTCAATAGGGGGGCAAAACAATTGACAAAAATTGCGGTAATGTCTGTCTCTATAAGGGTTTCATTCCTTATAACCCCGTCCATTGCATAAGACAAACCGAAGAGCCATAATAACTTTCCCTATCAACTGCGGGGATTTGAGATAACGGGACAGATCAGACGTATTTATTTAGATGAATTAATCGATAATCTGGCTCCGTCTCTGGGTTTAGGAATTATTCAGTTAATTGTCGCTACACCCCAATTAGCACAGCAACGAGGAAAACCACTTTTAGAAAAAGCGATCGCTGAAATTGATGATCTAGTTTTCCAGCAAAAAGTTGTAGAATTAATTGAAAGAACCCTGGCCTATAAATTTACTAATCTTAGTCGCTCGGAGTTAGAAGCTATGTTCGGATTAGATGATCTCAGACAAACTCGACTTTATCAAGAAGCTAAAGAAGAAGGTCGTGAAGAAGCTAAAACTGAAGCGATCGCCAGTTTACTAGCTTTAGGTTTAAGTATAGAACAGATTGCCACTGCTTTGCAGTTAGAACTTACCAAAGTACAAGAGACAGCGGCCAAATTATCCCCCCCAAATTAGCAGGGTAAATTATCAAGTTTCTCCCTGATTTTACCCTATTCATTCATATTACGATAGGTAGCCACTGCCGAGGGAGAAATGCGATTGAGATAACGGAAAATCCAATATTTTAAGACTGTATCCAAGATAACGGGAAAAGTGGCGATAAAGAGAAAATTAAACTCGCGATTTTCCGGTAAACCGAAATGACGACTTAACCCTTCTAGGATGACTTCCCAACCGTGGGGAGAGTGGAAACCGACAAATATATCGGTAAAGAGAATAATTAAAAAAGCTTTAGCTGAATCGCTAAGATTATAGAGAATGCCATCAAGAAAAGACTTGACAATCTCGATTTCCCGACGACTAAAAGCGATAACAAAACCAAAGGCAATCAGGGAACAAATATCGGCGAAAATGTTAGCGATTGCGTTTAAACCTCGTTGGCGAAATTCTTCACTTAGTACCGCTGCTTTTTTAGTAATTTCTCCCTCGATTTCTTCGTTAGATAATTTGGGTGCTAAACCAATCATACCTCGAAAATGTAAAGCTTCCTCAAATCTTCTCAATTCCGAAAAAGCTTCTTCTTCTAAATCCTGATTGATAAAAATAAACTGTTCCTGTTGTTGGAAATATTTATTAACCAAGGGGGTGATCAGGAAAGTTTTGGTTAATTGCTGGGTTAATAAAGGAACAATAATTAACAGTAAAATAAACTTGAGAGAAATGGCTGTTTTATAACGAGAATTGCGAAATCTTTTTAAAACTGCCTCCTCCGATTCCTCCGCTTGGGGATCGATTTCCTGCTTAATGCGATTAAAAGTATTGACAAAAGAACGGGGTAAAACTCCCGGTTTTTCCGTAGCTTTTTGGGATTTATTGCTTTTGATCATTTCCTCATCTTCAATACTACCCGCCGCTAAAAAAGAGCGATTTCTGGAAGTCTTATTTTTGGCTGTTTCCTGCTCAAAATTTCTGTTCTGGAGACTTTTGGAACCATCTTCAAGATATTCTTGCCAATAATTACCTTGATATTTTCCGATAACACTATCGATAAACTGAAGTTTTTTCAGACAAACATCTGTGGTGACAGTAATCACCCCATTATTAATTGTCGGTTGATTTGGTCCGAAGGTATTAACGATCGAGCGACTGGCTTTAAACTCCGTCAATCTGACTTTAATTTTTTGCAGATAACCTTTAACTTCTGCGATAAAATAGGAATTAGTGGTACTGCCATAATTCGAGAACTCCGCTGCCACTTTTCGCCCTTGAAAATGCTTGTCTTCTATCTCCTTAATCTTCAAAGCTGCATGATAAGCCTCATCTAAAGAACGTTCAGGAGTTTGTAATAACCATTGATTAACACCTTGCAAAATCCGATTAAGATTCATAGGAAACAATTACTTCCACAAGGAAAAAAGCTAGAGTACCAATCAGTCATCTTAACAAATACAATCGAGAAAAAACGATGTCAATCATACCAATTTGGATCGAAGGTGGGACTCGATCGGGAAAAACCACCGCTTTAGTCGGGGAATTTCGGCGCTGGGTTGTTTCTCAACGTCAATCCCAGGATTCATTGTATCTCGATCGATCGAAATCATCGCCCCTTTCCCAAACGGTCTTAGTTTTCGCTGCCAACGATGATAACAAACGGGAATTAGCCGATCAATTAGCCCTTGCTGTTAGGGGTAGCTATCCGATTCTCTGCAAAACCCCTTTAGGTTTTCTCACCGATGAAGTCATCCTGTTTTGGCCGTTAATTTTCGAGTCTTTAGGGCTAAAAGCGCAATTTCCCCGCCGATTACGCCCAGAAACGGAACAGGAACTCGCCACCCGTCTCTGGCAACCAGCGATCGCTGAATTCTTCCAGCTTACTAGCATAAATGAATATCGTTTTGTCCGTCAAGTTCTCGATTTGTTACAATTAGCCGGCGCTAGTGGTGTTCCCGCAGAAAAGATACCCGAAAGATTAGCCGACGGATTATCAGAAACAGATTTAAAACGAGTTTTAGCGATTAATGAGCAGGAAACACCAGAAAAAGTGGGAGAATTAATCATTCAATGGCGTGATTGGTCTCTAGAACGTGGTTTATTAAGTTATGGTATCATCTACGAACTCTATTGGCGCTATTTATTTCCTGATAGTCGTTATCAACAGCAACTATTAAAACGCTTCCGGGGAGTTTTTGCGGACGATGTGGACGATTATCCGGCTATTGCCAAGGATTTACTCAGTTTTTTCCTCGATCATGATTGTTTTAGCGTTTTTACCTACAATCCCCAGGGAAAAATTCGCTTAGGATTAACTGCCGATCCCGATTATCTACAAAAATTAGCGGCACGCTGTCAAATTATGCCATTATCTACCACCGACGGGTTAGCTGCTCAGTTTAGCGAGACGGTTCTCTCCTTAATCAGCGACGGTAACTATCTTGGCAATCTTCCCGATCAATTCATCTCCCTGCAAACCACCTCTCGCGCCGAATTGTTACGGAAGACAGCCACAGCTATTATTCAAGCAGTCAAGCAAGGAGAGGTAAAATCCGAAGAAATCGCCGTTATTGCCCCCGGTTTAGACGAAATCGCCCGTTATAGCCTGATGGAAATTTTAACCGGTGCCGGGATACCCGTTCAACCCCTCAACGAACAACGACCCCTGATCAGTTGTCCTCTGATTCGGGCCTTATTGACCCTTCTCGCCCTTGTTTACGCAAATTTGGGGCGTTTAGCCCCCCAAGAGGCCATAGCGGAAATGCTGGTGATTTTTAGCCGTTATTGCTGGGATGAAGAAGAGAATTTAATTCCCGATATCGATCCAATCCGCGCCGGATTAATTGCCGATCATTGTTATCAAGTGCATCCGGAAAATCCTCGTTTATTAGCGATCGAAACTTTTCCCCGTTGGGATCGCTTAGGACAAAAAGCTTGTACTGCCTACGAAAGAATTTGTCACTGGATCGAAGGGATGAAAAAACGGCAGCAGGAAGCGAAACTTTTCCCGATTTTTGTCTTAAATCAAGCGATCGAACAATTATTAAACGATGGGGAAAATTTGCCCTTCGATCACTTGGCAGCTTTACGAGAATTAATGGAAACTGCCCAACATTTTTGGGAGATCGATCGCCGTTTGCGTGAGAGTGAACCCTGTTTTCAAAGTTCCAGCGAAACTATTAGTCAGTTTATCCAACTTTTGCGCCGTGGCACAATTACTGCTAATCCCTATCCCGTGCGACAATTTATTAAATCTTCCTCAGCAGTCACCCTAGGCAATATCTTTCAATATCGTTCTTTTCGTTCTAGTCATCGTTGGCATTTTTGGCTAGATTGTTCCTCTCCACTCTGGGAACAAGGAGGTGCTGCTACTCTTTTTGCTGCGCCGATTTTTTGGCGAGAAAGTCCATATCAACGCTGGACAACAGAAGCAGAATTAGAGGAAAATCAGGCCCGTTTACAGAGAGTTTTAAGGGATTTATTGGCAAGGGTAAGCGAAAAAGTTATCCTCTGTCACAGTGATTTAGGAGTATCGGGAAGCGATCAAACCGGACAACTTTTATCCTTAGTACAAGCGGCAAAAGAATATGATTATAGTATTACTTGAATTATCGGGATTGAAACTTTAGCAAGTATCTAGTGCCGATCCATAAGGAGTCATGCACACATTTCTTTACTTTTTTTGACAAAATCGCCTGTAGACAAGTGAGTAGAAGTATTTCACTTTATTGATTCTGTAGGATAGATTTTGAACGAATCTCTAATTTTGTTAAGCTAACTTAAACCAGCGATTTTAACCAACCGTACCAAGCATCTAAACCTTCTCCAGTGGTAGCGGAAACTTGAAAAACTTTCAGATTGGGATTAACTTGATAGGCGTAATCTAAACAGCGATCGAGGTTAAAATTAACGTAGGGCAGTAGGTCTATTTTTGTCAAGATCATGACTTGAGAAGCGTGGAACATATAGGGATATTTAATCGGTTTATCTTCTCCTTCGGTGACGGAAAGAATGACGACTTTGGCATTTTCTCCCAAATCAAATAAAGCAGGACAAACTAGATTACCGACATTTTCGATCATGACTAAAGAATTCATCGGTGGATCGAGTTCGATTAATCCTCTCTCTACCATTGATGCTTCTAAATGACAACCTGTTCCGGTATTAATTTGGATAACCTGACAACCGGTTTCACTAATTTTTTGGGCATCATTAGCTGTTGCTTGATCTCCCTCAATGACACTGATAGGAATAGCGGTTTTTAAATCGGCAATTGTGCGAGTTAAAAGGGTAGTTTTTCCCGAACCGGGGGAAGAAACTAGATTAAGGGCAACAGTTTTTCTCCCCTTCAACCAACCGCGATTTTGTGCCGCTAACAGATTATTTTTTGCCAGCAGATTTTGCTCAACTTGGAGAATGCTACCATGAATTTGAGCGTGAATTTCCGCAGGATGATGGGGATGCTCATGCTCGTGATCGTGATGGCTATGACTAATAACAGTACCATCGGCTAAAATATGTTCATGGGTTCCCGTTTGCGGATTAGTTACCATCACTTCCGAGTTATCAGAACAACCACAGGTTACACACATAAGGATTCTGTCTCCAACGATTTGAGATTTAATTCTTGACCCTGTAAAATGACTATATTGCGACTACTACATCGATCGCAGATTCCGTAGGGATATTCTAGTTCTAGCTCATTTCCGCAATCTTGGCACTGTCCTAAACCAGAAATTTCTAGAATCTCTAACATTGCCCCCTCTATATTAGTACCTTGACAACAGGTATCAAAACAAAAAGCGATCGATTCTGGCATAATTGCCGTTAGTTTACCAATCTCTAACACCACGCGCTTAACTTTCATTCCTCGCGAGTGTTCTAAAGCAAGTTCAATAATATTTTGGGTAATTCCTAGTTCGTGCATTTTCAGTTATCAGTTATCAGGGAACAGGAAACAGGGAGAAGGGAGCAGGGAAATTTCAACTAAAACCCCAAAACCCCAAAAACCCAACTATCTGTTTTTTTAGTTTTCACTTTTTCCTTTAAAACTGTCTCCTGTCTAATTAACATATTCTCGGTAATTGTTCACCGACTAACATATCGAGAATCCTTTTAGTGCCGAAAGCGGTTTTTAAGTAAACTAAATTGGGGGGAGAAGCGACGACTTCCCCGATACAAGCGGCATTTTTACCGTCAGGATGGGAACGCATCACTGCTAAAACGCGATTTTCCGCCTCCGGAGGCACGACAAGGACTAATTTGCCCTCATTTGCCAGATAAAGCGGTTCTAAGCCCAATAATTCGCACATTCCTCGCACTTCTTCCCGGATGGGGATCGCCGTTTCCTGTACCTGTATTCCCACCCCTGAACTTTGGGCGAATTCGTTTAAAACTGTGGCTAATCCGCCTCTAGTGGCATCCCGCATCGCTTTAACTTCCGGGCAAACTGCCAGAATTGCAGAAATTAAAGAATTCAGAGCTTGACAATCGCTTTCGATTGTGCATTGCAGGTCTAATTCGCCCCTGGCCATCAGAATGGCGGTGCCGTGATCCCCCAGAAAACCGTTAATCAAAATGCGATCGCCAACTTGTAAATTATTGGCACTGGAATTGATTCGGGCCGGAATTACTCCGACTCCAGAGGTATTAATAAATATTTGATCCCCTTGTCCCCTGGGAACGACTTTTGTATCCCCGGTGACGATTTTTACCGCTGCTTTGTCGGCGGCTATTTTCATGCTGGTAACGATGGTTTTTAGGGTGTCGATAGATAAACCTTCTTCGAGGATAAAACTACAACTGAGATAGAGAGGAATTGCCCCACCGACAGCCAAATCATTAACGGTTCCATTGACTGCTAAACTGCCAATATCACCCCCCGGAAAGAATAGGGGAGAAACCACATAGGAATCGGTGGTAAATGCCAAGCGATCGCCTATTTTAGCCAAATCTTTAATCTCAAATCGGGCTTGATCTTCAAGGGTTGCCAGTAAGTTATTATCAAAGTTATTAACGAATATCTCATTAATTAAATCCCGCATTGCTTTGCCACCACTGCCATGGGAGAGAGTGATATTTGTGTCGGTAATTTTGTTTTTTTTTAATTTTAAAGAAGCTGAAGGAGTGCTAGTCATAGGTGAGGTAGGAAGTTTTCGTTTTGGGTAGTCGGTGGTCGATACCAAATTAGGTTACACTTTATCCTGAGGAGAAATGCTGTCATAGCCTACTGCTAGATTATCTTAATGGGTTTCTGGTATTTCTCGCACTTTTTCTATAGTTAAGTCCAAAGCTTGAGCAATTTGTTCTACAGTTAAACCTAAAGCCAATAAACGCGGCACAGATTCCAGTTTACCTTCCAGTTTACCTTCCAGTTTACCTTCCAGTTTACCTTCCAGTTTACCTTCCAGTTTACCTTCCAGTTTACCTTCCAGTTTACCTTCTTCTCGAACGTCTTGAAAATAACGGGTTTGTTTCAGTTCATCTAAACTAAACATGGCTTCTATCTCCCGGCGACTTAGACGTGGTAATTTATAGATAAGGATCGTTTCTATTAATTGTAGGAGGTTTTGCGGTTGGGTAAATTCAGTTCGCACTCGTTCAATAAGTTGTTTGGCTGTTGCCACTGCTTGATTTTCTTTAGCAATAATTAATTTTATAGTGGCAATACCGAGGGAATCTTGATTAATATCATCTAGTTCATCTAAATATATTCGCGTCACTCTCCCAGATGTCAATAAGTCTTGGTAACGTACAACCTGATCTGATTCTACCCGACGATGGGGATAAATGACCACCCCGTGCCAATCATTGTTAAAAGCAGTTTTACTGAGATATAAGAAGATTTCAGCAAAGAAACGGCCATAAAAATTCTGATCATCTTGAAATTGCACCTCGCAGAAATAAATAGGAATGCTAGGATCGGTAATATTGGGCAAAAATACGCCATCAATACGAAAAGCTAGTTGCTTAATTTCGACGGAATCAAAGCGGTAATTCTCTGCTTCTCTGGGGGCAAGGTTGATTAATTCAAAGAAAATTGACGGATAAGATTGAAAAAGATCATAAAAAATACTGTCGGTTTTCATGGGGAACTTGTGGTGGTAAGCTCTGCAAAAAATTTTCGCTGTTTTATCCCAATTCCACTAACTTTATCTTACCATGTAGATAGAGAGTTTTCCTGCTAATCATTTTCATTATAGCAGTTATCTTTGCCAAACCAATGCTAAAAGCTAATACCTAAAATAACCGATAAATGATCGAGTCTGAACATCTCCCCCTGGTCAGGGCGCTATAGCTGACAATGAGTCGCTATAATAGAATTCGCCGATCGCTAACTTCTCCCTCGGTAAAATTTCTATGACTGGAAGACTGAACAAGCTACAACAAGATTTAAAGAACATAGAAACGGAAGTGGCAAATTTAGCCGAAAGAATGCGAGAAAAATACCGAATTTATCTTGATTTACTCGGTGAATCTCTCTATAAACAGGCGATCGGGGCAGTGTATTATATATGTACCCGTTACTATGGGGGGGAATTTCTGGCCCTCTCCCACAGCAATCGTCAGAAACTACAAGAGGAGATCAAAGCTCTAGGACAAGAGGCTAAAGCCAGTTTACAGCAATTGGGCGAGCAGAGCTTCGAGCGAGGGGCATTTTCAGGGGTAGGATTCTCTAAAAGTCCAGCAGAGACAGTTAACACCCCAGATTTCTTGAAACTTTTTCTAGACAAACGGGAAAATCTAGCCGCAACTGGAGAGATTAATAACCCCGATACTTTACTTTATTGTTGTCGAGTGCTGGAAAAAAACTGTATCGAGATTCTCAATCATCTCTCTAAACAAATTAATCAGCAACTACAAAAAGCTTATATTCTTCCCCCTTATCTACCCAGTCAAATTATCGATATGGCAATTCAAGCGGGAGAAGAAGGACAATCCCTAGGTGGAGGAAATAATATGTTAAACATTCTAGTGGAAGCTAAAAACCCTGAACCAGAGGAAGAAAAAGATGAAGATGAAGATGATGGGGATGATCATGATTTTTCAAGTAGCAAAGTCACTAAAGTAACGGCGATTCATCTACGAATGGCTGAACTTGAATTTGCTGATACGCGCTTAAGTGTCGAAAGAAATCAAATTCGCTCCCTTTGGGAACAATTAAATCGTCTAGGGGAACAATATCATCGTATTCGCAAAGAATATACTATCGCTCAAGCGGAAGCGGCGTGGCGCAGTAGTTGGTATGATTAATCAGTTATGATCAAACAGAGGTATTAGGGAAACATAATACCGGGAAATTTGGAGTCAAGAGGCAATTATGAAAGGGGAAATACCCGACTGGGTGAGATTACAAAAAGCCTTATCTGTAGAAGCGGAAAAAGGTTATCCCGATCTTCAGGGAAATCAGTACCGTTTTAGCGAGTTTTTGTGTCTTAGTTTCGGGGATAATCCTCCCGTGGGAATTTCCACCAGTGAGAGAAATCGCTGGCGAGAATTAGCCCAAAAATTTGCCCAATATTCCCAGTTTAATCCCAGACAAAGACAACAATTAGTCACCGAAACTCGCAATTTTTTGCAACAATTACGGCAAACTTTAGAAGCAACCCCCACCCCAAAAGAACCAGCTGCGGCGAAAATTATTAATACCACTCCCATCACGGCAAAGGCGATTTCTCCACGGCAAGTTACCCTCGAACAACCCTTGAAATATCTAGCGGAAGTGGGAGAGAGAAAAGCTGGTCTTTTAGAAAAATTAAACCTCCACAAAGTTGAAGATTTATTATATTATTATCCCCGGGATCATATTGATTACAGTCGTCAAGTCAATATCGCTAATTTAACCGAGGGGGAAACGGTAACTTTAGTGGGGAATGTCAAGCGCTGTAATTGTTTTACTAGCCCCAAAAATACCAAGTTAGCTATCTTTGAATTGCTCTTACAGGATCGTACTGGACAGATAAAATTAAACCGTTTTTATGCGGGAACTCGCTATACTAATCGTGCTTGGCAAGAAGGACAAAAAAAACTCTATCTGGTGGGTTCGGTGGTGGCGGTTAGTGGTTTAGTCAAAGCGGGAAAATATGGGTTAACTTTAGAAAATCCTGAATTTGAATTATTAGACAGTTCTGGGGCAAGTATTGAGTCCTTAAAAATCGGGCGTATTCTGCCGGTTTATCCCCTCACCGATGGAGTACCCGCCGACCTAGTTAGAAAGGCTGTAGTCGCCGCTTTTGGGGCAGTAGAGGCGATAAAAGATCCCTTGCCTTTCGGTCTAAGAAAACAATACGGATTAATCGATTTAAAAACAGCAATTACTAACATTCATTTCCCCAATAATGCCGAGATTCTCAGTCAAGCGCGACGGCGATTAGTCTTTGATGAATTCTTCTTTTTACAATTGGGTTTTCTGCGGCGGCGGCAACAGTATCGTCAGACACAGAAAAGTGCTGTTTTTAGTGCTAAGGGTCAACTAATTGATCGATTTAATCAGATAATTCCCTTTCAATTGACTAATGCTCAAAAACGAGTTATTGAGGAAATTTTAGAGGATTTAGATTCTAGCACCCCGATGAATCGTCTCGTGCAGGGGGATGTGGGTTCTGGCAAAACAATTGTCGGAGTTTATGCTATTTTAGCAGCCCTACAATCCGGTTATCAAGCGGCATTAATGGCTCCCACGGAAGTTTTAGCAGAACAACATTATCGTAAGTTAGTTAGCTGGTTTAATCTCTTACATTTACCCATAGAATTATTAACTGGTTCCACAAAAACCGCTAAACGGCGAGAAATTCACGCCCAATTAGAGACAGGAGAATTACCACTTTTAGTGGGAACTCATGCCCTAATTCAAGATGCAGTTAATTTCCGCAAGTTGGGGTTAGTTGTTATTGATGAACAGCATCGCTTTGGGGTACAACAAAGGGCAAGATTATTAAGCAAAGGAGAGTCTGCCCACGTTTTAACCATGACAGCAACACCGATTCCCCGTACTTTAGCTTTAACCCTGCATGGGGATTTGGATGTGAGTCAAATTGACGAATTACCCCCCGGCAGACAACCGATTCAAACCACCGCTTTAAATGGGAATCAAAGAAGGGCTGCCTATGATTTAATTCGCCGTGAAATTGCCCAAGGCAGACAAGCTTATGTGATTTTTCCCTTGATTGAAGAATCGGAAAAATTAGATGTTAGAGCTGCGGTGGAAGAATATCAAAATTTATCAGAAAAGATTTTTCCTAATTTTAATATCGGGTTACTCCATGGTCGCATGAGTTCCGCCGAAAAAGAGGAAATCTTAACAGCTTTTCGCGATAATATTCTGCAAATTATTGTCTCAACTACAGTTATCGAAGTGGGGGTTGATGTTCCCAATGCCACGGTGATGTTAATTGAAAATGCCGAACGTTTTGGCCTGTCACAATTGCATCAATTACGGGGGCGCGTGGGCAGAGGCTCCCATCAATCCTACTGTTTACTTTTAAGTGGCAGTAATAGTGCTAATTCCCGTCAAAGATTAACGGTTTTGGAACAATCCCAAGACGGCTTTTTTATCTCGGAAATGGATATGCGATTTCGCGGTCCGGGGGAAGTTTTAGGACAACGACAATCGGGTTTACCAGATTTTGCCCTCGCTAGTTTAGTCGAGGATCAAGAGGTGTTAGTTTTGGCAAGAGATGCCGCCGAAAAAATTATGTTAGATGATCCCCATTTAATCACTTTGCCCAATTTGAAACAAGCCTTAGAAGCTAAATATCAACGGATGTTGGGAGCGGATATTTTAACTTGATTTAGGGGAGATGTTCAGTAAACAGTAATCAGTAAACAGTGATCAGTAATACTAAATCCAGTTATTAAAAACTGATTATTTATTCTCCGTTTTGCATGAGTGCCTCTCTTGATATGTAGCCCATACTCAACGGATTTAGTATTACTTCCGATTTTATCACTCAATCCAAGCCTTTGGGGGGTTCTACCCCCCCAAACCCCCCGTTGGGGGCGTGGCGCCGCCCCCAAACCCCCCGCGCATTAGTTTTTCGGTGGGATGCTTACAGACGGCTGCTGACACATCTGTAATAATTTAAGAGTCACTCCACTTGCATGAGTGCCTCTTCTGATATGTAGCCTATACTGAGTGGATTTAGTATAATCAGTAAACAGTAAACAGCGAAAAGACAGCAGCAAACTGACATTTGATGAGGCTCACTTAATACATACTGCTCACTCAAAACTCAAAACTCAAAACTCAAAACTCAAAACTTAAATCTGATAACTGATAACTGATAACTGATAACTGATAACTGATAACTGATTCAATTAACCAAATTTAATCATTTCTCGTCCTGCCATCACGGGTAATTCCCCTTTTAAAATCGGAATCAATGTCTCGCGAATTCTGTCCGCATCGGGGGGACAACCCGGCATAAAAATATCGATGGGAATGACTTGATGGACGGGCAGCACTTGATCTAATAATTCGGGAACGATACCGGGTTCTTCTGGTAGTTGAGGGGTGTTATCTCCTAACTCTAAATAAGCTCTTTTTAGCACGGGATCGGCAGTTCCTAACATATTCCGCATAGCGGGAACGTTAGCAGTCACGGCGCAATCACCAAAAGAAACGACGGTTTTGGTATTTTGGCGGACTAGATGAATTAGTTCTAAATTGTCCTGATTAGCGATCGCTCCTTCCACTAAACAGACATCGACATTTTCGGGATAGGTTTTCAGATCGCAGCCGACGGGACTATACACCACGTCAACTTTTTCGGCTAATTCTAACAGCCATTCATCCAAATCGAGGAAGGACATATGGCATCCCGAACAACCGGCTAACCAGACAGTAGCGAAGCGAATTTTACTCATAATTTTAATTCCTTGTTTGTTAGGTTTTGGGAATAGTGATTACTAGCTAATAGAAAAGCGGCTGTTTGCCGAGGGGCGGGTTTTTGCCTGTCTCGACAAGTTCCTGATTATCTGCAATTAAAGAAAAAAGATCGATACCCTTCCATTCTTGCAAAAATTCACAGATCAGCTGGGGTGTCCAATTTTCACCTCTAAAAAACTTAAATTTTTTTGTGTGGACATTGAGAAAAAAATGCAAGATATTACATTGATCCTGCGCCCCGAAAATAGTCCCCTTGACTGTCCAATTATCCACACTACTGGCGTAATCCTCGATCGCCCGATCTGCCGCCGCCACACGCTCTCGGTATTGATCACAGAATTGACGAAGCATCCGGGGAAATCGCCCAACTTCGGCGAAAAGTTCGATCGCGGACCAAGCTAAATTGGTTGGTTGAGATTGATAATCCACCAGCGATAGACAGCGCTCCAAGGCTTGGAGAAAGATCTGTTCAAGATTTGTATCATTCATAACATTATTGATTCCCTTGACGCAGTAGGGTTGACCAACCATATTGAGCTTGAGCGATTTCGTGAGCAGAAGGCTGATTCATACCCTGATTAATCACTAAATCCGATTCTAAGATTTCGTGTTGTAAAAAGACACGATCGATCTCCGTTCCCTGTCCTCGCGCCATCCTCAACCATGCCTTTGCCATATCAATACTAGGCCAAAATTCATACTGACTGACACCGCCACCGAAAGCGTAGTCCTTTGCTCGTTGAGTTTCCCGAGCAGAAATACCGCAGTAATCGGAAATCAAGCGAATATCTTCATTCATCCCCATAATCTCGTCATACAGAGCCATTTCCGCCCGCAGATACTTGGCATAAATACCTAGATGTCCCCAACGAGCGTTTTGAGAATCTACCATTTTTCGCTAACGCGTCCATTGGTGTTGAGTCCTAGCGTTAACTAAAAATTCCAACTTCGAGCGATCTTCCTCTTTTTCAGAAACGGCGGAACCCTTACGGAATATTGCCCCGGTTGGACAAGCGGCAACACATTTGCCGCAGGAAGTACAGGCAGAAACACTGCCCCAAGGCTGATCCATTCCCGCAATAATTTTATCTTTTTCGCCGCGATAAGCCAGATCCCAAACGTGCGCCCCTTCAATTTCATCGCAGACTCGCACACAACGGGTACAGAGAACACAACGATTATGATCGATACCGAAAAGAGGATGGGAAATATCCACTTCTCGCTTGGGAAAACGGTAGGGAAAACGACTATGATCCATACCCACTTCGATGGCTAAATCTTGTAATTCACAGTTACCATTAGCCACACAAACTGCACAAACGTGATTGCCTTCAGCGAATAATAATTCCACCGTCATGCGGCGATATTCTTTGAGTTTTGGGGTATCGGTATGAACCACCATTCCTTCCGCCACTTCCGTTACACAGGCGGGTAATAATTTATTAATACCTTCAATTTCTACCAAACATAAGCGACAGGCAGCCACTTCGGAAACCCCCTCGAGATGACAGAGGGCGGGAATTTTTATTCCTACCTGACTAGCTGCCGCCAGAACTCGCGAACCTGCTTCGATCGCTACATCTTTACCATCAATGCTTAAAGTGATTACGGACATAAAAATTATTCTCCTTGAGGATAATATCCCTCTCCTTCCATAGGCCACGGTTTGCCACCAAAGGTGGGATTTTTACAGAAAGTTTTAACCTAGACAATCGGCTAAGTCTTTTGCGGGGGTGGTAATCGGCTGCAGGTGATAGGTATCGGCGAGGAATTTCAGGACGTTAGGGGAGATAAATGCCGGTAAAGTTGGTCCCAGACGGATATTTTGCATACCTAGATGCAGCAGGGTGAGCAGTACAGCGATCGCTTTTTGTTCGTACCAAGAGATAATTAGGGATAGGGGTATCTCGTTGACGCTAACGTTAAAAGCGTTGGCTAATCCTAGGGCGATTTTGATGGCACTATAGGCATCGTTACATTGTCCCAAATCCATTAGCCGTGGTAATCCTTCGATGCTACCTAATTGTTTGTCGAAAAAGCGGAATTTTCCGCAGGCAAGGGTTAAAACGATACAATCTTCGGGAACTTGTTCCACAAATTCGGTGTAGTAATTGCGATCGGGTTTTGCCCCATCGCAGCCACCAACTAGGAAGAAGTGACGGATTTTACCCTGTTTAAGGGCATCAACCACCGTATCAGCGACACTGAGGACGGTATTGTGGGCAAATCCTACCATTACCTGCCGAGGTTCGCTTATTTCAGTAAATCCGGGCAATGACAGTGCTTTAGCAATCACGGGACTAAAATCGATCGCACTGTCAACTGTTTCTAAGCGGTTAATATGGGCATAACCCACAGGTCCGAGGGTAAAGAGTTTACTTTCATAGTTTTCGTGGGGGGGCATGAGACAATTAGTAGTTAAAACTATTGCCCCCGGAAACTTAGCAAATTCTTTAGTTTGATTTTGCCAAGCGGTTCCATAATGACCGTAGAGATGGGGATATTTTTCTTTTAGTTTTGGATAACCGTGAGCGGGTAATAATTCTCCGTGGGTATAGACTGTTATGCCAGTATTGGCAGTTTGTGCCAGTAAAGCTGCCAATTGTTTAATATCATGGCCGGAGACTAAAATGGCTTTACCTAAACGCGGATTTAAGGGAACATTTGTCGGTATGGGATGACCGTAGGTTTCGGTATGACCTTGATCTAATAATTCCATGGCCCGCAGGTTTGCTGCCCCGACTTTTAGACAGATTGCCACCCAATCATTCAGGTTTAAATCCCCCCGATCAATTGCCGCTAAAGTCTCTTGGATAACCTGATAAACTGAGTCATCCTCTTGACCTAATTCCTGAGCGTGGAAAGTATAGGAAGCAAGACCTTTAACTCCGTAGATAGCGGTTAACTTTAGGGAAAAAATATCGATGTCCTGCACTTTTTCAATTAGTTCTAAGGATACTTCTTGACCTTGGCTAACTAGGCTCTCATTAAAATTAGGCTGATAGTTGGCAAGTGCAGACCAGTCCAGCGATCCCAATTGTGCTTTTAAATTTTCCCGAATCTCTAAACAACGCTGAATATAATCGGTAAAACGTCGTTGATCGAAGTTCACATTGGTCATGGTGGCGAAAAGCGACTCACAGGTAAAAATATCGGCTTCGCGAGTAGATATCGCCGCTTCTTTGGCTTTTAAAACTACCGATGCTAATCCACGCAGACAATAAACTAATAAGTCTTGAACAGCGTTGACTTCGGGACTTTTTCCACAGGCTCCCCACTGATGGCAACCATTACCACTAGCGGTTTGTTCGCATTGTTCACAAAACATAAGTTTTCTCTCTTTTTTTCAGTAGATTGACAGATTGTTGCGATTTGTTCTACTAAGTTCAATCCCGCTTTTTTGAAAGTTATTTATTAGCCTTCACCCGGCAAGAATTATGGATTTTACGACTGGAAAGCTTGTCTTGACAGCCTCTCCTCTCTGAACTATGTTTTTATTCTCTCACTCTTTTTACCAGTTGGGTTCTGATTTTATATTTCCTCAAGAATTACCGATTAAACAATTATTTAGTTGTCTTATTAAATTAAGTATTTTTTGTGATTTTTATGATATAATGAGCGAAATTTTCGATTTTTAGGCGGTCAATTATACTAAATCCCTTGAGTATAGGCTACATATCAAGAGAGGCACTCATGCAAGAGGCAAAGGGGAGAATAAATAATCAGTTTTTGATAACCAGATTTAGTATAATTTCTGATATGTCAAATCAAGAAACTAAACCAGCATCTATTTCTCTGAATGCTAGGAAGCAATCTGTTGATTTTCCTCAAAACCCTGAACAGCCACTTCTAGTTGAAGAATTGGAATGGTCAGAAACCGAGGTCAAAGAATCTTATTATCACCTCCAACACCTTGAAAATGATTGGAATGCACCTAAAATAAATATTTATTACAAGCTTTAATCGAGGTGATTTAAAACTTTGCTTCTAGTCCAGCTTGTTTGCAAATGACATTGGCTGTTACTTTATCAATAGTACGGTGTCTTTTAATGGGAATAGTTTTTTCTCCATTGGTATAGATAGAGTGATTCCCGCCTTCCCTGAGAAGATAAAAACCATTTTCTTCAAAATATTTGATTAGATATCTGCGTTTTACTGACATCTTAAATAGGGTCTGCTGAAAAAGTTTTTCGGTGGGGGTAGGAGTCAGGAGTCAGGAGTCAGGAGTCAGGAGTTTCAGGCTTTGTTGCCCTTG
>MTBT01000035.1 GCA_002282935.1 Microcystis sp. LSC13-02 | reverse complement strand
AGGGGAAAATTCCGGGACTTTTTCCCTGAAAATTAGGTAATTGACCAGGTGAAAATGGGTAAAACCCCACACCCCACACCCCACACCCTACCACCACCGAAAAACTTTTTGCCGCAAACCCTAACTAAGGATAATCCGACCAGGGAACTAAGGGCTAAAGATTTTAACAACATTTTCCTGTCCTCTTGCTGCTGGGTGCAATGAAAACATTTTTATTATGATAATTTCTGGAAAATCTTGTCAACAGACAGCCCGTCAAACTTTAATTTTTGTTGCCGATAACAAAAACCATCTACTAATAAAAATGATACTTATTTACTTGTCTAACATTTTATCTAATCTTTCCTGAATCAATAAAGCCATGGAAGAACGCAGAAAAAATAAAGCAAATAACCCAGCTAAACTGAAGGGAATAATGGCCAGTTTGCTATAGTTGGTGTCTAATAAAAATATGGCTGAGATAATACTAAATCCCAGTAAACAGACATTAATTAATACTTTAATTCCCAGATAAATTCTTTTCAGAAGTCGTTCATTTTCCCGTGACTTAACTTGAAAAACTAAATTTCCTCGCTCGATTTTTTCCTCTAATTGACGGATCATTCTCTCGTTTTTATTACCTTTTTGCCATTGTTGTTTAAGAAAAGTGCGCGCTTGATTAGCTAGGGTAAGCATGGTGTTGGTAGTTCCTCCCGATACCGCTAGACTTTTCACAAAAGGTTGACTAGCTGCTAATAAATTATACTGGGGATCTAAAGAGCGGGCAATCCCATCCAAAGTGGTGACAGATTTAATAATAAAAGTCATTTGGGGAGGTAAGCGAAAAGGTTGCTGTTTAAACATTAAATACACTTGATCGCTAATTTGTTCAAAAGCCCTCACATCTACCGGTTTATCGCGAAATTCATCTAAGAGAAACTGGACGATATTTCGCACGGGTTGCAGATCTCTAACGGGTTCAATTAAACCCATATACATCAAAGTTTTTAAGACTGTTTCTGTATCCTTTCTCAGGACAGCGAAAAAGGTTTCGATCATTTGATCTTTAGCGACGGACTTTAACTCGAACATCGTACCGAAATCGTAGAAAATTAACTCCCCTTCCTGACTAACTGCCATATTACCCGGATGGGGATCTGATTGAAAAAAACCATCCTGTAATAGTTGTTTGAGATAGGAACATATCCCCAGTTGAATAATCCCATCTACGTTAATACCATTAGCTAGTAAAGTCTCTCGAGCATCGACTTTAATCCCCGGCACATACTCCAAAGTTAGTACCCTGCGGGTGGTATATTGCCAGTAAACTAAAGGAACTTTTACCTGGGGATAATTCTTAAAATTTTCCCGAAAGCGATCGGCATTTTTGCCCTCATGAATATAATCGATTTCTTGAAAGAGTAGCTCAAAGAATTCTTGATAGATAGCTTCTAAATTATATTTTTTCACCACGGGGAAAATATTTAACCAACGGGTGAGACGATGCAACAATTCAAAATCGAGATTAAATAGTCCTTCCAAATTCGGTCTTTGTACCTTAATAACGACTTCTTCCCCACTTAATAACCGCGCTCGATGCACTTGTCCTAAACTGGCACAAGCGAGGGGAGACACGGTAAAACTTTCAAATAAATTATCTAGGGTTTGTCCTAATTCTGTTTCAATAACTCCGATCGCTTCTTGACTATTAAATTCGGGAACTCGATCCTGTAATTGGGTTAATTGTTCGATATATTCGAGCGGAATTAAATCTGCTCGCGTCGATAAAGATTGCCCAATTTTAATAAAAGTTGGCCCCAAATTTATCAGGCGATCTACTAACCATTTCGCTCTCCTTTGCCGTTTTTTGCCCCTATTAGCCCCCGTTAAACGATCCCAGAGCAAAAAAGTCAAAAACTGCATTGTAAAGCTAAATATCTCCAATTGACGAACAATCGGCGCTCGCAAGCTTTGCTGCCAATGTAAAGAATCAGTTATCAGTTATCAGTTATCAGTTATCAGTTATCAGTTATCAGTTATCAGTTATCAGTTATCAGTTATCAGTTATCAGTTATCAGTTTTTATTGGCTGCATTGGTGAGTAATTCCTCTAAAATAAGCTGCCCGCGCCTTCAGCAAACCGATCTACAGCGTTTCTCGTCAAGATGAAGTATGGATTAAACCTTGCCGAAGTAAAAATTCCAGTTGCAAAAACGCGCTTCATCCATCTGAGAAACGCTGTCAAGTATTCCCTTCCGGTTTAAGAATTCGCCAGTAAAAATCCTGATTTTCAGCTTTTAACCTCTCGGACTAGGTAAACCGAGATCTACCGATAGACGATGACTGCAAGCAAAACCAGAAAAGGCCACCGCGTTTAATCCTTGACCGGGGAAGGTACTATCTCCCACACAATAAAGATTAGGAATAGCTGTGCGATTAAAGGGCATTCCTAATAAGCCTAACAGTTTTCTTCGCGGTATTGGGCCGTAACTGCCATCGATTCTATTCAAAAAGCGGCGATGGGTGCGGGCCGTGCCAATTTCGATATAATCTAATCCTGTATCTAGTTTGGGAAAGAGTTTTTTCAGGCGCTCGATGAGACGATGAGCAGCGGCCTCTTTTTTCTGTTGATATTCTTGGGGAGACAGTTTTTGCCATTGATCAATCCAGCTAGGGGTGAAAGTATGAATGATATGATGGTTCCGGGGTGCTAGGGAGGGATCGAGTAAGGTAGGAATAGAAACAAAGATAGTTCCCTGTTCTGCTTCCATATTTTGCCAATCTTCTAGTAAAATATGGTGACATTCGCTTCCTGACGGTAAGACATCGGCCTTGACTCCCAGATGCAAACTGAGGAAACTGGGGGATTTTTGATAGCGTTTTTGCCAATTTTTTTCACTGCCGGGGAGAGATTCCGGGGGGAGTAATTTCTCGAAGGTATCCCAACGGGTGGCATTAGAAACAATCTTTTTAGCGTAATATTCCTTACCATTGGTCAATCTTACCCCGATCGCCCGTCCTGCATCTAAAATAATCTCAGCTACTCTGGCCTTATACTGGATTTCACCACCGGCTTTTTCCAGTCCCTCGACTAACTTGAGAGCAATCTGTCCCACTCCTCCTTGGGGATAGTTAATTCCCCCGTAATGGCGATCGCTAAAGACCATTCCCGCATTAATCATCGGAGTGCGATCGGCGGGTACTACCGACCAACAATAACATTCCATATCGATAAATTTCAATAATTTCGGGTCTTTAATATATTTTCTGGCCACATCTCCCACATTTTGGGGTAAATACTTGACCAATCCCAAACAGGATAAAGGATGCTGAAAAAAAACCCTAGTCAGATAGCGGGGTTCTTCCAGTGATAGTAAATCCATACTATTGAGGCAATTAAACACCTGCCAGCATTCATCGTAAAAGCGCCGGATACCGTTTTTTTCTGCGGGAAAATGGCTAATTAATTCCTGTAAAAATTGTTCGTAGTCGCGATGAACTTTTAAGTCTAATCCGTCCGGGAGATGATAATGAATCTGGACGGGATCGGCAATGGTTTCGATACTCATATCCACCGCTGCCAAGGCTTTGGTTAAGAGGTTAGTCGTCCCCTTTTTGCCAAAACCAAAAATCATCGAAGCACCCACATCAAAACGATAACCCTCTCGTTCAAAATAACCTGCGCTGCCCCCCGGAATCAGATAACTCTCTAAAACTAAGACTTTTGCCCCTTTTGCCGCTAATTGCGTCGCTGTCACCAATCCCCCGATTCCCGACCCAATCACGATCGCATCGTACTGATTACTCATAACCCAACTTTATAAATTTTTGTGTCAGTCTTCTATTGTAACCCTTGACTAGCGGTGATTTATCGGCTAGTTTGCGGGAGCAAAAAATTTTTGGGGAGAGATGAAAAGTTGGTAAAAGGAAAAAAAGTCTTGACAAATCCCGCCGCTTGACATATTTGGATTTGGGTGATATCATCTCCGGAAAGACAGCCAGCGCTACTGTTATAAAACACATTGGCTCTTCTCGTTTCTGTGTGGAAGGAGGAAGAATAGGGGGAATTTTCCAGAAATATATTCTTCAAATCCTTGCCTAGCAAGACTACTAGGAACGATAAACACTGATTATCACACCAAGTCGAGAGGAGCCAAATAATTTTACCCAAGATTAATTAATCAAGATGTATAGAAAACTGGCGAGCAAAATCCTGAAATTGGCTAATTCCCTATCTAGGTCATCGAAGCGCTCTCTTTTAATGGTCACCGACTGCCTTATTTTTAGTCTAACCATCTATCTAGCCTTCTCTCTCAGGTTTAATCTTAGCCTCGAATATCAGCAAATTAGACCTTTTTTAGAGGAAATATTCAGCTTAATTGCCATTAAACTTCTAGTTTTCTATCTCAGAGGTATTTACCGTCCCGTCGTACGTTATACAGGATTAGAGTTTCTTTCCTCCGTACTGCAAGCGGTTCTCTATAGTTCAGGGGTTTTAATCAGTCTTGCCTACTTTCAAGGGGATGCCTTTTTGCCGCGTTCAGTCCTGATTATCGACGCATTGTTAACCCTAATATTGGTTATCGGGGTGAGATTGTTGATTCTTTCTGTCTTTCACCGTCTTAATATTTACGTCAGTAGTGTGGATAGGGAACCGACAATTGTTATCTATGGTGCGGGGGTTGTGGGTTGTCAATTAGCACGTTCCCTACAAAATGACCCCCACTATCGTTTATTGGCCTTTGTTGATGATAATCCCGATTTGCAGCAGCGAGTTATCCAAGGCATTAGGGTTTATCCCCCCTCTCAATTGGCACTACTGCACCAAAAACGGGCCTTTGACTGGGTTGTTCTCGCTATTCCGAACCTAGACAAGGCCAAAAAGCGGCAAATCATCGAAAGTCTAGAAACTTTACCCATCGACATTAAAACCGTTCCTCCCCTCTCAAAAATTTTATCGGGAGAAGCGGCCATCAATCAGATTCGCAGTGTCGATGTCTCGGAATTATTAGGACGGGAAGAAATTCTACCCCATCCCGAACTTTTGGGAAAAAATGTCACCGGTAAAGCGGTGTTAGTCACCGGGGGTGGCGGTTCCATCGGTTCGGAATTATGCCGACAAATCGCCTTCCTCAAGCCAAAATGCTTGGTAATCTACGAATTAAACGAGTTTTCCCTCTACAAAATCGATCTCGATTTAAGTGAAAATTATGCCGATTTACGCAAGTATGCCTATCTAGGCAATGTTCTCGACCGTAATCATTTGGCCCGAGTCATCCAACAACACCAGATTGAAACAATTTATCACACGGCCGCCTATAAGCACGTTCCTCTTGTGGAAGCCAATGCTAGTCAGGGGGTTTACACTAATGTTTGGGGGACTTTAAATGTCGCTCAGACTGCGATCGAGAATTCAGTTAGTAATTTAGTTCTTATTTCCACCGATAAGGCCGTCAGACCGACTAACATTATGGGGTCGAGCAAACGCTGTGCTGAGTTAGTTGTACAAGCTTTGGCCGCTTTACCCGACACTTCCACCCGTTGCGCTATCGTCCGCTTTGGCAATGTTCTCGATAGTAGCGGTTCCGTGGTGCCGCGTTTCCGGGAACAAATCGCCCAACGTAAGAATATCACCCTCACCCATCGCGATATTATTCGCTATTTTATGTCTATTCCAGAGGCGGTGCGTTTGGTTATGCAAGCAGGAGCAATGGCCCGAGGGGGTGAGGTATTCCTGTTAGATATGGGTGAACCGGTAAGAATTTACGATTTGGCCCTACAGATGATTCGTTTAAGTGGCTTGGAATTAGGGCAAGATATCGATATTGAAATCACAGGATTAAGACCGGGGGAAAAACTCTACGAAGAATTATTAATCGATACCGATAAAGCTCGTCCCACCTCTCACCCAAAGATTTTTTGCGCTAATGAACACTTTCTTGCTTGGGAGAAATTGCAAATCAAATTAGAGCAACTGCTTAATTATATTCAAGTTAATGACCGTCAGGGCTTAGTTAAGTCCCTACAAGATTTAGTTCCCGAATACCAACCTCCGCAGCAAATAGCCGCTAATTTGTCAAGTAAAAAGTAAAAAAGAGAAGTTTTCTCTCTCCTCTTGTTGCCAAAATTTATTAATCTAATTGAACCGAATGCTCTTGTTTTAATTGCTTTTGGATAGTTTTTACCGAAATTTTGGGTTAAAGCCCCGTCCTTTTAGGACGGCTTTTTAAACTATAGCTTGTTAACTTAACTTTTATTGTGCTATACTGA
>MTBT01000034.1 GCA_002282935.1 Microcystis sp. LSC13-02 | reverse complement strand
GCGCCATATTCAATGAATATCTCAAGAGCTTGCCGGTAGTAGCTTCGGGCTTGCTCCCATTCCCTCAATTCTTGCGCTACCATTCCCAAATTGTGCAGGGTGCTGGCTTGCTCGTAGCGGGCGCCATATTCAATCTTGATCTCAAGAGCTTGCCGGTAGTAGCTTCGGGCTTGCTCCCATTCCCTCAATTCTTGGGCTACTCTTCCCAACTGGTGCAGGGTTCCGGCTTGCTCATAGCGGGCGCTTTGCGTGCCTCCGGCAGCGCCATATTCAATCTTGATCTCAAGAGCTTGCCGGTAGTAGCTTCGGGCTTGCTCCCATTCCCTCAATTCTTGCGCTACCATTCCCAACTGGTGCAGAATTCTGGCTTGCAAAGATTGCTTCAATTGACTGTAACTTTCACTAATTGGCTTGAGTAATTCGAGGATCTTTTGGTAAATCTCTTTCGCTTTCTGATAATTTTTACTTTGTAAATATTTGCTTCCTGTCTCGGCAATTATAGCAATGATTTCTATTGCCACCTGCCCTTGTTTGGCTTCAGGGGGATAGTTTTCAAAAGTTTCGAGAACGAACTCTAGGAGCTTTAAATTAGTCTGAGTATCTTGGGTTAACTTCAGATAACTATGCAAGCAAGTAATAATACTAAGTACGCTTTCTTGCTGATTGAGGGCGATTTGCAACGCATTAAACAGATTTTCATACTCCCAGCGACAGAACAATATCCCCCACTGCTTCTCTTGCGGATTTTTGGAATCTAGTAAGTGATCATAATAACTTGCCAATCCTCGGTAATGATTCTTAAATCCCTCCCAAATTGCTGCTTGTGTCTCTGGTGCTAATTCCTTTAACTTCGTTTTTAGGAAGTAGGGAAAAATGGGCTGAATAGTCAAGAATCTCGACAATTCTTCACTCATCGGCGAAAGCAAACCCCAATGAATCGCTTCTTCTATCGCTGCATCAAATTGATCAAACTGATAGCCTTGTAAAGGTTCTAATTGCTGTAGTTGTTGGCTATAATTAGGAATAACATCCCTGGGAATAAACCCACTAAAAGGCGCTAAACATAGTAACAACTTCTGCGCCTCCTCCGACAAATTACTGTGGGAATATTCCACACACTTGATGATATTATTAGTCTTATTCTCATCCCCCACATTAACTAATTCCGCCAACTGTAACCCTTGCCAAATCTCCTCCGGTGACTGTCGCTTCAGATTCGCTAATACCACTTCCATCGCCAACGGATACCCCGCCAACAACTTCATCAAGCGTTTAAAATAATCATCCTTTTTAATCGCATTTTTCCGACTCTTCGCCTGACGTTCTAAGATTCTCTCCGCTAATTCAGTTCTCGACTCTTGGTCTAATCCTTGTAAGTGATAGATATTCTCCTTAAAAGTCCTGCGTTGCAGCCAAGTTTCCTCACTGCGAGAACCCAAAATCACCTTCGTCTTTCCCCCGACCAAATTCTTGAGAAATTCGGCGACTGCTTCCCTCTCATTCTCCGGTAAAGTATTCTGAATTGCTAACGGTTGTCCCGTCACCGACTCCAGATTATCTAAAATGAGAATATACGCCTCACTGCGGAGTTTTTGTTCTAGTTTCCTCACCCGCGCTTTCAGGTTCATCGCTTGGAAACTCGCCTGTTCAAAGCGATTATAAATTCCCTGACCGATTTCATGGACAATCTGTTCTAAAGTCCAAGCTTTTTTATCATAACCAAAATAGAAAATATGGGTCGCCCAGTTGGTTTTTTGCCACCATTCTCGTAGATAATTGAGTAAAGTAGTTTTTCCTGTCCCTCCCATTCCTTTGAGTAAAAGTATATTATGTTTCAGTAGAGCCTTTTCCATCTTGAGAATTTCTAAATCCCTGCCGACAAAGCCGTATTCTGGTAAAGGAAAGACATATTGATTGCCGATATGTTCCCAGTATTTTTCCTCCTCTTCTGGAGTAAATGGACGCAAATTGAGATTAATTTTACCGCGACAATAAATCACCGGTAATAACCAATCTTCTAAATCTATTATCGTATTATAATAGGCGCGGCGTTGCTTATTATTGAATAACTCTAACCGTCCTTTTCGCATCGCTTCCGTTAGGTCTTTTCCGTTCAATAATTGCTGATAAATTGGTTTCATCATCAACTTAGCTGCAGAAACCGTCACCGAATATCCCATCGCTACCACAGCTTGCATTCCCGCAGTCATCAAACGACTCCCTAAACTGGTTTCCCGATAGTCTTCTGATTCCTGGGAAATTTGCTTTGCTGACTGACAAGCATTGAGAATACAAATAGGGATATTTTTCCCCGTGAGTAAATTCGCTAATTCCGTCGCTTCTACCGGAGTCGCTTGACCTTTTTCTTCTCCTTCCAGAAACAGAAAAGCTTTTACTCCCTCATATTCTGCTAAATCCTCCAGTCCCCATCCCCTTTGATAGCGCCAAGAGTCCCCGTGAACCTGTCTTTCGTACTGTTCATATTCCATTAATCCGCCATGAACATCGAAATGAATAACATGATAGTATCCTTCTCCCTTCTCATCCAGATGTCTGGTTAGTGATTCATAAGTTCCGGGACGCAAAATATCAATTTTTACTGGTATTTCACTACTATTTACCAGTTCTACTAAAGGACGGGAAATCGTGCGATAGTTAACATCAGATTCCTCATTAGGACGCGCAATTACCACCAGGAGATTGATAGTAGGATAAGTGGCCATTTGCACCGGGACAACTGTAGCCCCTCGACGCTGGCGGGAGATGATACAATCTATAGAAAAAGGACGCGGTAAATCAGGATCTTTCAGCGCTTCCCAATGTAAAGCTTGAAATTCTGGCGACTGACTTTCGATAATAATTTGCAGTTGACTTAACTGCTCTCGCAAGTCTCGATATTCCCCATAAGCATTTAAATTACTCTGGAAAACCTGTTTAAATAAATTTTCGCCATAGTTTTGGACACTGTTGGCGGCTTTTTGCGCTTTATCCGTCTCTAGCGTCGGAAATACTAACCATTCCTCAAAGTACCATTCTAGTTGTTTTTCTTCTTGGTTAGTAAAGGGGTCAGTAACCGTAATTGGGTAGCTGTTACCGCTATCAAAATTGAGACTAGCAGTAAAGCCACCATCGTTCATTCCTTCTTCGCGGATGGTGAGGACTAACATAGAGATAAGTTGAGAATTGTTCTATTACAACTCTTCAGCAGTTTAACGGTATTATACTGGAAAAAACCTATTGCTTTGAGCCTATGGATGTTCGAGCGGCAGTTGCCCTAGAAGCGGGAAAACCCCTAACTATTGAAACGGTACAATTAGCCGCACCGCAAGCGGGGGAAGTGTTAGTAGAAATCAAAGCCACGGGAGTTTGTCACACCGATGCCTATACTCTCTCTGGGGCCGATCCTGAAGGCTTATTTCCCTCAATTTTAGGCCATGAAGGGGCCGGAATCGTGGTAGAAGTGGGAAAAGGTGTCACTAGCCTGAAAGTGGGCGATCCTGTGATTCCCCTATACATTCCCGAATGTCGTCAGTGCGAATACTGTCTCAGCTTTAAAACCAATCTCTGTCAAGCGATTCGTCTTACCCAAGGTCGGGGAGTAATGCCGGATGGAACCAGTCGTTTTTCCCTCGATGGTCAACCTCTTTATCACTACATGGGAACCTCGACTTTTGCTAATTATACCGTGCTGCCGGAGATTTCCCTGGCCAAGATTCGCCCCGATGCTCCCTTTGAAAAAGTCTGTTATATCGGCTGCGGAGTCACTACAGGTATCGGTGCGGTGATTAATACCGCTAAAGTGGAACCGGGGGCAAAAGTGGTGGTTTTTGGTCTGGGAGGCATCGGTTTAAACGTTATTCAAGGGGCCCGCTTGGTGGGAGCCGATATGATTGTCGGGGTCGATATTAATCCCCAGAAACAAGCTTTAGCGGCAAAATTCGGGATGACTCATTTTGTTAATCCCCAAGAAATTGAGGGGGATTTAGTGGCCTATCTGGTGGATTTAACTAAAGGTGGGGCCGATTATAGTTTTGAGTGTATCGGCAATGTCCAGATTATGCGTCAAGCTTTGGAATGTTGCCATAAAGGTTGGGGTGTTGCCACTATTATCGGTGTAGCTGGGGCAGGCCAAGAAATTAGTACCCGTCCTTTTCAATTAGTCACCGGACGCGTCTGGAAAGGTACGGCTTTTGGTGGGGCGAGAGGCCGTACGGATGTACCAAAAATAGTCGATTGGTACATGGAGGGCAAGATTAACATCGATGATTTAATCACCCATGTTCTGCCTCTGGCAAGAATTAACGAGGCTTTTGACCTGATGCGACAAGGGGATTCTATCCGCAGTGTGATTACATTTTGAGCAGGGATAATGTTACATATAGTTAAGAAACACTTGACAAACTCTTAACTATATATGTGTGCCAGTTTCTTGGCTCTCTTTAACTTACTATAGAAGCGATCAATCTTTGTGTCCTCTGTGTCTGGTGTGGTTCCTTCCACTCCTTTGTATTTACTCCGATTTTGTTAAGATATATTGCGGATACCCTGAACTTTAGTAAAGAGAGGAGCTAAATCACCTAGTATTGCGTCCTTTTCAGTGAACAGTGAACAGTGAACAGTGATCAGTAAACAGTGATCAGTAACCAGTGAAAAGACATTAGGAAAGTGCTATTTGAAACCGCTCACTTAATACTGCACACTTAAAAACTCAAATCTCATAACTGATCACTGATAACTGATAACTGATAACTGATAACTAACTGATAACTGATAACTGATAACTGATAACTGATAACTGATAACTGATAACTGATAACTGATAACTGATAACTGATAACTGATAACTGCCCTAATAACTTTTAAACTTTTAACTTTAAGCAAATGCGTAATAGCGGACTCCTATCAAAAACCAAAGTCAAACTGAAACCGAAAAAACCGCTCACCTCGCCGAAGCGGCCATCGCCGAATAAATTACAGAATAAAATCACAGATAAAGAGCGTCTAGTCGGTCGTCAGCGTCAGTCATGGCTAATTATGGGATTAATTAGCATTGTCCTGCTAGGAGGAGTCGGCTCACGCTTGGCATATTTACAACTGCAGCAAGGACAAATTAACCGAGAAAGGGCAGAAAATAACCGGATTCGCATTCTTCCCAAACCCCCAGTCCGGGGCAACTTATTCGATCGCAATGGCAAAGTTTTGGCCACGGCCCGCTTAACCCATGCGGCCTATATTTGGCCGAAATCCCAGCGTAATCCCGCTCAAAAACTCAATCTTGACCGTTTAGCCAGTATTTTAGGCATTCCCAAAAGCGACCTAGAAAAACGCATTAACGAAGCGGACGAAAACCCCTCCACCCTGATCCGCATCGCTAGGGGTTTAACTCCAGGCCAAATTATCGCCCTAGAGGAATACAAAGACGAATTAACCGGCATTGAAGTGGACGTGGAATCAGTGCGCTACTATCCCAATGGTAAAATTGGGGCGCATATTCTCGGTTATACGGGGGAACTAACCCCGGAGGAATATCAAGCCAAAAGACCCCAGGGCTACCGATTGGGAGATGTCGTCGGTAAAATGGGTGTAGAAGCCGCCTACGAGTCAAAATTGCGGGGAGAATGGGGGGGAATGCAGTTAGAGGTCAACGGCTCGGGACAAGTAATCCAAATTCTCGGCCAAAAAATTGCTAAACCGGGGCAAGATGTCACCCTGACACTAGATTTAAAACTCCAAAAAGCCGCCGAGGCCGCTTTAGGAAAACGCAAAGGTGCGATCGTGGCGATCGATCCCCGGGATGGTTCCGTGCGGGCCATGGTCAGTTATCCTAGTTTCGATCCCAATGTGTTCTCGGCCCCAATTACCACCACCACTTGGAAAAAACTACAAGCGGAGGGCAACCCTTTTGTTAACCGCGCTCTGCAAGGATTCCCCCCCGCTTCCACCTTTAAAGTCGTCACTGCCACTGCCGGCATGGAATCGGGTAAATTTCCCCCCAATACGGTCTTAAATACCTTTGCCGCCCTTTATGTGGGGGGGACAGCTTTTGGAGAATGGAATCACGCCGGTTTTGGGCCGATCGGTTTTGTCAGGGCCATGGCTATGAGTAGTAACACTTTTCACGGTCAAATTGGTCGCGGGGTGGGGGGTCCGGCTTTAATTGCCATGGCTCGGCGCTACGGTTTCGGTCAGAAAACCGGTATAGAATTAGCGGAAGAAACTCCGGGGTTAATTGCCGATCGCGATTGGAAACTGCGTAATTTTAAAAACTGGGATTGGTCCGTAGGGGATACGATTAATATGTCGATCGGTCAAGGATTTACCCTCGCAACTCCCCTACAAGTAGCTGTGATGTTTGCTGTCCCCGCTAACGGTGGTTTTTTGGTGAAACCGCACCTTTTACAGGATGCCCGCGATGTTAAGGAATGGCGAAAGTCTTTGAACATGAAACCTAGCACCCTAGACACCCTGAGAAAGTCCCTGAGATCCGTGGTAGCGGAAGGAACTGGTCGGGCCCTATCGGACCCCGCTTTACCGCCCGTAGCGGGCAAAAGCGGCACGGCAGAAGCACCTCCAGGGAAGTCCCACGCTTGGTTTGGAGCTTTCGCGCCCTTCGACAAGCCCGAAATTGTCGTGGTCGCCTTTGCGGAACATTCCGGCGGTGGTGGTGGTAAAGTGGCCGCACCTATGGTACGTCAGGTAATGGAGGCTTATTTTAATGTGAAGCCGAAAGAAGAAAAACCAAAGCCTTAGAGACCTGTGGCGGTAAGTGGCACACAGCGTACGGTAATTCCCGTGGCCGTGGCAATTTTTTGCGCCCAAATTGCCAATATTTCAGCGTTTACGGGTTTGAGAATTTGCATTCCGTCGGCAGCGGTGAGGGGATTATTACCGCGGGTTTCTAATTGTCTTTGTCTTGCCCGGGGACGGGTCGGGGTGTTAAGTTGAATTTCAACCGGTTGTAGCTGTTGCATCAAATCGATATACTGGTCTTGATCTTGGGGCGACCAAGAGGCCAGCACCATGGTTTGAATTGCTAGTTTTCCCGACCATTCTTGGCGAAATTGTCTTAATCCCGACCAAAGAATCTGCCAATCCAGGCCGGGGACTGGACGGTTAACCCGTCGCCATTGGGCCTCGGAAACAGCATCGATTTTAGCGGCGACGATATCAGCTTTGCTCAAGTCTTGACGCACTCGGGCATCTCCCAAGAGGGTACTATTGGTTAAGACCGCCACCGGCCGCCTGGTCATCGAAAATTTTGGGTCTGAAACCCCGTCGTTCTACGACGGCTTTACTGTTAAATATTAGCACATTTACGAAATATATGCTAAAATGT
>MTBT01000033.1 GCA_002282935.1 Microcystis sp. LSC13-02 | reverse complement strand
TATTAGCTATCCCAGATTGATTGTCTTGGTAGTCGAGGGTTAACTGATTGTCAACGATGGTAGCAGTGACTAATCCCGGATTGTCATTGACGAATACTGATTTGACAATTAAAGCGATGTCATTATCAATATCAGTGAAGACGTTGGTTATATCAATGACGGTATTAGCTGCATCTTCGTCAACATTAACATCAGTAATCGGATTGAGGACAGTTGGTGCGTCATCTACTGGGTTAACTGTGATGACGAAACTTGTGGCATTAATATTACCACCTGCTCCATCTGCTACCGTAAAGCTAAAGCTATCACTGGTAGTTTCTCCGCCATTGTGAATGTAGGATAGTAAGCCAGTATTAATATCGGCTTGGGTAAAGGTGTTATTAACCGCTAAAGTAACTCCATTGCGTTGTAAATTCCCATTTGTCGGAATCGTACTGATGGTAAAAGTTAACTGATCCGCGGTATTATCTGGATCTGCGACAGCAAGCAGACTATTAGCAATAGCAGAACTAGATCCTTCATTAAGAGTTAAGCCTGTATTGACTGAAATTTGTGGAGGTTGATTAACTGCGCCACCGATTTGTATGGTTGCATCTGCCGTCGTCGGTGCTGCTTCTGTATTACCTGTGTTATCAACTGCAACCGAATAGAAGGAGTAGGTATGTCCAGCTGTCCCCGTGTAAGTGGCTTCGGTTAGTTCAGTATTATTGAGCCAAATCGTGTATTCTCCGCCATTATCAGAAACATAAATAGTATAAGTCGCCAAAGCTGAACCCGTATCTGTTCCCGTCCAACTGACGAGGAATTCAGGGGTTGCGGTGGTTGCAGGTAAGTCATTAACTTCACTGCTAGGTTTATCAACATCAAGGGTGTTGAAGATAGGTGGAGTGCTGATGGGTTCATTAATATCAAAAACGATAACCGCTTCGGCATCAATCACTGTCCCGGTACTGAGATTTCTTTTAGTACGAACACTGTAATTAACAAATCCTTCGCCTTCAGGAGAAGTTAAATTAGGGGGTAAAAACCCTGTTAGGGCATCTATCGGTAACTCTCCCGTCGTCGGCTCTACCGTCGTGAACTCCCAGAAAGTCTCGCCCGTAGTTACATCAACTCCAGCAGAAACATCAACGAAAATTCCTAATGTTTCATTCAAATCTACTCTTCCTTGGTAAAAAGAGCGGTTATCAGGAACATCGATCACCAGAGAACCAAAACCAAAATCTCCCAATCTGAAAGTACGAAAATCTAGATCGCTATCAAGTTGTTGAGTAATCCGTACCACTTGAGCCGGAGCCTGAGCAAATACTGGATCGTTTTCAAAGCGAATCCTATAAGCTAAAGGAGTTCCTGTTGAGAGCCAGCGATCTTCCCCAAAGCCATCGGGTCCTAAAATATCATTAGGATCAACGGAAGTGGGGCGGCGAATTGGATCTTCATCATCGGGATCTTCCTCACAATCGTCATCAGCTAAATTGACTGAGAAAGAAAAGGTTTGGGTATCAGGCTTGAAAGAAACAGTAAAAGGAACATCAAAAGCTCTGCTATTTCCTTCCAAAATGGCTGCTTGCCAAAATACCGAGCCAGTGAAAACCGTATTACCAGGATCGAAATCAACCGTATCAACTACCGTAACATTGAGATCAAAGGTGACAGTTGCACTGCTGGAACCAGCAGGAATATGCAGCTTAGCCACTCCGTTAACCGCCCGACTATCAAGGATAGTTAAAGCTCCCAGTGGCGGCGGACCGCCTGAACCCACACCTCCCGCCAGAACTCCAGCTGCACCTTGCCAGAAAGGAAAATTCCAAGCATCTTTTTGCGCATTCGGCTGACTACCATCAGCATACAGCAAATTTTGCGAAGGAAAGGTCAGAGAATTTAAGGGAATGTCTAAGTTAATCTCCTCATGTTCACAAGATAGGGTAGTATTTTGCCATTGCTGTTTGATGGCATTAAAGACTTCCGATTGAATCGTGGTGATATTTTTATTGGTGACAGAATGATTCTTAAAAGAATCAGTGATGGAGCTACCTGCACCAATACTGACGATTCCATTTGGGCTAGTAGAGTTAAAATACTGACGGTATAAGTTTGCCGCTTCACTCCCCCCTAATATTGTCGCTTGCGGAATAATTGCAGAAGCGCAGTTAAATTCTAGCAAATCTAACCAATCAGGAATTGTCAGACTTTGGATGACACCAGAATCAACCTGAGAAATGGCATTAGGACTCACTGGAGGAGAAAGCGTTACCGTTCCTAAGTTTATCTCACCCGAAGCGGGAACGATGACATTTTCTACAACCGTTGGGGCGAGACTGCCATCAGGAGTAACAATAGTAATATCGTAGGTTCCGGCACTTAAAACCCCTACAGTAAATGCGCCATTATCGGAGCTACTGAAAAATTGAGAATTAGGTAAAGTCGCTTCTAATTGAGCAATAATTAAAACATCATCTAAGGATTGTCCACTGGCATCAACTACTGTACCACTTACTTTTGCTTCCGGTATAAGGGCAACATTCTGAGTAACTATTTGATTGGTTAAATTCAGATTACTTATCCATGTCCGAGAACGATTTGGGGATTCAACTTCCAGGGTATAATTGCCGGGGCTTAAGCCCATAATTGTATAATAACCGGCTCCATCCGGTTGAACCGTTGCTACCACTTCATCTCCTTGGTAAAGCTTGACAAAAGTATCCAAGAGAGGATTATTAATGGTTGCATCAGTAATTTGTCCTTTGACACTAGCACCGTTATTGATAGTGATTTCTAACCCCGATAGTGCTTCATTGGCATTAACCGTCACAGTAAGCGGCATTTGCTCAGCAATTTGAGCAGATTGCACCTCAAAACTATAGGTTCCCTCGGCTAAATCATCAAAGATAAACGAGCCATCATTGAGGGTAATCGTACTAAAAGCCACACCAGTGTTCGTATTGGTAGCAATGACCTTACGTCCGGAAATATCAATATCCAGACTGTTAGCCAAAATTGTCCCAGTCAGAGATGTACCAATAGCTGCCCTGGCCTGAGAAAACTCAATCTCTAATAAATCACCTACATTATTGGGACTGCCCAACTCTTCTGGTATTAAAGCTGCATTTTCTGCCAGCATTCTCAGATAGTCACCGTTATTGTTCCCAACTTGACTGATTAATTGAGCAAAAATTGACTCAAATTCTACATCAGTAAATTCAGACGTTTTTAGCTGGGGGCGGAGAACATCCCAATCGAATGGAGCAGTTTCATCTTTGTAAAGACGATTCACGGAAACAATATAATCACCAACTTGATTGTCACTGTAACCGAAGAAAGTAACGGTTTCGATTTGACCCGGACGTAAAATACCAGGCAGCTTTTCTTCCTGATCAAAACCAAAGAAATTATAGGAAGAACCTGCGGATGTATCGCCGGGATGGAAACCAAAAGGAACAGTATTTTCTACTCTTAATAAAGGCGTGGGAGCGTCATTAATGCCGTTGTTGTACCAGCTAACCGTAAAAGAGTACCCTCGACTGCGCCCAACGGTAGTGGGAGCATCTACCTGAGCTACTACATTTGCTCCCCCCCCATCTACGACTTCCAAAGCATCGGTTAGGATGATTTGCTGCCCTTGTCCATTTTCAACAATAATGTCGTATTCTCCTGGGGCTAATCCTGTTAGGTCAAAGGTAGCATAAGCCTTAGTTGAATCTTCATAAAGAGTCTTGATAGCCGAACCCGTTACTCCCGCTTCGTCCCTCAAACTGACTGTAACAGAGCGATCAAATTTTGCTCCATTAATTTCTATGGTACGTTTGCCAACATTACCGCCCTGTCCGTAATCACTATCGAAGACAGAAAACTGTATTAGTTCAGCTTTGGTGTCAAAAGCTACGGGAGTATTGCTGCTATCTTTTCTGAAGGCTTGAATATAATAAGTGCCTGCTTCTGTTGTAGGAATGACTGCTCTTTGATCGGTACTAAATGGAACAATCGCTCCAAAATCAAAGTTAGCAGGACTCGGAATCTGACCATAACTGACGTAGAGTTCGCTAAAGACTTCTGCTCCACTACCATCTAGGGTAACAGCTAAAGTTTCTCCAGCTGGTACATCAACGCGATAGTACAAAGATTGTCCCCGGATGAGATTGCTGGTGTCAGCTACTCCTAAGATTAGTTGTTCGACATCAACAGCAAAGTCATCTAAAGAAGCCTTAATATTATTCGCTTCATTAGATTCTGGTATGTAGTTGCGGATGTCGCTGCGGAGAATAACATAGTAATCCCCCGTTGCTAATCCTGGTAAAGTAGCGGTTACTGTCTTGCTATAGCTTCCGCTTCCAGCAACTGGTCCTGTTTGAGAAACACGACCGAAGAAAGCATCATTGACATCCCATTGATTGTCACGAGAAAGATAGATTGTATCTTCCCATGTCCCGATCGCCTCATTCGTGCTTTGATTGTTTACGGTATAACTAATTGTGGCATTTTGACCAGGAGTTCCATTGACAGGAATAGTAATTGTCCCTACTGCTAAATCAACCGGAGGCGGCAAAATTATTTCCGTCGAGAATCCGTCATAATTAACATTATTGACCTCTCCTAACCGTTCATAAACAGCATTACCGCCATCCGTCACCACGAAGGCGTAAAAACGTCCCCCTAAGCCTCGCGGGATAGTAAAGGATTGGGTGGCAGTATAACTATCTCCTGCATTTAATCCCCCCGTATGGTTGCGATAGCCTAAATAAACATCGCTGTTGCGATCAAATACTTGGTCGCGGGACAGATAAACAGCATCATACCAACTTTGACCCGTATTGGCATCATTATTAACAACCGTATTAACAACCGTCCAAGTTAAACTCAGAGATTGTCCTGCAATTCCCTGTTCTGGTGCATCGACGGCAGTGACAGCAAGATCAGCAGAAGGAGCGGGAGTAATCGGTAGGCTTCCGGTTCCCGAACCGCCTCCACTGGTACTATCGCTGGCTAAAACGTTATTATTCTCAAATGCACCTTCAATAACGTTATTATCTCGGTCAGTTTGCACCAGAACATAGTAACTCCCGTCCAGATTAACAGGAAGCGAGAAAGTGCCTGTGGCGCTGTAACTTGCTGATGGCTCTAACGCTCCTGAACGATAAACCGACCCTAAATTAATGTCATCACCGCTGACATTTTTGTCTAAAGACAAATAAACTCGATCGTACCAATAATTGCTATTAGTACGTCCTACCCCCAAATTCGCTACCGTCCAACTGAGGGTCAGCGGCTGTCCGGGAGTTACAGTATTTGGCAGAGTAATGCTAGTAACTTGGAGATCGGGGGTATCACGAGAGATAGTGATAGGAAAGGCACTAGAGGTATTATTCCCCTCATTGCTACCTTCATAAACACTATTAGCCGAATCAGTGACGACAAATAGTTGATAATTGCCTTCTAAGGTAAAGGGTAAAGTAACACTTTCAGTCCGACTGTAAGTACCATTGGGAGCTAAAAGTCCGGTGCGGGTGAAGCTGGCGAGGGTTAGATCATCTGCATCACCTAAAACCTCATCGGTAGAAGCGACAAGGCGATCGCTCCAACTGTTAACAATGGTATCCCCAGGCCCCTGGTTTTTCACTGTCCATTGCACGGAAATCGCCTTACCAGCTTCCCCGGTAGTCGGAATAACTGCGTCAGTAACGACTAAATCCGCCGGTTGGGAGACAATTTGTACTTGATTGATGCTTTGAGTGACGTTATTAACATTATTTAATTCAAATACTTGATCGCCGCTATCGGTTACGCCAAAGACATAGTAGGTGCCAGTTAAGGTATTGGGTAAGCTAAAGTTAGCGGTGCGATCATAACCATCACCTGGATAAAGAATGCCATACTGGCCGACACTACCTAGATTAATGTCCGTTGCTGTATTTAATTGATTATCGCTAGAAAGATAGAAGGTATCAGTCCAATAATAATTCGGGGTTTCTGTGGCTCCAAAGTTAGTGACTCGATAATTGATGCTTAAATTACTACCAGAACGAGCATTGTTCGGAATTGTTAAGGATTCAAACTCTAAATCTGGTGGTGGCGTTAGGGTAATCTTCGTTGCTGTGGTGTCGTAGCCACTATTGTTATTCTCAAAAACGTGCTCATAAACGTTGTTGTAGATGTCACTTTGGACAAAGAAGAAGAAACTTCCCGCTACACCAATGGGTAAATTAACTGTTGCTGAACCGGTATAATTTGCACCGGCATTTAACGCACCACTATGATAGAAATCTCCCAAAAAGCGATCGCCTGCATCTAAAGTTGCATCCGCCGACATAAACACGCGATCATACCAAGCTGTTTCTAAAGTACGTCCTGTACCAGCATTGGTGACAGTCCAACTCAAGTTCATCGGTTGTCCTGAGAAGGCTCCATTGGGAGCATTAACGGCTGTTACTTGTAAATCGGGAGGTGGAGTTAAATTAACATCCGTCGGCCCACCAGAACCCCAATTATCCCCTTCATTACCAACTTCGGTAACGTAGTTATAAACATCAGCTTGTACGAGGAAATAGTAATTGCCATCAATACCGCGAGGTAGGGTTACGGTTAAGCTGTTGCTATAACTATCATTCGGGTTGAGATAACTAGGATTAACTGCGTCTCCTAAATAGGTATCAGTATTGTCATAGGTAGTATCGAGGGACAGATAAACGCGATCGTACCAAACAGGCGCATTAGTAGCACCAGTACCGACATTTTTAACCGTCCATTGTACGACGGTTTCTTGACTGGAAAAAGCTGTCGTTGGTGCAGTTACCCCAGTAACTTGTAGGTTGGGAACTGGAGCAAGTTGTAAGGAAATCGAGCGATCATCTGTAGTGGTATTGTTCGATTCGTTCTGCGTTCCTTCAGCAATATTTCCGGAATAATCGGTCGTCACAACGACTCGATAGTTACCAGTTAAACTGAGGGGAACGCTGTAGGATTGAGTACGATTTAAGGAGGCTCCAGCAGCCAAACTACCCGAATATTCAAAAATTCCGACATACTGGGTTGCATTGGTCGCCGTATTAACTAAAGACACATAATCATACCAAGTTCCTTCTGCGGTTGCTGAGCCTTGGTTTTTGACAGTCCAATTGATCTCAATTGGTTGTCCTGATAGAGTTTCAACTGGTGCGGTAATATCGCTTACTACTAAGTCAGGAGCATTCAAATTGATAGCGACAGCACGAGTATTGTTAGTCTCGTTAGTTTCCCCTTGACCTCCCGAACCATCAGCGACAAATATTAGATAACGGTTTCCTGTGGCAAAGTTGGGGAGGTTGATATTGCGAGTAATGCTGTAACTTGCACCGCCGGCTAATGGCGTTTGGGTGGAGATTAATTCTTGGGTGATGTAAGTGTCAGCATTAGTGGGACTTAAACGCTCAACAAAGATCAAATCGAGTATAATCGTTACAGAGTAAGCACTTTACGTTGAAAAATCGGCGATGAAAGAGA
>MTBT01000032.1 GCA_002282935.1 Microcystis sp. LSC13-02 | reverse complement strand
AGAGACAAAATGGCGGCATTAAATATACTCAAAAAAGCTACGATAGGGCATATCGGAAGTTGGTCATCAGACCTAAACGCTTGGGGAGATTGAAGCTCTATTTTGGTTGGTAGCAATACCTGTCAAGACAACTTGAGTCAGTGAACCAAGAATCCCTCGCATGAGCGCGACGGGAGTGTCAAAATTGGTAATATTTATTAACTAAAATTCTCTAAAGCTTCAAACTGACGTAAAGCAAGACTAGAACCTTGATTCCAGCCTAATTCTACATAATAGGGTAAAAGTTTCTTGATATTTATATCGGGAAAGAGACGACTATTTTCGCTTTCTTGATAACTGTCTTCTCTGAACAGATATATTTTTAATTCTTCCCGACGATAAACCCACAATTCAGGGATTTTTAGCAATTGATAAGCCTCTACATCAGTCAGAGAAGTAAAATCCACTTCTATAGCTAAATCGGGAGGAGGATCAACAGTTAAATCAATTCTTTCTTTGCCTAAAATTGCCTGTCTATTATCAATATAAAAACAAGTATCTGGTTCTACTCCCGCTTCTCCCAGCATTTTCAAGGTAATCGGATCAAAACATTGCCAGTCTTTACCTTGACGACGGAGGATAATTTTTACTAAATCCCTTAATGTATCAACACGATTGCCATGACTTGGTAAAGGAGACATAAGCCGAATTTCTTGCGTTTTGCGATTAAAATAGAGTTTGGGATAGGTTTTCTGGAGACGTAAACTCAGCAATCTTTCGTAATCTTCCCAAGTCTGATGAGGGAAAATAACCTGATTACCTGGAGATAAAGATACCCAAGTCTGATGAGGGAAAATAACCTGATTACCTGGAGATAAAGATAAAGTATTTTCGTTGAGAGTAATTAGTAGCATTTTGGTAATTATCTTTGGTTTGTGTTGGACATAAAAATTATTAGCTCAGTTTTATACAAAAAGTCTTTTAACTAAAATTCTCCAAAGCTTCAAATTGACGTAAGGCAATACTAGAACCTTGATTCCAGCCTAATTCTACATAATAGGGTAAAATTTTCTTGATATTTATATCGGGAAAGAGACGACTATTTTCCCTTTCTTGATAACTGTCTTCTCTGAACAGATATATTTTTAATTCTTCCCGACGATAAACCCACAATTCAGGGATTTTTAACAATTGATAAGCCTCTACATCAGTCAGAGAAGTAAAGTCCACTTCTATAGCTAAATCGGGAGGAGGATCGACATTTAAATCAATTCTCTCTTTGCCTAAAATTGCCTGTCTATTATCAATATAAAAACAAGTATCTGGTTCTACTCCCGCTTCCCCCGGCATTTTCAAGGTAATCGGATCAAAACATTCCCAGTCTTTGTCTTGACGACGAAGGATAATTTTTACTAAATCACTTAAAAGATTGATACGTTTGCCATGACTTGGTAAAGGAGACATAAGCCGAATTTCTTCAGTTTTGCGATTAAAATAGAGTTTGGGATAGGTTTTTTGGAGACCCAAGTCTGATGAGGGAAAATAACCTGATTACCTGGAGATAAAGATAAAGTATTTTCGTTGAGAGTAATTAGTAGCATTTTGGTAATTATTTTTGATTTTTTGCTGTTATCTCTTATTTTTTTTCGGCTGAGGAGACTTCTAAAACTGCTTTCGGGTAGGCAATGCGTTGATGATGGAATTGTTGCCAAACTTGCACAAAAATCTCGGCAATAATTGGTAATTCCTCCTGACGAATACCACTATCTACTAATTGTTGATCGCGCCATCGGGCCTGAAAAATCTTTTTGATCATATCCATGGCTTGTTCTGGGGAGGCCTCCTTTAGCGATCGCAAAGCGGCCTCGCTACTATCGGCTAACATAACGATCGCCGTTTCTCGCGATTGGGGAATCGGACCATCGTAGCGAAAGGCTGCTTCATCGACGATTTCTTGACCATTTTGTCTGGATTTTTGCAAAGCTTGCTGATAAAAATAGGAAATTAAGAGATTGCCTTGGTGTTCGGGAATAAAATCGCGGACGACTCGCGGTAAACCCTGTCTGCGGGCCATGACTAACCCTTCGCTAACGTGCTTTTTAATAATCTCGGCGCTGACGTAGGGATCGTTAATTTCATCGTGTTTATTCGGGCCACCCATTTGATTTTCAATAAAACCGAGAGGATCGTGCATTTTCCCGATATCGTGATAAAGGGTTCCCGTGCGAATTAATTCCACATTACAGTGCAGTTTTCGGGCGGCCGCTTCGGCTAAACAGGCGACAAAAAGGGTATGTTGAAAAGTACCCGGCGCTTCTGTGGCCAAACGTTTGAGCAAACTACAATTAGGATTGGACAACTCCACCAGACGAATGGGAGTCACCACATCGAAACAGCGTTCCAGATAGGGGGATAATCCTAGAGCGATTACCGTCCAAGCTATTCCCGATAGACCATAGACGAGCGCCGTGGGTAATAGAGCATAGATGATCGTGCTGGCCGTGGCGCTAACGATTAGGTAGGTGAGCAGATAAACACCCCCTTGACTGACTCCGATTCCCATTCCTAGCAGCGATAATTCATCCCGGGAGCGCAATTTTGCCGCTATTATGGCCGCTAATAGTCCCCCGATCGTCCCCGCGATTAAATCGGCGCTGATGCCTTGGATACTGAATAGGGAAAGACCGGCAGTTAAGAGGACTTGGGTGACGGCCAAAGTCGGGCCATAGAAACTGCTGACTAATAAACCCACGGCTGCCAGATTGGTAAAGGGAATATGGGCGATCGCTAAGATCGGTGTGGTAAAACTTAGTAAACCCAAGAGAAGAAAATCCCGGTGACGCAGAGGCCGATGGAGACGCTGGGCCACGAGGCAAAAAGTCCCGATCACGCTGGTGACAAGGATTGCCGTTGCTCCTAAACCCATCCAGTTAATGCCCCGTTCGCTTAAACCAAAGCCATCGATGAGAACAAACTGAGCTTGAGTAATTTTTTCGCCTGTTTTAACGATAATTTGACCGGTTTGAGTGCTAGACATCACCATATCTACCGCTTCCACCGCTTTAGCCGCTTGTTCTTTGGTTGACTCCCGATCTTCTATCAGGTTAGCCTGTCCCTCTAGGGCCGCTAGAAGGATATTTTCGGCTAAAAGCTGCTGGCGACGGGTTAGGCGATCGCTGCTAATCTGCACGACGATGGTATCCTGTAGGTGACTGGTGGAAATCCCCGGGGGGATGCCTTGCACCAAAATGCGGCGACCCGCTTGCAGGATGGCTGTTTCTAGGTTTTGCCACTCTCGATCGCTGATTTGAGCTACTGCGATCAGATCGCCATATTTGAGTTGATTTAAGCTGGAATGCCGATAATTTTGGCTGGTTTGCCCCTGTATTTGCCGTAATTGCCCTAATCGATCGATAAATTGCTCAAATTTCCCCTTTGTCACGCGCTGACGATAGGCTTGGATTTCGTGTATAGCATATTCCTGCTCTTTTGTCAAGGGTTTTGCAAAAGATTCTTCATAGTTGAGGCCGCTTTGTAGAGTTGACCATTGAGCGGCAGAAAAGGTGAGCAGCGTTCCCAGTGTGGCGTTAGAAATAGTCCTGCTGATTAAAATCGAATTTTTGGGCAGAATTGGGATAATTTGACTTAATTGCCCTAAAGTGTCCCGTAGCGCTCGCTCAATCTGGGCAGTGGTTTGGGGGTCTCTTTTCAGCCGGGGAAGCAGTCCAGCCCGAATTTTTTGGCGTTTGAGGGCGGTGGTTTCTTGGTCTTCAAAACTGGCATCTTCGGGGGCGATAATTGTGACGGGGGAAATAGTCCCGACGGCCAATTTCGGCTGATTATAGAAACGATAACCGACTACGCTAGTCAGACAACCGACGGTAAACAGGAAGATTAAGGGTCGTCGAAGTTTACCTAGGGAGTAAGACCGAGATTTTCGGGCAGAATCAGGAAAAACCGTGAAAGAATGCAGAAAATGATTCATAAATTCCAGCTAAATTCTTTGACACTCCCGTCGCTAAAAGCGAGGGATTCTTGGTTCATCGAGTTTCCTTAATCTAGCAGGACGTATCCAACTAAACCAGAGGGAATCTCTCCCCAAGCGTAGTAGTTTCGGTATGCCCTACCGTACTTAGTCCCTTTTTGAGAATATTGATAGCGGCGTTAATATCTCTATCTTCTACATAGCCACAGTGAGGACAAATATGGGTTCTTGTAGATAGAGATTTAGCTACTTTTTGACCACAATTAGAACAGTTTTGACTGGTGTTATGGGGAGCTACTGCTACTGTAGCCTTACCATATTTAAAACCAAAATATTCTAACCATTGCCGAAAAGTTGACCAAGCCACATCATTAATAGATTTAGCTAGTTTCGAGTTTTTTACCATGCCTTGAACATTTAAGTTTTCGTAAGCGATGAAATCGTTAGATTTAATGACGCGCAATGCCTCTTTTGAGGCAAAGCCTTTACGTTGCCTACTTACTCTTAAATGCTTTCTAGCATATCTCTTTCTGGCCTTTTGGTAGTTGTTTGATTGGGGTTGACCTTTTCTAAACTTTTTAGATTTCTTCCGATTCAGACGGTTTAATCTTTTTTCTGCCTTGCGATAGTATTGCGGTATTTCTACTGTTTCCCCATCACTATTAGCGTAGAAAACGTTTAAACCTACATCCAATCCCACACATTTCTTGGTTGGTTCTAGGGGTTTAGCATATTCCCGAATATCAACACTTAGACAGAATTGGACATAGTAACCATCCGCTCGTTTAACAATCCTAACTCGTTTAATTTGGTCTATAGGGTAAAAGTTTAGGTCTCTGGTTCCTTTCAGTTTAACCGTGCCAATATTTTTCTTATCTGTGAAAGTTATTTTCTTTCTATCCTCCGATAGTTTCCAGCCACAGTTTTTATATTCCACAGAACGATTATTCTTTTGGAATTTAGGATAACCCTTTTTACCTTTTATTTTTTTCTTACAATTGTCATAGAAACGAGCAATAGACGACCAAGCTCGTTCAGCAGATGCTTGTCTAGCCGTAGAATTTAGAGTATCGACAA
>MTBT01000031.1 GCA_002282935.1 Microcystis sp. LSC13-02 | reverse complement strand
CCTGTTTTTTTGCCTAGTCCGATAGTTTTGTCTGTACATATTACCATGAATAACTATATATGACCATATTTGTATTGAAACTTTACAATACTTTCAGTCGGTTAAAACTGACTGCGGCCAGATGACCTTAATTTATTTTAATCATGCCAGAATCTCTTCCATTAGTTGTTGAGGTATTGTTGAGCCTCGTTAATGTCTTTCACTTTTTTAAAATGTGAATAAGTTGTTCTTGATCTTTTCGGGGAAGTTGTTCGGTTGCTTCTAGTATTTCTGCAAAAGTGGCTTGAGTCATGGTTTTAGTTGGTTATAGTGGTCTTTGGAGCCAATTGTAGCAGTAACGGTAGAATATGTTAGCATAGCTTAACGGATATAACAAACAAATTTATTGTAATTTAAAGCAAAAAGACGCATTAAGTAAGGCATACTAGGAGAGCGGCGGGCGCAATGCTAGAAAGTCTATTAGAAGACATCTAGACAGTCATTGTCGGTAATTGCATTTAAATTTATACTCAAGCATTAAACAAACTGTGGAGAAGATATTTTAATCATAAATATCTTCTCCACAGTAATACAAGTTATTGAATTCCCATTCCTACACGAGATGTTTTATAGAAGTTTATTTTGTAGGGTTACTGGGATCATATTCTTTTCTGGCATTGACTAAATAAATGGAATCACTTTTTGGTGAATAAACAAAAGGTGAATTTTTAGCAGGCAGCTGTAAATTTGGGGGTAGCAAGTTGAAAACATCTGTAAAATCTACAGTAACTTTCTGTGTTTTACCATTAACAATTACTCCTTGAGCATTAGGTTTACAGTTGAGTTTTATAATTTGATCTCTGGCTTCGTTTTGTACAGCAGCATTAGCGGTGACATAAACCAGGTATCCTTCGTCGGAAAGAGCCTGAGCTTTTGTATTTGCATCATCTTTCTGATTGAAGAATACAATCTGTGTTTCCTGAACTTCCACTGGACAAGTGTTTAATTTAGGCTTTCCTGCGACCACAGCATAAAGTTTAGAAGTTTCAGCAACTCCATTAGTTGTGGTAATAGGACCGGTGAAGGAAATACGGGTATTAGTACCCGGAACAGTGGGCTGGGTTGTACTAAAGTCTAAGTCGGCACTCTGAAATGATCCATCACCTAGTTTATCTATATCGGGAGCATTATTAAGCGGAATAGAGATGTTGTAGTTAAGCTTCTCTAATATATCAACTTTCTTCTGTTGAGAAGCCGCATCTGGATAAAAGCTCGTTAAACCTAAATCGAGTTTATCTGTAAAAACAGGTTGAGCAAAAGCAGCATTACCAACGGTAAGGACTAAGATTGCCAAAACGGAAACAATCATCCCCGTTAAAAATGCAAACTTTTTCTTGTTCTGATTTTCGGAGTTCAGATTCAATATCATCGAATTTACCCTCAATAATTTATGGTACTTAGTAATACACAGTAAGAAAAACTTCACAATGTATAACTTCCAATCCAGTATATTTTTCTCCTGCTCCTCAACACAACCGAAGTTTAGGAACTTAAGGAAAAAGTCAGTAAAATTCCACCAATCCCTTACCCCGCCTAGCTTACAGCCACTATACTCTCTCAGAAAAATCCTTAACTTGGGAAAAATCCCCAACTTTACCAACTTAAGCTCAACCTTTGTCAAAATATCCTGACAATCTCACCCCACTCCGACCCCTAAATTTTTGCTTTATACCCACCACAAAAACCGAGATGGGAATATCCCACTTTTGTCATCTGGACAGGCTAGAGAGCTTACCCCACAGTAAACAATGAGTAGCGCATCTTACCTGAGCAAACTTGGGACGATCCCACAGCGACAAACCGATAATGAAAAAGAGTCAAGCCTTAACAACCCTGAAATTAACCTTAAAACCCGAACACCAAAAGCTGATCGAAGCCAAACTAAACACAGGGCGTTATGCCAATCCAATGGAGGTATTACCGGTTTTCCTAGCGATCGCTTGTAGGGGTGTGGAAAGGCGATCGCTTGTAGGGGTGTGGAAAATAATGATAGAATGCACAAAGTGTAGATTTCAATGTGAAAGCGATTTATACAGAAAGCTTAGGAGTTAATTTATGCGAACAATTACCTTGCAAATTGACGATAGCATTAGTGAAAAATTTCTATGGTTACTTGATCGCTTCTCTAGAGACGAAATTAAAATTCTGGAACAATCAGATTATGTCAGTGATGACGAATATCTAAGGGGAATCGAAGGAATGATTCAAACTATTCAGGCAGCCCGTGATGAATCTATTGAACAGAGCTTAAGCTTAGATGAGTTAGATTGGTAATGTATAAAATAATCTTTATGACCCAATCTCAAAAAGATGCAAAAAAGATTGCTTCTAGTGGACTGAAGCCCAAGGTTCTTGAACTTATCAAAATAATTGAAGAAGACCCGTTTCAATACCCACCGGATTATGAGTTATTAAAAGGGGATATGAAAGGGTTAATTAGTCGTCGTATCAATAAACAGCATCGGCTAGTTTATGAAGTCTTTGAATCGGAGAAATTGATCAAAATTTATCGGATGTGGAGTCATTATGACTAGATCATTTTGATGCTGGAGAGCGATCTATTTTTAGGAGATAGAACGGAATGATCGCTTTTTGGGAAATATGGAAAGTGCGCTCTTTTTTTGGGAGATGTGGGAGTGCGATTATTTAGCTCCACAGCACTGGGCATCGTTGGGAAAATTATGGGAAACGGCATCTAGCCAGTTTTTTTCGTTCAGTTCATCCTCCGACATCAAAAGAATGACGCGCACAAACCGATCTTTTTCTTGGGGAATAGGATGATCAAGTTGAATTTGCCCTTGGGTATTGAGGATACCAGTGGTTTCAATCGCACGCATAGCAAAGCCTAAAGGGAGTGATTCGATTCTAATACCATTTTTCAAAAGTAATGGCAGAGATGGTTAATTGCCCTCACCCCCAACCCCTCTCCCTTTCTGGGAGAGGGGAGTAAGATACCTGCTACGAATAAAGAAAAATGGTATAACATTAAAGCAACCTTGAAAAGCGGTGATGGGCAAATACAGCGATCGCTATTCTCAGGCTCACTCTATTAGACTTCATCTTTTTATTGGTTATTGGTGCGCTTCCATATAGGCTCTGAGCAACTGATAACTGTTAACTGTTAACTGATTGGGGGAGATCGCACACAACACGAAAACCGAGATCGTTGTTGCAAATTTCGGCAACACTTCTGCCTCGATACGCTGAGGTAGAGGCCAAAGGATCGCGGTACCAAGAACCGCCACGCCGTATTATTGATGACTTATTAGTTATATTGTTATCTGCCCATGCAATGCTGCCATTTTCTTTAATATTCTCTGGTTTGTTAACATAATTTTCATGCTGTTGATCAGCACACCATTCCCAAACATTGCCGTGCATATCATAGATTTCCCAGGGATTAGGTCGCTTTTCCCCAACAGGATGGGTCGTATTATTTGAATTACCATCAAACCAGGCATAATCTCCTAGTTGATTTTCCTCCTCGCCAAAACTAAATCGGGTTTCTGTACCAGCGCGACAGGCATATTCCCATTCTGCTTCTGTAGGCAAACGGTAGGTTTTTGCGGTTAACTGGCTCAATTTTTTACAAAAAGCTTGAGCATTAAACCAACTAATAGATTCTACCGGGTTCTGGGGATTTCCTGAAAACCCGGAAGGATTATTTCCCATCACTGCTTGATATTGTGCTTGGGTGACGGGATATTTGCCTATCTGAAATGCTGGAACATTTACTTCATGTATCGGTTCGTCATTCTCACGCTCATTAGAACCCATGTTAAATCTACCGGCGGGTATATACACCATTTCTAGGTTAAAGTCTGGAGGTAATGAGGTAATATTTTGGGAAATTTGTTGTGGTTGAATAGGCTCATTTGCTGGCCGAATTACCCTGGGTGATACTTGTAATAATTTATCAACATTTAACGCCGCAAAGCTAAATTTAGAGTTAGCTGCCGATTCTTCATGACCGTAAGCCATTAAAGCTTTAAGCTTAGTATGACTACCCCAATAGCGAATCGACTCTTCATATTCTTGGGTTTTTTCTTCATCTAGTGCAAATTTTTCTAGTTTTGCTAAAATTTGCTTATCATTTTCCAAATCTGACAATAACAATGGCCATTTTAAACTAATGGCAGTAAATTTGCCTAACTGTTCAAAAGTTAGAGAAGGATATAACAAATTATTATCCTCGTCTCGCTCCTCAAAAAATAAACCAGTTTCATTAGCGATATAAACCTTGAGACGAAAGACATTGATAAAGTGTTTAATCCGTCGCGGATTGTAATCCAATGCGGGAGCTACCATCATAATGACATTCCGCACTGTTGGGGAATCTTTATCAAAATTTTTGACTTGAATCGCTTCTAATCGCTTAATTACGGCTGCTTGTGCTTTCTCTTTTTCGGTTTGTTCGGATTCTATTAAAGGATTATCTAGAGACGAGTTGTTTAAATCACTTGTCTGATTACTTGTTGCGGAAGGGAGATGCTTTTGCGAATTATTTCTCCAGGGTAAAGCTAACTTAAACTTACCCCAGAATGACTGAAAAAATGTAAAATGAGGTTTAGCTGGCTGTAAATTGGGAGGAGTTGAAGTAGCAAGCTGAATCAAAAAACGCTCAAAATCTGACTGGGATGGTTGGGGAACTAAAAAGGGAAGCTGGACAAACTTTTCAATAAAGGTATAACCATAAGCTAACCCTTTATTAGCACTACGTCTCGCTAAAATATCAGGATCAATTTCTGTGGTTTCCGACGGTAAATACTTGAGAATGTTTTCGTATTTGACAGCTAAACTAGCGGCTACTTTTTCTCTGTCCATTCCTAAAATAAACACCACTGAAGGATCATCAGCAATCATCAAGTTAATCGCTTGCATCAAGTCCGCTGATTTTGGATGTTCACAGCGATCTAAATCGTCAATAAATACATATACCCGATCATTGCCAATATAAGCATCAACAATTTTAGCAAAATCTTCATGAAATTCTTCTACAAATGCCGATTGTTTTTTATAATCTGGGGCTTCTATGTATTTAATTAGGTTGTTTTTGGGGTTTTGGAGTAATCTTTGAAAATTTCTCAATAAACTCTTAATACCAGCAAAAATTCCTGCTCCTGATAAAGTTAAACCTCCGGCGGTAAATAACAGTTTAAAAACTGAATTAATTTTGCTCCAAAAAACATCTTGAGAGGTTGTTGCTCTGATTAATTCGTTAATTCCTTCAACTCCATAAATGATTAAAATAAAGGGAATGGCAATTGAGGCACAAATCACAAAAATTATTACTAGTAAAGCTTTAATTAATTCAAATAAGCCTTTTTCTAAGTTAAAACGCAATAATTGTAATTTAAAATGGCGTAGGATAACTCGAAGTAAATCTCGCCAATTTTTGGGCGTAGAAATCTGCTTAATAAAAGACAGCGCAAAAGCCGCCCATACCGACTCCGCTTTATCGTGTCGCCAAGCATTAAACCAAACTGTCCGACCTCCTTTTTTTCGTAAATATTCCTCTAACATTTTCATAAAAGAAGACTTGCCACTACCCCACTCTCCCTCAACCGATAAAGTTAGGGGTGGTTGTGTCTGCTCATGCAACAAAAATTCAGCGATCGCTATTACATAAGGCTCAAATCCGAGAGCATCATTATTAGTAGCTTGATCGCTGACGCTAGTATTGCGGATAGATTCAGGAGAATCGAACATGGTAGTTATTTTTAGGTGACAGAGAACGGAGAAGAAAATAGATTACCTTATCAATCCGAGAAACGCGATATATAACCTCCTGTGCAACAAAAAAAGCAACGAAGAAAAGACATTTTCATAATATTATCTAAACCCTATAGGTTCTGTCAAGTAGGGGATAGAGGATTTAACTTAGTGTCTATAGAGTTATTGGGGTTGAGTTTTACTAGGAATCAGAATTAATGACCAGTAGGTGACAGCCTCTGGATCGATTTCGGTAATCGGAATAATTTGCTGATTGGGTAAGGTTGCTCGTTCGATGTAGAGGGCGCGTTCTAATAATCCTAATTCCTGGAGAATATTGCGAACTTTAGTGAAATGTCTGCCTAATTTAATAATCGCCGCTGCATCGATAAATGCTAGGCGATCCCGCAATATTTCCGCCTCTAAAGTAGCCGGCATGATACTAAATACGTCATTTCGATAAGTGATAGGTACACCCAGCATTGCTGCACTTGCCATCACTGAAGAAATGCCCGGCACGACTTCAATTGAAAAGCGATCGCACAAGCGATTAAAGATATACATAAATGTGCCATACAACATCGGATCGCCCACACATAGCACCGCCACATCTCGACCTAAGTTTAAATGTTCGGCGATGTTTTCGGCAGCAATATCATAATGAGGTTGAGAACTGCGCTCGACACTAAAAGGCAAAGGCATGGGAATTTCTATCTGCTCGGGACGGATAAAATCCGACACAATTGCCCGTGCCAAAACTTTGCCACTTTCTAAGGTAGGATAAGCAATTACCGGAACAGTTGTGAGAATGCGGTGTGCTTTTAGCGTCAACAATTCGGGATCACCAGGCCCGATTCCTAATCCATAAAGTTTGCCTAATTCATTCATAATTCGTTCTCTTTTGCTAAAGCATTGACTGCTGCTGCTGCGATTGCGCTGCCTCCCCTACGTCCGTGCAGGGTAATAAATGGCACACCACGACTATTAGTTGCTAATTCTAATTTCGACTCTGCCGCTCCCACAAATCCCACGGGAAAGCCTAAAATCAAAGCTGGTTTATCTACATTTTGATCGAGCAATTCTAGTAGGCGAAAAAGTGCGGTTGGTGCATTACCAATGGCTACCACCGCTCCAGCTAAATGAGGTCGCCAAAGTTCTAAAGCGGCAGCGGAGCGGGTATTATTAATTTTCCCTGCTAACTCGGTCACTTCTGGATGATTGAGGGTACAAATAATCGGATTATTTTTAGGTAAACGCGCTTTGGTAATGCCATTAGCGACCATTTGAGAATCACAGAGAATTGCTGCACCCCCAGCGAGGGCATTTCGTCCGATTTTAACTGCGTCCGGTGATGCTTCTAAATCTTCTGTTATGTCTGTCATCCCGCAGGAATGAATTAGACGAACCGCCACATGAGCTAAATCATCGGGGAGATTTTTCCAGTTAGTTTCAGCCCGAATAATAGCAAAAGATTTGCGGTAAATTTCCTCACCATTCTTAATGTATTCCATTCTATTCATCTAAATTTTTCGATTTTTGGGAGCTTAAAATTTGGGCTATGAGCGGGGGAATCTTGGCAAATTCTCCCTCAAATATGGGTGTTTCTAAGAATTTTTGACTATCACCCACATAGACTTGATAAGCTTCCAGTATTTGGCCATTTTCCTCGATATTAGTTCCTAAAAGGGTAATTTCAGCCGGTCCCGGTTGAGCGCAGGATTTAGCACAACCTGTCAAATGAATATTAACAGGAGAATTACAGGTTAAGTGTTCCTGCAAATAATCTGCCAGGAGAGAAGCATGGATTTGAGTTGCAGTGGCTGCTGCTGCACAACCGGGTTTACCGCTACAGGCAACTATTCCCCCATCCCATCCGGGAGAAGCGGATAATCCTAAGGATGCCAGTTTTGGCAACAATTCTGAGACTTTTTCATCGGGAATATCGGGTAATATAACAGTCTGCCAAGGGGTTAATCGTAACTGACCACTGCCAAAAGTTTCTGATAGTGCCGCTAATCCCCATAGTTGATTAGCCGTCAATTGTCCTAATCCTAATGATAGACCAATATAAGATAATCCAGGTTGCTTTTGAGGATGAATTCCCAGATGAAAATAGGGTTGAGTAGAATGGGCAGCTTGCCAGTATTTTTGCTGGTGTATTATGCCGGTAGAAGTCCGATGTAATTGGGAGTTAACTTGTTCGAGATATTTTGCTAATCCCCAATCTTTTAGCAGGTGTTTCATCCGAGGTTTTTTCCCCTTGATATTAGGGTTTTGTTGAACATAATCGACATAAACCTTTACCAGTGCTTTGACCACAGCTAAACAGTTTTCTGGCTCAATTAATAAGTCCGTGTCATATAATTGTTTATCTCCTGCGAGTGCTAATCGAAAGCAAACAAGAGAAGTTAAATTTGTCGGATTATTGACGGCAATTGCCGATAGCTGAATCTCGTTATAGCGGTGTTGCCAGGCCATAGTTGAACCAGTGCCAATTCCCACTGCACCACCGCCATCGATCCCGATACTAAATTTAGGACTTAGTTCGGCAATTGATGGATAATTTTGGATAAAATTATCTAATTCTTGGACTAATGGACGAGTATCGATCGATTCTTGGCAGTCAATTCCGGCAGTGGGACTAGACATGATGTTACGCAGATGATCGATACTGGGATTATGGGCAGCTAACCCTAATTTTTGCAGGGTTTGAAATTCTTCTAAACTGGGGGATTTTTGCAGTCCGCGAATTTGCAGATTTGCCCGATTGGTAACTTGTATTGTCGTCTGCCATTCTTCGAGCCAAGTGGCGATCGCTTTTCCCTGTGGAGAATTGAGCCATCCACCGGGGGTGCGGAGACGAATTAAAAACCCATCCTGGGCAGCAGTTCCATAAAATAAACCGGGACAAGCATTTGCTTCAACTAACCAATTCACCGTTGTTTGTTCTCCATGCGACGCAGAGAAGTAGTTAGAAAATTAGTTGTCTATACTACCGATCAAAAGCTTGTAATTGGTATTCTGACTCGCAAGGAAAAAGGGAAGATGTACTCTTTTTACTTTTTACTTGATTACAGTTGCGGCACAGTACCAGAATTGCACTGGACTTTCCCAAAGACAAGTTTAAGGATTATACCACGTTTTCGGTTGAAACTCAGTATCGTTAAGAATCGCTACATTTTCACCCCTTTGTGCCAAGACAAATAAACCTTGACGATAAGCATATTTATCCGCT
>MTBT01000030.1 GCA_002282935.1 Microcystis sp. LSC13-02 | reverse complement strand
ACAGGCTCCTGTGGCTCTGATTGCTCCTGCTATCAATGGTTAATTCCTAGTCTGAACGAAAAGGCACTCCCGCGAGGGGGTGCTTTTTTGTGGGCATGGTTGCTAGAATATAAACCATCTTCCGTCAAGATTGCCAACCAAGACCATGAAACCCTCAATGATTATTGGCCAGTATTATAAAATTGTAAAAAAATTGGGCATGGGTGGATTTGGAGAAACCTATATAGCCGAAGATTTACGACGTTTAGGAAGTCAATGTGTTATTAAGAAGCTTATCTTTAAAAGCAATAACCAAGAGGAACTTAAAAAAGCGCAGGAGTTATTTAATCGAGAAGCTCAAACGCTAGTGAATTTAGGCAAACACGATCAAATTCCTTATTTACTTGCCTACTTTTTAGACAATCAAGAATTTTATTTAGTTCAAGAATATATAGAGGGCAATTCGCTGGAAGAAGAAATTCGCAATCGGGGAAAATTTGAGGAACAGGAAGTCATTGAATTTTTGCTAGGGATTCTCCCCGTTTTAGAATACATCCATAAAAAACAAGTAATTCATCGAGACATCAAGCCATCGAATATCTTGCGTCGGGATCGAGATAAAAAAATTATTTTGATTGATTTTGGAGGAGTCAAAGCACCTCTTTTAACCAATTCAACATTACCGAATTTATCAGGAGGAAATCTAACTAAAATTTTTACCAGTGGTTATACGCCAAAAGAACAAATGGACGGTTATCCAGAATTCAATAGTGATATTTATGCTTTGGGAATGACTGTTATTAAAGCTTTAACTGGTATTGAACCAAAAGATATATCTCGTAATTCGAGTACCAAACTGCTCGCATGGAGAACAAGGGCTAATAACGTGGGGGATCAACTAGCGGCTATTATCGATCGAATGATTCAAGAAAACCACATAGATCGCTATAAAAATGTAAAAGAAATTCTTGAAGACTTGCATCATTTAGGAAAAACAGTAGTTATCAATAATAGTCGAGTCAGTGTTCTTCGTTCGGCGATCAATACCCAGATTCCTATGGTCAATATACCTCTGGGCAAGTTTTTGATGATATTAGTCATGATCACAGGATTTATCTGGGGTTTTAATCTACTGAAGCCGAGCAAGTCCCCAATTCCAAACCCATCTCCTAGTCCTTCTTCGCCACCCGAAAACGGGGGAGGGATTTTTCTTCGTCCCGATAATCTAAAGAAGAACTAGGCTAGAGTCAAAGCACATCTAATCGTCTGGCTCGATAAGGGAAAGAAATGATTCTGGTTTCTGTGTGGAAATGGGGTATATACTGATAGTTTCTTCGGTAAAATAGCCCTAAAAGTCTTTTCCAGTAACCATTTCACCTTACATAAACAAAAATTATCACACAAAGTCGAGAAGAGCCATGACACGTCAATTTCATCAGATTATACCCCTGTTGGGATTATTGATTAGCTCGTTAAGTCTCTATACCGCCCAATACAATCTGCACTTTGTCTGGAAAAATCTAGTGATGAATTGTCAATCTCATCGCCATCTAGAAATTTGTCGGGATGTGCTACCGACTAGAGGTTCCGATAAACCTCTATTTCTTCGCACTGAAGAAAATGAACGAGAACGGTTGATCGAGCCATCAGAACCCCTATTTTTGCCGACTGATTCCTACCGAAAGCCGATCAGAGTACCTTGATTTTGTCAGAAAATCGTGACAAAACGAACACGGGTGCAGAAATTGTTGAGTTAAGATGATCTGAGTATTATCCTTAGTGCTGGAGGGTTTTAACGTTGAATAGACTCAAGAGGTTCGCAATAGTTCTTGTAGCGGCAGTAGTCGGATTTTCGGTCTTATTCTCTCAGCCGATTTTCGCAAAAAACCCGCCAGTGACGTTTCAGTGTCAAACTCTTAGTAGTGGTGTTCCCGCTACTGTGGCTACTAGCCCGCAATGGCAGAACCAACCACGTCAATTGATTCGGTGGTTAGAACCGTTAGCGTACACGCCGCTACGACGCTGTCGAGAGGTGAGTAATCGTCTTAATAAACAGTTCAGCAAAGGGGCTCAATATATAGGGCATGGTTATATCAACGGAAATCCCGCAATTTGTACTACTAATAAAGAGGGAGCTAAATGTAGAGAAGAGCAGCTTCTGTGGACGCTTAATGGAAATATTTACGGATTTGAGAATGGCAGTGGTGGGAAAGAAAGCCCTAGTCAGTTATTAGACGACTTGTTCGCTCTCCAAGATAGAAACGTTTCTGGGCGGCCTCTCAAGCAATGTGGTAATAAGTCAACCTTCGTTAAAATTATGGCGGTTTTACGAGGTGAAGAGAAGGTGGCCAGAGAAGTGTGTGTTTCGCAGTAATCATGAAACTTAGAAAATTTATCGTTATCTTTCTGTTAACTTGCATGGTGTTGTTCACCATGCAAGCTTTTTTATATCCTATCGAGGCACAAACTTCTCATTCTGATGAGCAACCCTCTATAGGGAAGATGGATGAAGATATGATAAGGGATATCGCTAGATTGATCACTGTAAGAGTTTACACAGTTTTATGGGAAGAATGGCCATTTACAACAGACGACAGCGGTTCGGGAGTTATCGTTGATAGACAAGAAATCAAACGGAAAAATAGTCAAAGCATCTACAATTATTTAGTCTTAACAAACGCCCATGTCTTATCTAGAAGTGGCACATTTTATATTCAAACTCATGAGGGTTTCATTCATAGAGGTCAAATTCATCCCAAGGCTAAATTCGAGCGAATGGGGGTAAAAGCTGATCTAGCCTTGTTATGGTTCGAGAGTCCTTATCAATACGAAACAGCCATTAAAAAAACCTCGGAAAATTTGCCAGATAAAAGTGACTTTTTTGTGACTGGATTTCCCTGTAAAGTAGGTGCAGTTCCTAGTACTGATTGTCCAGCAGAATTTCTTTTTACCAAAGGCAAAGGATGGGTTATTGATCGCTATCTAAAGGACGGATATCAATTGGCTTTTACCAATGACATCGAGGAAGGAACCAGTGGAGGTGCAATTCTCGATCATAAAGGGCATTTAGTAGGAATCAATGGAAAAGCAAAAACCACGGCTGATGCCCCACAAAATAGATACGCAGATGATAAAAAAGTTCCGTTCATTATTCAAGACAATGCTCCCTTATCTTTGGGATTACCTATTGATTGGTATTTATCGCTCAATTCTCAGCAATTATTTAGAGAATTACCGACCTCCACGCCTCAATTAGAACCGATCCGATTTTTGTCTCCACCTCCTTCCGTCAAATCAGAAACTCTTGGGGTAAGTAAGTTAAACCCCATGACTGCTGTTGATCGGTTAACTCTTGAACAAAAGTTGAACATGATCTTGATACTATCGGGGGTATTACCTTTGCTAGTATTGATTCTGATAATATCAGTAGTTTTGATGATAATCAAAAATATAATCGAAAATTTTTGGATTTATTTTCATCCAATAATCATAGCGAAATTTGAGATACAATCCGACCACAAAATTAAATTTATATCAGATTCTAGCATTGTCAATATTAAGGTGGTCGATATTCCTACACAGAAGTTAGAAACATTAAAATTAACAGCCGAACAAAACTGGAAGATAAGGCTTACTCCCTTAAGTTTGGGAAGCAATCAAAACAAAACTATTATCCCAAAAATAGTAAATACTGATAAAAACTATTATCGATACGAGCTATATAAAACAGAGGAAAATAACACAGTTATTTATAAAATTGTTTGTAAAGGGAAAAATCTTAAACAAAGATATGATATATCTAAAAGTAAAATTGTTGTCATTAAATTTGAATTTAATGACAACACTGGTTAATAAAAAATCTCTTGAAAAAAGAAATATTTTTCACGAAAGCAAAGTAAAAAAGATGAAGTATCGAGCTATTTATACCATTTATTTGTCAATTCTTTTATGGGGTATATTGGTAGGTTGTGAAAAAGACGGCACTACGCCACAACAGCAGGAGGTAAATCCATCAGTAATTTCCGAAATATTAAGAAAATCTACTGTGTATATCGAAGGAATAGGAACGGGTATAATCATCGGTTCCGCTTCTAATAATTACTATGTGCTAACCGCTAAACACGTAGTAGATAACCCATCTTCAAAAGAGATCGTTACCTACGACCGTCGATTCTATCCGATCCAAGAAATTATCCCAGATAGAACATTAGACCTAGCCATTGTTAAATTCACCAGCGAGATGGATTATCCTACTGTCACTTTAAATCGCAATATCTCTCAAGGTCAAGCAGTCTCGGTATTAGGTTGGAGATATTGTTCTGGAAAACCCAAAGAGGAGTTGACACTTGGAACTATAGAGCAGATCGTCCGATCCGATCAAGAGTATACCGAAAATGATAAAAAGCTTTTAGAGAATCTCGACGATCCAAAAAAACACTTTCAAGAGGGAAATCGAGTCAAATATACAAATCCAACAATTGAAGGAATGAGTGGGGCTGGAGTTTTTAATCAACATGATCAAGTGGTGGCTATTCATGCTACGGCTGGAACCTATGAGAACAGTACAGAAAACTGTTCGGTGTTAGATAGTACCCATAGTCCTAACTGGGGAATTCCGATCGAGGTTTTTTTAGATTCTCCATTATCTCGCGGAATCCCGATCAAAACGATCAAAGCTTCTCCTGACCAGAAGGAAAATCCTTCCCCGCAGAATATCAAGGAACAATCAAATGAGCCGATCTTTAAAAGACCGAAATCAAGAAATTAATCTCATTTGTTTGACCTGTACCGTTTACTGTTCATCATCGTAAACGTTTAGGGGTGAAAGCGGCACTCACAGGAAAGCAAATTCTGTCTTTGATTGAACGGTATTTTCGATTAGTTGTCCCGCACGTCTGTTACCGAGGGGAGAGGGAAGGGGAACTATTCTATCCTTCACCAGCTAATTTTAAGACAGAAGTACAAGTAGTGGCATCTAAGCGAAAATTCAGCAATTCTAGTTGATTAAGAATTGGCTCAATACGGTGTAGATAACCATTTTGTTTAGCCTTTAATAATATTCCCATTGTTCCAGTGAGTTTTATTCCTAATAAGTTTGCATATCGTCTTGCCAATCCATCATCAAGTAAAGCGAGAGAATCGGGAATTTCTATTGCTAAAGCTAATACTTCTTTTTCTCCTTTTCCTAAATCAGTGACAAGGGGTAAAAGAGAAACTGATTTTGCTTGTTGAATAATTATCCAACTTAAGGAGGTTATATCAGGTAAAGAGATTCCAGAAGCCTTTCCAACAGTTAACTCTTGATCTACTGAAAAAGGAATAATTATCTGTCCGTAAAAGTTTGGTAGTAACTCAAGTAAGTTAGTCTGATAGAGGTATTGAATCGGTGATGTATCGGCAATGACGTTAGGCATTGGCCATATCCTCGATTAATTCTGCTTCCTTGAGTCGGAAGGTATCAACTCCATAGTCTGCAAGTTTAGAAAGAAAAACAACTCGTGGAATACCTGCTAAATTGGCAGCAGTGCCAGAGGAAAGTTTTCCCAGTTCATAAAGTTTAATGGCAGCAAGAAGAGAGATTTCTTGTGCCAGTTGTTCTGGGGTGAGATGTAAAGCGAGGGCGGTTTCATCGGGTAGGGAGAGAGTGATTTGGTACATGATGAATACTAGAGTTTTTCTTATTATACTAAATCCGTTGAGTATAGGCTACACATCAGTACAGGCAAAAGTAATAAGCAATAGACAAAAGGGGCAACAGATAATCAGTTTTTAATAACCGAATTTAGTACCAGACGCTTCACGAAGCTATTAGACGAACTCCTCTTCTGGAGGCTTTATCTGTAGTCGGCATTTTTCGCCGTTTCTGTGTGTATAAATAGGCAGAGATTTTATGAGCTTAAAAAAAGCGAAATAAATGGCAAAAGAGCGAGGAATAGGATTTAAGTTTTAAGATTTGTAAATTGTAGCTTACCCTTTAATAAATTCTACATTATTCTCGATCTGTTCACTTGTTTTCCCAGAAATTAATTCCAAAATTTGGCGTAATTGTTCTCCAATTGAGTAACGTTGTTGAGGAGCGAGTATGATTCCTCGATGAGATTTACTTTCCGTTAAATACTGAGTGTGTAGGCGGTAAAAATCGCCTCGATTAAAAGTGTATAATACCCTTCCTTGACCAGTAGCATAGTCTAATTGTTCTGAATCGGAGCTCCCCAACATCGCTGCTTCTGTAGCCGTTATCACATCGACTCCTCTTGCTCTTAAAGCCGCTACAAGGCTCTGATCCATCGAGTCTTCATCTAAATATAATGTCAGCTTGACTATTTATTTAACTTAGATTGAAGCCACTCCTGTTCAAATTGTTTCACCTCGGCTTCTTCCTGAGCTAAATCAGTTTCAATTTCTTCCCTGTTGGCATGATAGTAAGTTAAAGCCGCATAAACTTTGGCTAAATCCAAATGGGGATGTCCTATCCGGTTTAAAATTTCTTCAGGAGTCAGCCCTAATTTATACCAAGAAACAATGCGGCGTACTGTAAATCCTGTCCCAGTAATTGTTGGTCTTCCTCCTCGAATTTCAGGAGAATGATCGATTAAAGTTCCAATTTCAATTGTCGTCGTAGTCATGATCCAAATCATTAATAAATTTGCCTTTTAATTAGGGTTTGCGGCAAAAAGTTTTTCTTGGGGGCAGGGTGAAAAAGTCCCGGAATTTTCCCCCTGATCACTCCCAGTCCGGTACTTTTTGATTGACAAAAAGTCTAAAAGTCTTACCCAACAAGGTTTTTATATTTATTCAGCAGACCCTAATTATATCATAATAACGGTTGAAAATAAAGCTAACATTTTCAATTTAGCAATTCTCAGTTTTAGACACAGCAAGTCTTTTAGTGATTTTAAGAACATTTTAAAGGGGGATTTTTGGGCAACTTTGGATGTACTATCACGTCAAAAGCCTGAAGACTCGTGAAATGAAATTCGCAATCCCATGGAATTTTATGCCGCATTATGCGAACTAACCCCCAAAAGCCTTGCTACAGGGCAAATTTAGAATTGCTATTCTAAAGGAGATTTCCGTGATCGCAGTTTTAAAATGTCCCTCAAATAGAGAAGAATCAGAGGAAAGCTTATCCAGTCAAGTTTTGAGCGAAAGCGACCGCAATCTCAGATATCTTGGGGATTGTTGCAAAAAAGAGGCTTTATGCCTCTTTTTAGGTGATTTCTGGCCAAGATAGTCGATCTGTAAAAGCGCATCAACCTGACGCAAGAAAAATTGATTTTTGTAAATAATAATTTCAACTCGCTCGCTACTAGCATAGGATAGAAACGTCCGATTTCTAGGATGGGGATGATGAAAGACAGTTCTATATTCCGACGTTTCCCACAAGTATTCGCAGGTTTGTCGGTGCTATCGATCGCTCTCGTCTTGAGTTCCTGGATAGCGGCGCGCTCCCTCTTAGCGGTGAAACGGGCCAGCGATGTTTTTGTCGTGACTGGTTCGGCAAAAAGGGCGATTACATCCGATTATATTCTCTGGCGTTTATCGGTTTCCAGTCAACAACCCACCGCCCGCGAAGCCTACCGCGATCTGATCCGGCAAACCGAGCGGATACGAGCTTATCTCAAAGAAAAACAAGTTCCCGACGACGCAATCACCACCAACGCGATCGAGACGATGGCGATTCCCGAAGTAACAGCTAACGGCCAGGAAACCGGGCAAATTCTCGCCTATCGCCTCACCCAACGCTTCGAGATCCGAGCGGGGGATGTGGCCCGTTACACGGAACTTTCTCGGCAGGTAACGGAATTGATCGAGGAGGGAATTAACCTCGTCTCCGAACCCCCCCAATACCTTTACACCCAACTCGATAAGCTGCGGGTGGAAATGGTGGCGGCAGCGACCAAGGATGCGAGAGCCAGAGCCGAAGCGATCGCCAGTAGTACCGGCAGTCGGGTGGGAAGGGTGCGCGATGCGAAAACGGGAGTTTTTCAGATCACCTCGCGCAATTCCACTGACGTGAGCGATTCGGGAATTTACGACACCTCCTCGATCTACAAAGATATTACCGCGGTCGTTTCGGTGACTTTTTGGTTTGAATCCCCTGAGTGGGCGGTAGTGAATGGCTCGATTGAGTTGAACCCTGGAACTCGAAAGTCTGCATAAGAGACAAAAAGGGAGAGTAGCGAAAACCTCGTCAAACATAGCGCAGGGGTTCCGATAAACAACGGTGAAGGGAAAACCAGTAAAAATCTTTGTCGTCAGACAGATAGGGTAGGGCATACCCAAATCTTGGTTGAAAGACCAAAACGCTTTAGATAATCGCTTTAAAAGTCAGACAGAGGAATAATTCCACAGGCTTGAATTTTGCTTAAAACGAGGTGAAGTTGCCACAATAACCAATTGCCAACTCTCCAGAAAGCCACGGAGTTTTGATTGTCAGAAGCTTCCGCAGATGGGTAACAAAGATTTTCTTCAAAAATCAACCAATGAACGGGTAAATGACCGAGGGGAGAATTCGGCTCTAATTCAAAGTTTAGTTGCTCATAATTGAGCCATTGACCTTCTTTCCGCCAACCCAGCCGATCGCCAAGTTTCTTTTGGGTTTCATAATCCACTAAACCACCGAGACTAGAGAAAATGGCTTGCTGAATACTAAAACCGAAATGACCATTACTATAATGAAGCCAAAGTTGATCAATTTTTTTCAGATCCGAACAAGGTAATTGAGCAATATCTTGAGGATAAACCTCATTCCAGTAGGTTCTACCCAAAATTTTTAATAGTAGTTGGGTTGTTTGGCGATCGGCCGCTTGCCACTGTTGCTTTCTTAGCAAATCTTGTAATTGATTATAATCAATATCAGCCGATTCTTGAGTTAAGATATTTGGGGAAGTCTGGGGATTTTTAGAAGTAGAAGATTTGTGAAGACTGTTTTGAGTGAATTGAGAGACAACTATTGCCAGGGGAGTTTTGGGGATAGTGTCTTTTTGACAAGCCTCTTGTTCTGCTAAATGATGAGATAATTTATTGATGGTTTTTTCTAGGGAAATAAATTGTTCTGACCATTCACTTTCATTGAATAAGTAATCATTAAATTGATCAGAGGAAAAAGCCTCTTTTAACCTTGCTTCTTTCTCGTAACCAGTCGCCAGAAAATTTAGCAAAAACTCAGAATTTATGGCTGAATCTGACGTTTCTAAGAGAGCAGGCTGAGGTGGAAAAATATTATCTACCAAATACTTAATTTCTCCAACTGTTGCATAAAATTCTTCATCCACCTTAATCACTTCTTCTATTAATAATTGAAAAGGAGCAAAATAGTCCTGTAAGTAGTTTTCAAAATTAATCGCATTTTGGGCAAGATCAGCAATTTCTTGGCGAACTCGTTGAGATTTGAGTTGATAATGATTTAATTCCTCATAAATTTTGAGTTCTTGAATAATTGCTTGCACAATTTTTTTCTGCTGTTGAGTATCCTCGGCTAATTTCTGAACTCCTTCCCCTAGTAATTTAGTTTTTCTCAACATCAAAAAAGATGTTTTTCCCAGTAGCAAAATTGACCGAAAATTTTCCTGTTTTTCTAGCTTGAGTTGATTGAGAATATTCTGATTATTATTGTTTTTAATTTCTAACTTTATTCTCTCGTAGTCTAATATTTTCAATTCTTGATATTTTTGGGAAAATAAAATTTTGAGATTGTCACTGAGTTGGAGTAAAAAACGATAATATCCGTCCTGATAGATTTCTAGTCCATTAATTAGTAAATTATAGTCTTTAATTAATAACTGAGTCTCGATCAAGATTTCTTGTTGAGTAATTTTTTCTTTTCGTTTAATAATCTTACCAAAATAGTAATGGTAGCGAACTCCTTCTTGAATTAATTTCCGACGTTCCTTGATGATTTTCTGAAAATTTTTTAAGTATCTATTTTTAAAAACAGGAAGTTGATAGCTTTGCTCATAAATGGCAATTTTTTTATAGGTCATCAGATGTTGAGAGTTCCTATTTAGCATAGCTATCTTAGACCAAAAAATTCCTCAATACTTAGCAATAATCATCCGCTGCCCCCATCTCTTGCAAGAGGGAGCAATACCTAATTAAACATTTTCAACTTCAACAACAACTGGTTCATTTTCAATAACTGGTTCATTTTCAATAACTGGTTCATTTTCAATAACAACTGTTTGAGGATTTTCAGGAGTTGGCTCAGTTACCGTTTCTTGCTGCTTTACTGTCTGTTCTTGATGGTCAGTCAAGTGTTTTTTGGTTTTTAATTTCAGGTCATCAGTCAGAGGTAAAGCATCAATTTCAGCTAAAAGTGTTTCCAGGGATTCTTTTTTACTTCGCTCAGTGTAAAAAGCATTCAGAACCGCTTCAATTCCGTACTCGGCGATCGCATCTCCTAAGACAGTAACCAACCCCATCGCTCCGATACCCAGAAAAACTACAAAGGGTTGTCCGAGGGTGAAAATTAGCACGATGACAGCAATAATAGCCGAAGCTAAATAAGTACCTGCCACTTTTTTGATAATGTTATCGAGTTCCATAAAAATCACCTCAAATTTCTAGCGAAGGATTAGTTTAATTTTAAAGCAAGGTTACTCTGTCTGTTGATCGTCGTCAAGTAAAGCTTGAAGAAAAGGTTCAAGACTTTTGGGACGATAATCGGAAAAGGCCTTTAATCGTTTTACCACACTGTGATGAACAGTGACAACTTTTGTATTGAAATATCGCCATTGCTCACCTCCCAAGGCCGACAATCCTTTAACAGTATTATCGAACTTGATGGTCGGGTCTGGTTTAATTTGGAATTCCTCGGATTCAGAGGTAGTTGAATTAAACTCTAATCCCAATTTTTTGGCTTGATTAATCATCCATTGTAACGGGTAGTCGGAAAGTCCTTGATATTCTTTTTTGCCACCACCTAGACAGGTATGTTCACCGACAAATAAAACTTCTTTGACAACTTGTTCAGGATTTTCGGGATTGGCTTTGATCGGAGTGGAAGGGAAGTTTCTACGTTTTTCATCAATGGCAACAGCATGAAAAGCATTCTGGATAATCGGACTTAGTTTTGTATTACTAAATTCATATTTTTTATGATAAAACTTAGCCAGGGGAAACCAGGGAGTTAAATCGGGAATACCAAAATTGCCAACTGTATCCCAACAACCTAACATCTTGACTGGAATACGATCTTGAAAATCTTCCTTTTCTGTCTCAATTTTTTTAGCATTAGCGGCACGAAATTGTTGAGCTTTGGCACTATCGGAACTAACGGTGTGGTCTCGATAGAGTTGATAAGCTAGGGGAATTTCTTTAATCTTAGAGCGTTTTAGGATTCCACATTTATCGATAAAACTGGCCAAACATCGAACGATATATGCTCCTCGACTAAAACCTAACAAATAAATTTCATCCTCGGTTGTGGGATTGTAGTTAAGGACAAGAAAACGATAGGCATCTTGAATCATTCGATCGAGGCCCCAGCCAAAAGTTTCATTCCCTAAACTTTTAATAAATTCGTTATCTTCGGGGCTGCCAGAACCTGACAGAAAGACGATTTGGGGGGTTTGATCTTCGGCAATATACTTAATGGATTCGGCGAATTTAACCACATTGGTGGGGTAAGCACTGGCAGAGTCTTCCCAAGAACCATCACAACAAATAATTAACCGTTTTTTCTGGTTTGAATAAGTGAGGCTATCCAGTTGAGAAATTGCTGTTTCAGTAATCTCCTCAATTTCATTGCTGGCAAGGGCAGCTTCTTCGGCAATTATAATTGATTCTGAATTATCTTCCCGGGAAGGTTCTTGATTTTCAGATGGAGCATCCTGTTCAATCACTTCTTCTTCTTCAAGGGAGTTAAAAATTTCGTTGACCATTGTTATCCTTTTCGCACTCCTTCTAGCTTTACTGCTAGTCTGAGTTTTTGATTTAGGGATCGAGGTCGGTTTGGAGGGAAGACTATCTAGTTGCCAGGTTGTCCCATAAAGAATACCATGATTGCTATAACTTGTTTGATCCTCGGCACTGCCATTGAGTGATAAATAAGTGACTAAACCAAGGTCATCAACTAAGGGAGATTGATACATCGCTTCTTGGATTTCTTCTTGGCTACGCGCTTGATTCCAAACAGAAAGTTCTGCAAGACAACCTTGCCAATAATGGGAGAGATTAACAGAGGCTCCCAAGATGATTTTTTCAATCCCCGTTAAGGCCCGGTTATGACCGTTGCCACGATGCCAAATGATCCCATTGCGATAGATCAACATTCGGCCTGTGGTCGCATTTTTGACAAAGGCCCAGTGAGTCCAATCACTATAATCTTTAAGCTTGACTTTTTTTTCAATTCGATCGAAACCTTCTTCATTTCCCGCGTCCCAAAAAATCGCAGGTTTCACGGGATCGCCCCAGGGCAAGGTAATATGTAGAACGCGGTTATTTTCCTGATTAACAGCTTCTAAAAGAGTGGTTTCTGTGGATAAATTATTTTCCCCTTTTGCCCAAAATGTAATGGTAATACTCTGATCGATGTCAAGAAATCCGTGGGATAGCTCCATGTGATCATCGATGCCATTAAATTTTAGTACAGAGCGTTGTTCAGCCATTGGTTTTGTAATCACCTAGGGGAGAAAGAGGTAATCAGGGGTTCAGGGATTCTGACTAATAAGAGACTGATTTATCTGTCGTGATTTCCCAGAATGCTACCGCCTAGCTTAACACATTTTAGTTATCTAGTGATATATATAAATAAATGTGTAGGAGTCAACGACTAATATTCCAGGGCCGGCACTTGCTGTGGCGAGAAACTCAGAGGAGTTGACCCCAATCCCTATCGCCATCAAGTAGTAGAGACCTAGTACTTGGAGGGATGCACATGGCTGACTGACATCCCTCACCGGGCCGGTTATCAGCAAACCCTAGGTACTTATTGTAACTCTGACCAAATTCCTCGGCAGCGCTCTACAATTAGTCCCTGAAAAATTAATTGGGTTGCGGGATGAATCTCTACTTTATACAGAGCAAAAAGACCTGTTGGACTATTTAGATTTAACTCCCTTCGCGTTAGAGATAAAGCTTTTGTTCGGTGCATTTCCACCGCTTTTAGTAAGCCTGGATAACTGACATTACGCAAGGCCAATTGACCATTTTTTGTGAGATAAATAGCATCATTTTGCAAGAGATATTCCAAACTGATCAAACTAGCGTGGACATCCACATCTTTTTCTAAACCCCCTAAACGGTGAGCATCTAAACCAAAGCGAATGCAGAAATTAACAGCGACTAATTTTCCCGCTTCTTCGGCAGGTAAAGCACAGTCGGCAAATTCAAAGCCTAAACTATCTGAGCGCCACTCCTCGACTCCGGCATAGGTATAGTTTTGAAACAGTTTATTTTTGAGTTTCAAGTCAAATCCCAACCCACTAGCATGACCTGCTTCATGGAATTGGGTATCGAGATGGCGATAGCGTTCACCATTAATTTGATCCTCTAGGGGTCCTAATAGTAAATCGGCTGTTTCTGGCTCAAAAATTTTTCGGATACATTCGTAGCTAGAACCGGAAAAGCGTCTTTTTTGCTCACTGGCATTATTTAAAGCTGGCCCCTGAACACTATTGGGAAAAGTCCACCTATGAGGAACGATAAAAGCCTCCCCCTTTTCTCCGCTAACTGTACCACAACTAGCAATTTCAGTAAAGGACAAATTTCTGGGAATCGGTTGTCCTAAACTGCCAAATTTTTCACGAATTAACCTTTCTAGTTGTTCAATAGAAGGTTCACTATTTTTATGAATTTTTCCGTAAATCGCACTCAAAGTGACTTGTTGCTTCCCCTGACGATTGATGCTATAGGGAGCAATCATCAGAAAATAACCATTTTTATCGATAAAATTCAGATTAATGAAATCTTCTGATAAAATGCTCCAGTCATCGGTTTCTAAAGCCGCTGCTGTTTTCAGAAGCCACTGAGCCGGAATTTCACAGTTATCTGCTTCCTGTTGACGCAGTTTTTTCGCCGCAATTGCAATTTTATTTTGCTGGATATCTTGGACGATTTCTTGGAAGAACTGTTGTTGATTAACCAGGGTTTGATTCATTTTTTTGGTAGCTAAGTTGGTGTCATGGTTTAACGTTGTTTTTTGACCCATCTCTCATCGGCTAAACTCTTAGCCATTTTAAGATTTTAGGGTCTTTGTCATAGCGATAGGTCAGTCCATCTTTTCCCGTAATTGATTTTCCCTGACTGGCTTTGCTTCTAATGCTACTGAGAGAATAGTCGCTTAATTCCTTCATTTGTGCATGGGAAAGTCCTTCTTCGACTTCTGTTAAGATTGTTGTCGTTGGCGATTCGGGGGGGGGTTCCTTGGCAGAATTGATTTTAGGATTGACCTCGGTTTCCTGATTCGGTAAATCTTCAAGTCTAGTTTGAGAATTATCGACAGAAATATTAATAATTTCTTTCGCTTTTTGTCGGCGATATTCCTCCACTGTAAGCAGTTGCCAATGGGAATTACTAGAGAGTTCTAAAACCCATTGATGGTAGTTAAAGAGACTTTCCCGATGTCCAACACTAATAAAAGTTGTGTGAGTTTTTTGCAATTGCCGATATAAATTTTCCTCATTGTTTAAGTCCAAAGCACTTGTGGCTTCATCTAGGATAGTAAAACTGGGACGGGTAATTAATACCCTAGCAAAAGCCAAACGTTGTTGTTCTCCCAGGGACAAAATGTTTTCCCAAGGCTCTTCTATATCAAAGCTATTGACTCGATTTAGTAAATTTTGGAGATTGACTTCTTGCAAAACTTCCCTCAATCTTATCTCATTGGTTTCTTGATTACGATTGGGATAAAGTAACTGTTCTCGCAAGGTTCCTAATATTATATAGGGACGTTGGGGCAGAAACAATACTTCTTCTAGGGGGGGACGCACTAATCGGCCGGTTCCTGCATTCCATAAACCGGCAATCGCACGTAGCAAGGAACTTTTACCCCGACCACTCGGACCGACAATTAATAAACCTTGTCCAGGCTGAACAGAAAGGGAGAGGTTTTCGACAATTACCTGTTCATAATCGGGAGTTTGCAAGGTGACATCTTCAAAGGAAAATTGGGTTTCTTCGATGGTTTTAATCGTGCTTAAATTTTCCGGTTGTTTAATGACTTCTTCTAAGGCTTCGGAAAATTGCGATAGACGTTCAACATAACTGCTAAATTGTGCCGAAGTGCCAAATTCACTAATTAATTCCGCCAGCGCCGTAGCAAACAAATTAGCCGCTAAACAGGCTTGCCCGACCTGTCCGAAACTAATGCCCTCACTATTGATATACAAAGGACCCAAAATGACAAAAGTAAATACTTGAATTGCCGCCTGATAGCCCCGACTAAAAATTTCTGTGCCTCTCTCCCAATCAATTTTACGTTTAGCACTGTCTAAGAGTTTATTAAATCTCCGCTGAATAATATTTAATTCCTGATTTTCTCCCTCAAAGAAAGCGATCGACTCCGCATGATTACGAATGTGGGTTAGAGCATAATTATAGTTAGCCTTAAGTTCTAATTCTTCTTGAGTGATTTTATTTAAGGCTTGGTTAAAATAGATAGCAATGACGTTACCGAGAATTGTCCAAACGACTAAAATAATGGCGACAGAGGAAGAAATTGACCAGAGAATCACTAAAAAAGTGATCATATCTAGGACATTTTCTAGGGAAACTGCAAAAAAGGAGAGAGCTTTACTGGTAATCGGCTCAATTTCCTGGGATAAACGCTGATCTGGGTTGTCGATATCGGATTTAAAATTAATTCTGTAATAGGCGCGATTATGCAAATATTTTGTGAGAATCCAGTCATTGAGCCAAGCATACCAATCCAGGGCGATTCTTTTCCTGAGAAATTTAAGCAAGCCAACCAAAAGGGTGACAAAGAGCAGTCCAACCGCGAAAATTACCAAAGTTTTGACAAATTTATCAAAATCATTTTTTTCAAGAATGACATCAACTAAGTAATTACTAACAAAGCTATTGAAGGCATTTAAGCCTACAACCGCTAGGATTACCCCGATTAGTAGGATGAGCATTGCCCAAGCTTGAATCACATCGGCAAAAGTCCTTCCCCCCGATTCAGTAGGATACCAATAGGGAGCAGCGATCAGCTTGACACTGTGCCAAAATTTGCTGACATCGGAGATAATATTAGTCGTCGATCGATCTTGAGAGACTTTGGCGGACATATAGCATTTATATTTGAGTTGTGGACATTTTGCCGGAATGATTTTAGATTTTGGCTGGATTGGCGGAGTTTATTCTGGGGTTGTCTGTTGGGTTCTAGTTTCAGGAGAAACCTTCCCCTGTGTAGAAGGCAATTGGCGAAAATATAAAGCTCCCCGACAATTTTAAGGTTATTGTGCTTGAGTTGTGCTAACATACTCCCGTCGCTTTATCTGTCAGTATAGAGTGCTCGCTTTCTCAGCCACCCTTGCTACTGCTTCTTTAACCCTCGTTATCTTACTACAAGTAACCATTGTTTTGATAGCTAAAGCTAGTGAGCGCTTCTCAGACTACCACATATTACCGAATTTCGTTGACCATGACAAATTTTTTTTCTATGATAAGATTTCAGGATACAGGTTTCAAAGCAATGAGGTGCGCCGATTTTCTTCCCCGTTTCCTGTTCCCCGTTCCCTCAAAGCGATAACATATCTTGCGATATCATCGAAAATTTTGGGTCTGAAACCCCGTCGTTCTACGACGGCTTTACCGTTAAATATTAGCGCATTTACACGATATATGCTAAAATGT
>MTBT01000029.1:38404-46995 GCA_002282935.1 Microcystis sp. LSC13-02 | reverse complement strand
CAGGTGCGGAACCCCGCAAGGGAAAGAAGCAGAAACCTAAATCGTGAGGTTTGGGAATCACCGTCCGTTTTACGGCGGTGAGGATGTCAATTGTCGGCTCTGTACAAGGTGAGGCTCAGGCATGGGACACTTCACTTGACTACTCTGCCTACATCTTGCCGCTAGACCCAAACTAGCTTTTGGATACGATGCACAATTGGCATTCATACCTTGATTCAGCAACACCTAGACTTACAGCTTCAATCAATGTCCATGGTGCGTTCCCCAAAAATCGATCAGTGGAGCGGTAGAAGTTGCATTAGGGAACGCACCCTACCAGATCGGCGATCTGCTACGCAGTGCCTTCGGCATCGCAATTCAAACTAACTTGCCCTTGCAGAATCACCGCAACTAAACTAAACTTAGTTTGTGGACTTAGTTTTTTAAGAGCATGGAAACTGTAAACATTCATCAGGCTAAAACAAACCTTTCTCGGCTATTGTCCCGTGTGGAACTCGGAGAGGAAATCGTTATTTCAAACCGAGGTATTCCAATTGCTAAACTTGTTCCATTTCGGACATCTTTAGATCGACGGTCTAGTTTAGGACAAGATCGAGGGATGTTTACCGTACCAGATGATTTTAATGCTCCTTTATCAGAAGATATTTTGGTAGCATTTGAGGGTGGTGCGGAGTGAGAATTTTACTGGATACACAATGCTGGCTGTGGTGGTTTGCCCAACCAGACAAGTTAAGTGAGAATGTAATTGAACAAATTGCCAACGAAAGCAATGAAGTGTGGTTTTCTGTTGCCAGTGTTTGGGAGATGGGAATTAAAGTCTCAATCGGTAAATTACCACTGCCAGAGCAAATAGATGATTATGTCTCTACTCGAATGACCCGACTAGGAGCTAGGTCGTTAGAGATCAATGCTTCTCATGCTTTGCGGGCGGCTGCATTGCCTTTACATCATCGTGATCCTTTTGACCGAATGCTGATTGCACAAGCTCAGGTAGAAGATATGACACTTGTGAGTGCGGATTCAACATTTAATCAATATGAAGTGTCTTTGCTTTGGGCAGCTAGTTCTTAGTCATAAACACAGAATTTCACCTGCCTTCTAGATATTCGTCAACCAAATTCTGTGTAGTTGCAATCATTAACTCGCACATTTTTCCAACTAATTGACTGTCATTTCTGGAAGACTCCAAAGTGACTTGACACTGACCTGCACAAGAGCCTTCAATTTCACAGTCTTTGCAGAAATCGTTCTTACAGCCAATCAATGTGCATGGTGCGTTCCCCAAAAATCGATCGCTAGAGCATTAGGAGTCATATTAGGGAACGTACCCTTCCGATACAATTGCGTTATTCTCAAATTCCTTGGCGTTTAATAGTTCAGTTATTCATTTTCTTGAAAAATATCCCCATCGTATTCAATTTTAGCAAATTCGTTTTCTTCTTCTTCAAAAGAGTCTAGCTTCTCTCTAACTTCAGAAAATAAATCCTCCGATTCAGACGATTCTTGTAGTTGCTCATCAATCAAATCTACTCTAGGTAGGATGACATGAAACTCTTTTTTCCATTTAGAAATTAAATGTTCATTCCAGTTAACATCAGGACTAATTTCCTCTTTGGTCTTTTTTATTAGCTCTCTTACACCATCAGAGGTATCAGATAATATTATTTTGACAAGTTCTACACATTTATCGGCTCCAGAACCTTTAGTAAGAATGCTCAGATTTTCATTAGGCTGCACTATGATATTAGACCAGTGTGGTTGGTTTCTTTGAAAAAAACCTTCTTGATCCATTTTCTTAATACTATCTGAGATAGCGCTAAGAGTGGCGGTAATCCGATACTCTTTTCTTACTCTAAGTAAATATCTCGAAACTGCAAAAAAGAGTATTTTTTGTCCCAAAACTGTGTATAAAATACTGGATTGCCGTAACCTTTTTATCGCTGCTTTCTGGCTAGGTTTCAGCTGCGGTTGATCTGGTTGAATCGGCACATCTACATCTAAATAATTTAGCTGTGATATCCAATCCTTAAATGGTTGAAGTTCGTTAAAAAACCAATTAAGTACAGCTTTTGTGCCTATTTGTGACAAATTAGGATGAGAATCATAGTAATCTTTTAAAGCCATTTGTCGCTCATTAGGTGAATTAAATGATTTTTTTAAAGCTGGCGGGGAGTCTTTTAAAATTTCCATAGTACATTCACTAATTAAATTTAGTGTAGTTAGATAAGGATCTGCTTGATTTAAACTGTTTGTAGAAGACCATTTAACATATTTGTCTTCAAGCACTTTTTCTTCCAAAATTTTTCTGGGAATTAATGCTGATATTTTACTGTCATCTAGCAATAATTGAGTTTGTTTATCAATAGATTTTGCAGTTTTGTTTATAACTGTAAAAATATTACGAGTCGCTTTGATAATATCATCTCTAATAGTTTCGCTTGCATTGCTATAGCCTACCCTTCCAAGTTCTCTAAATACTAAGTAAACAACTGGTATATCAAAGGTTTCAGAGCAATTAAAGTTATCTTTTAACTGTTGAGAATCTAATGGTTCTTTGCCTGTATGAGCATTCCAGTATCTTTTTAGAGAAAGTAATCTATGTTGTCCATCAATGACAATTCTAGCAACGTTTTTGTACAGTTTTAAATTAACCCATTTTTCTACAGTTTTACCTTGACTACTAACTGTAGAAAAATCCCAGAACTCTCTTTGCTCATTTGAGTTTGGCAAAAGGACGACTACAATTGAATTAAAAAACCTAATTCCCCCTTGAGCTAAGTAGGAAAATATTTCTGTTTCCGCTCTTTTTTCATCGAGTTTTCTCTGGACTCTTTCGGAGAAGCTCCAGCTGCCTTGTATCTCATCAGCAAATCGAATGTTTTCTACTGCATCACTTTGTTCTAAGGTTGTTATAAAGTATCTAACTTCACCAAACTTACCAGTGATTGCTTTATATTCGATAGTTTCTGGAGACTGATTATCTAGTTCCATATTTTAACTCCTTTGAAGATTGAATCTGGGTTGACATAATTGAATTAATAAGCTTTCCAATTGTCTAGAAATATTTTTCGGACAAGGAAAGGAAATAAACAAAAATTCGTTATTCGATCTTGAATTTCCATGTTTTGATAAAAACCCATCCTCTCTTTCCAAGTGTTGAAGAAATCTCATTCTTAAATTGTTTGCCGTGCCAATATATTCTGGATGCTGTAAAATGCTACATGAAATTAGAAACTCTTTCAGAATTCTTCGCTCCTTTGGTTGAGAAATTTCTTGAAGAAAATATTCCATATTCTGAGATAAACTAACTGGCTCTCCACAGATATCTATGGTAAATTTGCTTCTATCATTATTCTCAGAAAATTTTGTTTTAAACACTGTATTTTGCAAGCGAGTCTTGATATTACCACACAAATCATGCTCAGAAAAATCAAACGCATGATAGAAAGCGTAAACACCCGATGACTCCGGGAGATAATCTGCCGCAGATCTAGTAGCTGTTACCACAGTAAATTTTTTGAAAAAATTGTCGTGAACTGTTTCTTCCATGATGATATGCTGAGACTCAGAATTAGCCCATTCCCGCTTTTGAGGATTTTATAGAGTGACTTGTAATCTCTCCGTGCAATTATATCATTCCCAAATGAAACCCTTCAATAACATAATGTAAAGAAGATTCGGAGCTTCTCGACTTTGTGTGATAATTTTTGCTTATGAAATCGTGAAATACTTATCAGGCAAGACTTTTAGGACTATTTGGCGGCATAGACTATCAGTATAGACCTCGTTTCCACACAGAAACCAGAAGAGTCAAGATTCCTGTTTAATGTCAGATATCCCTAATGAGTAATTCAAATATACTAAAAATGTCAAGTATTTGAAGCTATGCAGAGAGAATTGACAAGGATTAAAGGCAGTTCAAGAGTTTTTAAACTACCATCGCAGTCATAATATAAAGTAAATTTACTCATGGCTTCCAATTTAGCGATCGCTAATCTCTACTTATATTTTCAATTAAGATCCGAAATTACCCCTTGACAAAAGGCCATAACCTGTGCTTTGGGAGGGATTAAGAGAATTTCTGATGCCCCCTTACCTGGTAGAAATCAAGGAAACCCCCAATAAATCTAACTCGGTTTTAGCAAATATGCTCCCTCCCTGTCCATTGAGAAATATTACAATAAACATGGGTACATCAAGAAAAGTTAAGGGATAGATCCATTGATAGATCAGGGTTTTTTGCTATTGTAGTAGATATGTTTGGAGTCAGTTGAGATAGACAAAAATAGTCAAAATATTTATAATAGAAGATTGGACTAAAATTTTCTGTGACTTGCCCATGTTATTGTCTTGCGCCACCGGTAGCGAACAGTTTTTAGGGAGTGAAGCGATCGCCACTTACGCCACAGCTAAGGCCGTGATCCTGCCGATTCCCTACGAGGCCACCACCACCTATCGTAAGGGTTGTGAAACCGGGCCGGCGGCGGTGATTACCGCTTCCCAACAACTGGAAGCCTATGACGAGGAACTTAAGAGGGAAACCTGTTTAGAAGTGGGCATCTATACCCATGAGGCAATCGCTGATACCCGTCAGCAACCGCAATTGTCCGCCGAGGAGATGTTAGCCGTCACCACAGCTACAGTTTCTCGTTTAATCGCCGATGATAAATTTGTCGTCGCCGTCGGGGGTGAACACGCTATCACTACGGGAGTAGTACAAGCTTACCGACAAGCTTTATCGGAACCTTTTACTGTGGTTCAAATTGATGCCCATGGCGATATGCGTTTTGAGGGGTGTTAGAAATGGGTTTACCGACCTTACCCGTGGGAATTCGGGCTATTTGTCGAGAAGAAGCGGAATTAATCGCTAAACAGCAGATTCCCGTGGTTTGGGATCGAGATATCGCCGGTGATCCCGATTGGATCGAAAAAGCGATCGCCAAAATTACGACTGAGAAGGTATTTTTAACTATCGACGTGGATGGCATTGATCCCGCTTTAATTCCGGGGGTGGGAACCCCGGAACCGGGGGGGTTAAGTTGGCATCAAACCCTAAACTTTCTCCGTCGTCTTTTCCAAACCCATCAGGTGATTGGCTGCGATGTGATGGAATTGGCCCCGATTAGTGATTCGGTGGTCTCGGAATTTACCACTGCCAAGTTAATTTATAAGTTAATTGGCTATCAATTTACTGCCTAGGGGCTTGCCTAATTAGGAGCAATCGTGTTATAATAGCGATCCGTGCGGACGTATAGCTCAGTTGGTTAGAGTACATCGTTGACATCGATGGGGTCACTGGTTCGAATCCAGTTACGTCCATAAATTATCTGCCCTAGTCCCGGTCATAACCTTCATTTCTGATGATAGGATGAACGATCGAAGCTCTCCAGACAAACCCTATGACTAGCTTACTGCGCGACTTTTGGTATGTGGCCACACCGGCAAATAAACTGAAACCCGGTCAGCTAATGGCCAAAAAAATGCTAGGTGAACCGATTGTTGTCGGTAGGAGAGAGGATGGAGAAGTGTTCGCATTGCGGGATATTTGCCCCCATCGCGGCATTCCGCTGCACCATGGCTGGATTGAAGGGGATGGGGTGTACTGTTGCTATCATGGCTGGAAATTTAACACTAGCGATGGCGTTTGTTCTGAGATCCCCTCATTAACCGAACACGATCGCCTTGATATTAGCCGAATTTGTGTCACCAGTTATCCCTGTCGCGAAATACAAGGTCATATCTGGGTGTTTATTCCGGCAGACTCAAAAAGGGAAATTAAGCAAGAAAATCTGCCTCCTGTGCCGATTATTAGCGATTTTGGCAAACTTACCCCCAAAATAGCCGAAACTATCACTTTTGACTGCAATATTGACCATGCGGTGGTGGGATTGATGGATCCGGCCCACGGTCCCTACGTTCATACTTCTTGGTGGTGGCGCAGCGGTCCGCGCAAATTTCGGGTCAAAGAAAAACAATACGAACCAGTTCCCCTCGGTTTTCGTCTTGCCCCCTATGATATGCCCGTAAGTGCGAAACCTTATAAAATTCTGGGTAATAAGGTATCGATTGAAATTGTTTTTGAATTGCCCTCGGTGCGTACAGAAATACTACGAGGTGATCGCTATTTGGCCTGTGCTTTTACGGCAATTACTCCCATCGATGAAAATCACTGCGAAGTCCATCAAAGTTTATACTATACGATTCCTTGGTTGGCATTTTTAACCCCTCTTTTGCGTTATTTAACCCGACAATTTCTTAAACAGGATCGCGATGTGGTGATTAAACAACAGGAAGGACTTAGTTATCATCCAGCTTTGATGTTAATTGATGATGCCGATACCCAGGCCAAATGGTATTATCGCCTCAAGCAAGAATACGAAAAATCTCAAGCAGAAAAACGGGATTTTGTCAACCCCATTAAAGCACAAATTTTACGGTGGCGTAGTTAGAATTTGAGCATTTTATTACTGGACTTGCCCTTTGACACAAGGTCATAACCTGTGCTGTAGGAGAGATTAAGAGAATTTCTGATGCCCAGTTACTGGGGACAAATCAGGGAAACCCCTAATAAATCTAAGGCTTTCTCTAAGTCTAATAATTGTCCTAAACTATGGCTACAAGTCTCGCCATTAAATCCTCTTGCTGTGGCTAATTTTGATAATATCATCGGGTAATTTTGAGAAGTTGCCAAGGGTTCTTTTTTTTGACTTGATCTCCTTTTTAGCAAATATGATCCATCCCTGTCTATTAAGAAATATTACAATAAACATGGGTACGTTAAGAAAAGTTAACGGGTTTATCCATTGCTGGATAAGGGTTTTTGGCTATTGTAGTAAGGAAAAAATTAACGGATTGACCGCAGGGATTGCCTATCAGCAATTCACAAACCGGGGGATTTTAATCGCTTTGGTTGTCGCTATTTTAGGAGGTGCGGCTAAACTTTTTGTTTTTTTTGCCTCCCATTAATCTTTTGATAAAATTGCTTGTAAAAAAGCGGTAGTTTTTAAATCAATCCCTGTAATTGCCGTGCCAACAACTACCGAATATGCACCAACTTCGAGGGCTTTTTTTGCTTCTGTTGGAGTCGATATTCCTCCTTCACAGATAACAGGAACTGATAACTTATTAACTAATTCTTCTAGGAAAGAAAAACTCGGCGGTGGCAGATTTTTAGTTGCTTCTGTGTAACCGTAAAGAGTTGTACCGACAATATCAGCACCGGCTGCCACGGCATAAATAGCACTTTCGATCGAGTCTATATCTGCCATGACTAATTTACCAGTTTCCTGATGAATACGATCGATAATTGTGGCTAAATTTTCATCATTAGGACGCTTTCTTGGGGTAGCATCCAAGGCAATTATATCTGCACCCGCATCGGCAATAGCGAGAGCATCTTGATATTTGGGAGTAATATATACCGAACAATCGCGATAATTGCGTTTCCAGAGCCCAATTATCGGTATATCCGGCAATTGTTGACGGGTGGCTTTCAGATGAGTGGGACTATCAATTCTGACCCCACAAGCACCCCTATCCACGCAAGCATGAGCCATGGCGGCAATAATTACAGGATCGTGCAGAGATGACTCCACTGGCGCTTGGCAGGAGACGATTAAACCCGATTTTAAGGTTTCTATTCGCATAAATTGGGGTGTGGGGATTTCAGTTATCAGTGAGCAGTAATCAGTGAAAAGAGAGCCAAACTTGTCAATAGACATCTCCAAGAATTATAACCCAATCAAAGCTTACTTTTCTCTTGTGTACTAACAAATAGTTCGCTAATTGAGACATAGATCTTTCGTTGCTATATTGAAAAAATATGAAGTAATTAAAACCATTTCTATTCGGACAAATCTCTTAAGCAGAAAAACTTTTAGCCTTGGGATAATATTAGGTCTATGTCTACTGAGCATCGTTTACTTAAAACTCAAATCTGATAGCTGATAACTGATTTTGGACTGAGATTACTTATAAGCAGCGATACACTGTTCAACTAAAGCGGTTACTGCGTCCACATCTTTCCAACCGAGAATTTCTGTGACTTTTTTCTCTAGATTCTTATAGGTTTTGAAAAACTCGGCGATTTCCTGCAAGCGATGGGGAGAGACATCTTTGAGGGATTTTACCTCAGCATAACGAGGATCTTTAGCGGGAACACAGAGAATTTTTTCATCGCGATCACCACCATCGATCATTTCTAACATACCAATAGGGCGCGCCGTAATCACACAGCCGGGGAAAGTAGGCTGATCCATGATCACCATACCATCTAAAGGATCGCCGTCATCGGCGAGGGTATTGGGAACAAAACCATAATCACAGGGATATTGTACCGAAGAATAGAGAACGCGATCGAGAGCAAAGGCGTTTAAATCCTTATCAAACTCGTATTTATTCTTACTACCGGCGGTAATTTCCACTAAAACGTTAATTAAACCGGGTTTCGGTTGGGCAGGAATGCGCGATAAATCCACAAGCTTTCTCCAAATACAAGACATTGACACTCTCGCCGTCAAGCTACGCTGTGACGGGAGATTCTTGCTTCTACTCCTCTTAACTAGACACAATCGGAAGACTATGCCCCCGTC
>MTBT01000029.1:37583-38391 GCA_002282935.1 Microcystis sp. LSC13-02 | reverse complement strand
AGCGAGAGGTTTCCGTGATACTTTACGCGCTTTACCGCTTTCTGTATTCTAGCGAAATCCCTCGAAAGTGGAAACGCTACCGCGTTAGTTTCACTTTGGTCGCGATTGATCTCCCGTTAAGCAAGGGCGGCTCTAACGGGAGTCCTCTCGCAACCTTGAGATAGCGCCTTTAGAGTCACCTAAAAGCGCAAGCAAAATTAAAACACACTTTAATTAACTCCGATCCAAATTTTACCCATAAGGGGGATCGGGACGAAGAAAAAATTTTTTACCTTGGCAATCGTCTATCTCAATTCTGTCACCTCATTTGCCTCGTTAGGGAGTAGGATGTTTTACCGGTAAGGGGTTCTTCGGTATAGTTAGGCGTGGAGTTATATCCAATCGCTAACAAGGGTAACGTTAGGGTCAGAATTGCGATCATGGTTCCGAGTAAATTGGCCCACCTATGACTAGGAGGTTCGGAAGTCTTCCCTGACGGGTTGCTTGATTCCATAAAGGGGTCGTGTTGAACTCGACAAGTAAAGAATACGAGAGATATATAGAGCATTAAGCTATCGGCCTTGAGCTTTTAGCAAATTACTGCTATTTTTTGCCTTTGGGCTTGGTTAACGTCTCGTTAGAAAGCGAAACATTAACAGCAATATTCCCCCTACTAATTATATTTTACCCATTTTTTTCCAGGAGTTCCCTCTGATACTTTTCTTGACGATCTCTCCAGATCATCGAAAATTTTGGGTGGGAAACCCCGCCGTTCTAGGTTGGCTTTACGTTAGAATTAAAAAGACCGTCTCGAAAACCAAGTGGGCGG
>MTBT01000029.1:4785-37535 GCA_002282935.1 Microcystis sp. LSC13-02 | reverse complement strand
TTTAACCGTGGTATGCAACGGTGGTTGAAGCAGAAACTTAAATCGTGAGGTTTAGGAATCGCCGCACTTTTAGGGCGGCGAGGATGTCAAGGTCTGTTGGTTTTCGTCCATGTCACACTGTGGGTACAAGCACGGCTTCCTTGTCTGATCCCGAAATCAGGTTGTTTACTACTCAATCCACAAAAAAAATGTCTGAAAGGCTTAAACCTTAAGCGATCCAAACATTTTTTCATTGCAATCGGAGGGTGATATTGACTTTATGTCTTAACTTCGAGCTTACGATAGAAAGCTGGCTGTTAATGTAGCCTATTTAACCAAAACATCGATTTTTTGCTTATTTATCGGGATAGAAAATGACCTTTTCTTAAAATTATCGGAGTTTAGAGATAATTGGTTAGCTAATCTCCCAATAAGCCAGGCCCCAGAGACCAGCAAGGCATCCTCAAGCCTTCATTTGTCCTTCCTAGGCATGGACGGCGATCGCCGAGAGCGGAGTTAATACACCAATATGGATATCATAACTCGATCGAGGGAGAAAAACCAAGAACCTGCGAGAAAATTGCCGATTTCTCCCGGCCAAGATTACTGCTCAGATCGCCCTAGATCATGCCGTCAGTCATTCTTCAGCGAGAAACCACCTCGCTAGAGGATTCTGATTCTAGGGGGAGAGAGGGTTTAATTATCCCGTATTTTGTCTCCTCTGGTGTCACTTGACGGATAACCTCCAAAGCTTCCTTGATCATTACTGCCATGGGAACTGCGACAATTACCCCCAGTAAACCGCCCACTCGCGCCCCCGTCAAGACCGAGACCAACACCCAAAAGGGATTTAACCCGGTGACACTGCCCAAAATCCGGGGAGCAATGCCATTTTCGACAATTTGCTGCACCACTACAGCCACGGCTAAAACTTGTAGAGCTAAACCAATATCGCGCAAAGCTAGTAAAGCTGTCACCGTGACAATGCCTACAGTTCCCCCAAAAGGGATTAAGGCCATGGTACCAATCAACAGACCGAATAGGAGACCAAAAGGGACTTTAATCGATAAAAATGCCGTGACTAATCCCAGGGCCATGCAGGTGGCGCAAATTACCTGTCCGACAAAGTAATTCTGAAAACTTAAGCGTAGGGTTAGGGAAAAGGGTTGTTGGACGGGTTTGGGCAACCATTGGATAATACTCCTCCAGATATCGGGACTGTGGAGAAGTAGATAAAAGGTGAGGATAATAGTTAACAGCACATCAAGCACTCGCACCACGGTAAAAACGGTGAGATTAAGGGCTAAATTAACGCTTCTTCCCGCTAGAATCTGCAATTCTGCCCCTAAACGACTGTTAAACTGAGCGATAACACCATCGAAACTGATCGGAATCGGCAGATTCATCATGTCGATTTTGGTATCTAGTTGCATCAGTTGGCGCTGTCCCGAGTCTAACCATTCTGGCAATCTATTGACAAATTGCTGTGCTTGGGTGAAGACTAAGGGAACTAGGGTTATTCCCACGGCCACAAAAATTAAAATCGTGATCAGGGAAACCACGATCGCAGCTAAACCCCGTTTTAATCCCTGACGTTCCAACCAAGTCACCGGATAACCCAAGAGAAAAGATAGAACGGCCGCTATCAGTAAAATAACAAATAAAGATTCAAAATAGCCAAAAATTGCCGATAATGCCCAGGCATTCAGGACGACAAGTGGTGCAGCTAGAGCAATCACCAGTAAGCGGGATAAGGAATTCAGGGATTGCCACCACGTCTGAATCCAATTGCGTTTCGGGGGAACGACTTTAACTTCCACCATGAAGCCTCTTAAAAGGTTTGTTTCAACACTTGTATTCTGACAGATCGAAGCCTAACCCGCTAACTCAACCGGGGGAAGTGGGAAGATGGGGTATGGGATGCTGACAGGTGTAGGTTTATTACAACCCAGATGGTTCTTCGGTTTGTCTTATGCAACGTACAGGATTATAAGGAATGAAACTCTTATAGAGAAAGACATTTGGCGATTTTTGTCAATTATTTTTGTCTAGAGCGAACTAATCAATTAAGTCTCTTGCCAGATAAGGATTTAGTCGATTTATGCTCCCCTATCGAACCATACCAAGTAACGAAGAGCCTTTTTTTTAAGCATACTTACTCTCCAGCTAATCGAAGAACATCATTGACAACTTTATCAGTTAGCCACATTCCTTGATGGCGTAACTTAGCAATAACGGGAGCAACAGAAGATAGATAGCCCTGCTGCTTCGCTTTAACTAAAACACCAAGCGTTCCTGAATATTTTAAGCGATATAAATTGGCAATACGTCGGGCTAATTGATCGTCAAAAATCAGTAAACTACCTGGATTTTCTAATCCTAAAGCTAAGACCTCAGCTTCTCCTTGCCCTAAATCAATAATAGCCGGAATTAGACTGACTGATTTAACCAGAGTAATTGAAATCCATTCAATCGCCTGAATATTGGGAACATCAATTCCTTTATTTTTACCGATTGCTAATTCTTCGATTACTGCCGAAGGAGTCAAGATTTGAGAATACAAGCGTTGGAGCAATTCCAAGTAGCCCACTTGATGTAAGTACAGTAGAGGAGAGGTGTTGACAATGACTTGAGGATTAGGCATTGACAATATCTTGTTCTAATTGTTCAGTCGTTAAAGAAAAAGGGGAGACTTGATAACGCCCCAAAATAGTTAAAAATTCTACTCGTGACATTCCGGCTAATTGTGCTGCACGTCCTGAAGATAACTTGTCAAGTTCAAAGAGTTTAACGGCTGCCAATATTTTTAATTCTCTCGATAGATTTTCAGGAGTTTCTTTGAGACTAATTAAGATTTCTTCAGGGATTTCAAGGGAAATAGTGCTCATTTTCTTTCTCTCTCAATAATTGTCTCTATTCTACACCAATAAAATTAGTCCTTCTCTGTGAGCAGAATCAGTAACGGGTTTCCCCCCTCCAACCGACAGAATGAGCGGGTGCAGCCTATCTTGTCCTCAAGGGGTTGGAGACCAAGCCTCTACGGCTTTATGGCAATATAGGGGTAGCGGATTGGGGTTCAGGCTGGGGTGCAAATTTTAGTGAATAAAAAAGGCAAGCTCTATGCCTGCCCTTGTGGTTCTTGTAGAAATAACTATTGTTTATGTTTATGGGCTGATTTGCGTTTTAGTGTTGCACCGAGAGCTCCTGCAATAGTTGTACCGAGGAGGGCTGAGGGTTCGGGAACGGGTGTACTGGAGTTGGGATCGAAGGAAAAGATCGTTCCCGCATCAGAAGTGCCACCACCCTGAGTTGTCCCATAAAAGAGACCATCAGTCCCCAAAGTCAGGCTAGCCGAGGAAAAAGCCCCATTAGCCCCGTCAAAACTGGCTAAAGAGGTGAGAACATTCCCCGTCGGGTTAAAGGAAAAGAGCGTTCCCCAATCAGAACTACCGCCAGAGTCAGTCGTCCCATAAAAGAAACCATCCGTCCCCAAAGTCAGACTGTCAAGGGGACCTATCCCATTATTCCCGTCAAAACTGGCTAAAGAGGTGAGAACGTTCCCCGTCGGGTTAAAGGAAAAGAGCGTTCCCCAATCAGAACTACCGCCAGAGTCAGTCGTCCCATAAAAGAAACCATCCGTCCCCAAGGAGAGACTGGCACTGGGATAAGCACCATTAATCACATCAAAACTGGCTAAAGAAGTCAGAACATTCCCCGTTGGGTTAAAGGAAAAAATCGTTCCCCTCCCAAAACTACCGTCGTATTGAGTTGTCCCATAAAAGAGACTATCAGTCCCCAAAGTCAGACTGTCAAGGGGACTACTCCCATTAGCCCCGTTAAAAGTGGATAAAGAGGTGAGAACGTTCCCCGTCGGGTTAAAGGAAAAAATCGTTCCCTTCCCAAAACTACCGCCAGAGGAAGTCGTCCCATAAAAGAGACCATCCGTCCCCAAAGTCAGACTGGCAAGGGGAATACTCCCATTAGCCCCGTTAAAAGTGGATAAAGAGGTGAGAACATTCCCTGTGGGGTTAAAGGAAAAGATCGTTCCCAGATTAGAACTACCGCCAGAGTTAGTCGTCCCATAAAAGAGACCATCCGTCCCCAAGTAGAGACTGGCACCGGGATAAGCACCATTAATCCCGTCAAAATTGGCTGCAGACGTGAGAACGTTCCCCGTCGGGTTAAAGGAAAAGAGCGTTCCCTGATCAGAACTACCGCCCGCTTGAGTCGTCCCATAAAAGAGACCATTCGTCCCCAAGGTGAGACCGGCATAGGACCTACTCCCATTAGCCCCATTAAAATCAGCCAGCTTTTGGATGCCTTCCGCCATTACTGGGGTCAGGGTCAACAAAGAACTACCGATCGCTAATAACCCACCTAAAACAAGCGATCGAGAACTTCTCCTGACACGATTTAGTTCAAATGTACTGGGGGGGGAGAAAGAGATAATTGCTGCATAATAAAATATAGATGATTATGGTAGAAAAAACTGACTGAATAGCAAAAAACTATCTCAACAATAACGGGAACATCTCAATCTGTCAATGACTCTCAAACAATTACCTGACTTAGTGAATCTTGATTCTGGCTTTTTTGTAAGAGTTGAATCGGTTGATGAGTAACCAGAGAATAGAGAACATCAGGGTCAGAAACGTTGAATCCTGTAATAACTGGACTTCCCCCATACATAAATACTAAAAAATTAACAAAACCCTTATGGAGCTTCTCAGAAAAAATTGAAAAGAGACTACTGGGTACATTTTTTACTTGAAAATGGCTGTACCGTTGACTGTATCTGGAGTGGAGCGATGACCTAGAGTTCGCTGTCTAGCGATCGCTAACCTGATTTTAACAGATAGTGTCATTAATCTCTAGAGTAAGCGATTCCCTCTGTAGCCATGTTTAGATAGCTAGTCCATTTATACTGGAGAAGTTCAGTTCTATCAAAGAATTTTAGTTATCTTTTGACAAAAATTAGATAAATTAGCTTTTTTATCTAAAAATTCTAGTAATTCAGCTAGAGATTTTTGAGGATTTTTATATTTCTTGACTTGCCCATTTAGACTGAATTTAATTTCTTCGGGATATTCATCAAACAAATTACTTAAAAAAGTATCAGGAGATTGAGCCTTTATACCCCAAGTTTCTAAAGCTGACAGTGAAAAGTCGGTAATATTATTAGTTAAAATTAGAGGTTCTTCGTTACTTGGTATGGTTCGATCGGGTGACATAAATTGACTACAATTGACAAAAATCGCGGCAATGTCCCTCTCTATAAGGGTTTCATTCCTTATAACCCCGTCCATTGCATAACAAAAACCGAAGAACCAAATTAGATTAGCTTTAGCCATAACAGCAGTTGCTAAAACATGACGATCTTTTAAGTCGTTTGTCATTAACTCAATTAAACCAGATGGCACTTCAACCATGGCTTCGGGAAAAGCTGCTTTCATTGTCTCCACTAAATTAAGGGCTTTTATTGAAGTTATATCATATCGATTAATCAGATTGCGGGTTGTTTCTTCTAAAATTAATTTCGACCAGTAAGGCGAGTATAAACCTTGCCAAGCAATTGATAATAAAGTATCGCGTAAATACTGAGGAATAAGAACACAAGCATCTAAAACAACCCTAGGCTCTGCTGTCATCTAGGTTTAATTCCTCATCTTTTCTGTATAGTCCTTCCGCTTCAGTCATGGCTACAAGGTTATTTAAAATTTGTTCTCTTTCTCGATATTTTTTTTCTTTATATATTAGCAAATCTTCTCGTTTTATTCGTAGATCACTGCCTACATTAGTCGATAAAATTTGCCCCTGTTCTAGTAATTTTATTAGATAAGAGTTAGAAACATTTAACAAATTAGCCGCTTCTTCTATAGTTAAATCCTGATGGGTAACATTTAACTGAATTACCTGTCCCGATGCTAAGGCAGCTACACTGTAACGAAGTACCATTAAAACTGATTCGGGAATATAGACATTTTCTCCCTGTTCAGTGACGAGTCTCGTCGGTATTTCTCTATTAAGCAGCTGATTTAATTGGGTTATTTGTTCAGTTTCTTCGGGTTCGACAACAAAATGAGTTGGGTCAAAATTAGAATATTTACTCATATCAGAGAATGACTCCACGCATTTATATTATTTCACCTCATTTTAACATACCAATCTGACAGGGGGACAAGAACCCTGAAATCGATACATCATAAGCTTTCTAGAGCTTTTGATCGAATAAGTTTTCCGCACTGGCTCCCATTTATCGATAAAATTCTTAGTAAGCTTGCTCCCATCCCTGATTCTTTCGTTAGCTTTTTGCTGGTCATCGATCTATTTTTGGCGAGAGAAGCTAGAAGCTTGTGTGGTCAAAGCTTCTAGCTTGCTTGTCCCCCTGTCAGCTTCTCGTAATAGCTATAAAATTAAAGCTTATGTAATTCCCAAAATTTAGTCTTTATAATTGCCTTTTAACAAATAGATGAGGGAAATCCATGGTTAACCTTTTAACTTATATAGTCATTTCAATTAAGATTGAGAATATCAATCCCAGAGTTCATAAGGGTTTTGTCGGTCTAGAGTGTATCAGATTTATCTGAAATGACTATAGCGTTTATGCTATCATATCCTTGACCCTTCTGAACCGTTATAAAAGCTATGACCTCTCTTAAAAAGATAGTAAATTTACTTAACTGTTTTCTTTGTTTAAATTTATTAAATTTAATTGCTTACAAGCCAATGTTAGGACAATTATTCATTGCCAGTCCTATTTTGAAGAATAGTGATGATAAGCAAATCTTAGAAGAACCTAAATTAGTGTTAACTAGAAAAAAAAAATATGCAGAATATGAAGGTCAGCTTGTCGCACCGGGACATGGTAATCTAAATTATAAAATTATTCGCATAGATACAACTGATTTCATTACAGGGGGAACTTTAAGAATAGATATTCAGGTTGGCTCTGGTCAAAGTAAAGCCTCTTTTGATTTATTTGCAGAGGATGCAGTTATTCCTATTGCGGGCAGACCAGAACAGAGTTTAGCTGGTGCTTATGATATTTCACCTGATTCGGGGACATCTCTTACTTATAGATTTGATAAGGGAGAAGTCGTAATAGCTATAAAATTAAAGCTTATGTAATTCCCAAAATTTAGTCTTTATAATTGCCTTTTAACAAATAGATGAGGGAAATCCATGGTCAACCTTTTAACTTATAGTATAGCTAGTGTTTTTGTATTGCATGAGTAAGTCGGTTATACACTGCCTGTAAGAATTGCGATAATACCAAGAATTGTATGGCTAAGGGTAATACTATAAAAATTCTTAAAGCGATTATAGTGATATGCCCAATATAAACCGATAATTAAACTTAATAAGACTGTTAGCAGGTCTTGATAAATGCTATGAGCAAAACTATAAAGAATAGCAGTGATGATAATGATAGAACCTTGATTAAGTTGAATTTGAGCAAGTCGGTTAAAAAGGTAGGAACGGTATAAAAATTCCTGTAGCGGCGATGAAAGGGAAATATAAAATACATAGAAATACCAGGGAATACCAGTATTATCAATTCGCATTCCATGATTAAGATAAAAGGCAATCATTAAAACGGAAGATATTATGGTTACGGGTAAAATATCTTTAATCGCTGGTAATAAATTTTGATGATTAAAGCCTAAATCTGCTAGAGAAATCTCGTTGAGCAGTGCTAAACCGATAATCAATGCTCCTGTAATGGCTAATACTAAAAAGCGATCGCTAAACGGAATAACCTTTATTAGAAGTAAAACAACAGGTAGAATATAGAGAAAAGTGATCACTACAGAAGTTGTTATTTGTGATGATGATAAGGGTTTCATGAGCGTAAAAGTTTTATGAGTTTATTAAATTCAATAAAATAATTTGAAAAAGATTGTCTGTCAATCAAAAAATTAATGATAGGATAAATAATAAACATTAGCAAACAAAATAATCCCCCCCAAGTAATAAAGAGACTTTTACTTAAAAAACCGAACCATTTATTGACAATTAATATATTCAATGGTTTGAGCGCAAGTATTGCAATGAAAAGGATTAAAAACATAAACACTAAGGTGATTTTGTGCTTTAATATTTTGATTTTGTTAGTTTTAAAGATGAAATAGGCAATAAGAAATAGAACAAGAATAATAAAGATTTGGACGAGACTTCTGAGGTTTCCTCCCTGATTTGTCTGGAATAACAAGTTTTTTACCTCTTGAGTATAGTAATTATCGAAAGGCATCCAGAGAAGTAATCCTATATAACATGATAAAATATATTTGATATACTTATCAAAATTAAATACAGAGTTGTCATTACGAATATTTTCAAGCAGAAAAGCTAAGGATTCAAAACCACAGAAAAAAATTGCAAAATAATTTAACACATAAAATATACGACTCACCGAGTAATAGTTTGACCAAAGTTGGTGACTATGAACAATTTTAAAAAAAGAGTTTTTATCATTTTGATTATCTTTATAATAGGACTGTTTAATAACTTTTTTAACGGAATATTCGATATCATTTTTATCTAAAATTATTTTTCCCTCTAAATTAATTTGATTGATCCATTTATTAGGTATTCCTGCGATATCGATATCGTTGCTGGTTAAAATATCGGTCAGCTTTTGATTGTCAAGTAAAATGGTGCTATGAGGTTTAATTTCAAATAAAAATATCGGATCAGAATATACTTCAAACATCAGGGCAATAAAGCTTACAATAATTACGACAATAGTGAATCTAAAAATCACCTCCGTTTTTTGACGTATTAAGCTAAAAGCTCGATAGAGAGAGAATAGTGACAAAGGCAGAAATAGTGAGGGATAAACAATGATATGAGGATAAAGCTGTGCATAAAACCGCAAAGTATTAAGACTGCCAAATTCTCCTAAAATACTTAACGGTAATCCAATCGCTATAACGACTAAAAAAAACAATAAAATTAATTCACATTTGGGACCCAAGCGACGTTCTATAAACAAACTATCCCAAGTTAACTCAGGGGCCTCTGGGTTAGCGACAATAACAGGTAGCCAACTTTTTCCCGATGGTTTAAATCCCTGATCATATTCCGATAATAGTTGTTCACGAGCATAACGCATCGAGGCAAATATAGATTTTTCCTTTTCAACAAAAGCCTTTAGCAAATGAGTAAGTAATGTACCTGCAAAGGAAGAATCTACTCTTTCCCGCATTACGATACAGTAAGGGAGATTTAGAGAAGTTAGTTGATTGGCTAATCCTAAACCGTCACAGGAGTTAAAAATTGCCAGTTGTAGTTTATCATTAATCAATTTTTGCATCCATTTGGTTAATTCATTAATCTCAATTTCTTTTGTTTGAAGTTTTTGATTATTATCTAGCCAACTAATTTGCAGCCAGCCAATTCTACCGTCTGGATTACTGTGACTATGACCTGCAAAAAAGAAGATATGCCAACCTGCTGGTTCTTCTAGAGCTTCAATTAAATCCGAGTAATTCGGCTGATAAAGTGTCTGAATAAAAGCACCATATTTTTTTAATCGATCGAGAGATTCTTTTTCTTGCTTATATTCATTATTTTCATCTAATTCGTTATCTGCGAAAATAGCTAAAATCCGAACTCTTGTATCTAAGCGGTTAATGGTTTGTTTTTGTTCGGGACGTGCGAAATCCGTTGCGCTCACAGATAACTCTGTATTTTTGTGCAGACGAAATAAAGGCTGCAAAAATTCCCACTCTTGCCAAGGAAATCCTCTTAATATTCGATCTTCAGTTTGTATAAAAAGTTGAATTTCTTCTTGTAAATTTGAGTATTTTTCTAAGGTGTTTTGAATTTTTGAGTCAACTTCACCCTTTTCGTTAATCCAACTTTGAGTATCTGTTAACCATTGATTCATTTCTGTTTTTAAATTTTCAGCCAGTTTCTGTAAACTAATATTACCATCGGTACTTAATAGTTGCTCAGAAAGAGGTAAGGATTCAGGTCGTCGGGGAGAGTCTGGAATGATGTAATTTTTCCAGATATTAAATGTCTGACTAAGTTGCTCTGGCATAATTGAAAGATAGGAGCTTCTTTCTTCCAAACGGCCTTTAGAGTCAGAGATAGTCAAAGTGACGGGTAGAACTGCCATTCGGTTTGGCAATTGAAGACAGGAACCAATTTTAAAATAAATTTTTTTTGACATAGCAATCTCTTTTCTATCCTGGAAAGCTTTCTACTATTGTAATTTCATTGAGAGTAAAACTAATTTTAAAAGAATCATTGGTTTTACAAACAAAGCTATGTCCTATCGTAAGATCAAGAATATTAGTTTGTCCATTTGTTTTTTGAGAGGGAAAAAATTCTCCTTCTTCATCGAAGACAGAAACAATCAGATTCTCAGGCAAATAACCTTTACCGTTGTGAGGTCTAACTTTCAAATATATGCGAATTTCTTTTTTATTAATTTCGTCAATCGTCAAAATTAATTCGATCAGATGTTGGTCTAATTCAATTACTTTTTTTCGACTAATTGAGTTCCCAAGCGTTGCCGTTTTAAATCCTTGATTTTCAAGACAATTTTGCCAGAAACTCAATAGGGAAACTATCTCACTTTTTATAGATTCAATAGCGGTTGATGTTTCTATAACAGCAGATTCTTGAATCGTTATTGTATTTTTTGATATATCTAAAATTTTAGCATTTGATTTAGGTTCTTCTAACACTATAATTTTTTTTAGACTAAAGGCTTCTAATTCTAAAATAGAAATACCGAGTGCTTTTTCTAATTCTCCAGACTCAAATAGTTCGCATAACCGATCAAGTATTTGATAGTTACCCTTCAGTTGAATTATAGTATTTTGATTTTGTGCGTCAGCCTGATTGGTCATGATTTGCTCCTTAATTTTACTTGTTGAATGTTTTTGAATCTAATGATTTTCAGAAATTATTTATTACTGAGCTTTGGAAAAATAATCGTAATCAATTTAACTAAGAGATCAGGTTCTTCGTTACTTGGTATGGTTCGATAGGGGGACATAAATCGACTAAATCCTTATCTGGCAAGAGACTTAATTGATTAGTTCGCTCTAGATCAAAAACAATTGACAAAAATCGCTAAATGCCTTTCTATATAAGGGTTCCATCCCTTATAACCCCAGTCTATTGCATAACACAAACCGAAGAGCCAGAGATCATTATCTTACCCTATTATTTCTATATCTTCCTCCCTAATATCAATTTTAAGAAGCCTGAATACTTCAACTATTCTAGAACGATTGATTGGGTTTTCATCTGTCTTACTCAGCTTAATATTAATACCGATTTCTTCATTTGTAACTGAGGTGTAGGTATTTTTTCTATAATTCCAAGTGTAGGCTGAGTTAACATGATGCTCAAGGTAAATAGGAACTCGCGCCCAATCACCTATTTGTTTGCCGGAAGCCAGAAAACTAATCCGTTTGTAAATACTTTTAGACAGGTCTCCTTTAATATTAGTTAAATGTAAATAGCTTTCTATCTGTTTTACATCATAGCCTTGTAATAGTAAACATAACCAACATTTTTCCTTTGCTTTTAGTGTTTTATTTCCTCTTTGAGCGGACTTCCATGCTTCCTTAGGAACCTTATCGATAGATTCATAGTCATCTTGAAGAATAAGTACACATTTCAGATCCTCAAATAATCTATCTAAATCCCAATTTTTTTTAGTCTGGGGGCAAATATTACAAAATCCCCCTCGGCAAAGGTCACATTTCTGCGTCTCCATTTGGCTCATAAGCTAATTAAGAATTTATCGCAAAGGTTCTCCTGAATATATGGTCAAAAACACACTTAGGTCTTTTAACAAGGCTTTAAGCATTAACGAACCATATTCTGCTATACATTTTCGCTCCTGAAGTCAGAAAAGTCATCACAGAATCAAATATAACATAACTTTTCTCTCTAAAATCTCCAACCTTGGTTGGCAAATACTTAGAGCAGCCGATATTAAAGTTTTATTAGATTCCTTAATCTAGCCATAAAGTCTTGCACAACAGTAGCTTAGGAGATAAGATGGGTAGTTCAACACAGACTCTTCTCGTTGGTGGTAGCGTTGTTGCGATTACTGTCATCGCTTCGACTTTTGCCATCAACAAAGCTCAAGAAACCTTAGCCCATCGCCATGAATCTTTTGAAAAGGGACAAATGGCTTATCAATCCGTTAATTGTCCAGAGGCAACAGCTTATTTTACTCGGGTAGAGGAAACAGCCTCGTTTCCTTTCAATAATTTTGATGGTCTAACAGACCTCGCTCAACGAAAGATGGCAACTTGTTCTTCGTTTCTGACCGCCAACCAGCAAGCAAAACAGGCAGAGCAACAGAAAAATTTATCAAAAGCCTTGTTTAGCCGGTATCTTTTTAATGAGCAACATGATAAAGATGAGTTGACGCAAGCAATGAATCGCTCAATCACTGGGTTATTTTCAACCTACGGTGTGGCCAAATTGGCCGGGAGCGAATCTTGTGACGGCTTGGACAAATTAATAAATGGTGGAGCAATACCTAATATTCAGGTAAATTTACCTTACTTTCATGATTCTTGTGCAAAATTCTACGATAAACAAGGTCAATCTCCACAAGCACTAGCCCAACGTCGCCGTTTCCTTGCTGTTGCACCGAGGCATCCTTTATCTCGAAATGTCCAGATAGCGGTGGTCAAGAACTCGAACATTTGTTCTCAGGCTTCAACATTTCAAGATATTCCTAATATTGCGAAATTATCAGCTTTGATGCCTGTAGCTTACATAAATTGTTCACAGGCTTACTACAACACAATTTCTTATCCTGAATCTAAGGCATTTCTCCAGACTTTACGACAGAATTATCCCAAACATTCTTTTGCAAAAGTCGCCAATAACTGGCTTTTCTCAATTAACCAAGAAATTAAAATGGTTAAGTCCGAAATTTACCAGTCTGGCGAAACCATCAAAGCTAAACTCGCATTATGTACAACTACAGGGGTTGTTGGTTTTGGCTGGGTAATTGATATTTTAGAGTTTACCACTGGAAGGAGCTGCGGTCTCGAAGAACGCCTTGAGGATTGGGAGCGTTACGGTGGCTTGATTCCTTGGTTTGGTGAAGCAAAAGGACTTGGTAAGGGAAAAAGGGTGTACGATTTCATTCAGGTTGCCTCCCGTTGGCAAGGTATTGACAAAACGCAATCCGCCGCACAGGATGACCAATCTCTCGCTGAATTGCTTAAGGACAAACAAATGATCCTATTATTTGCTCACCATAATCCCAAACTTGCTAAATTGGTAGTGCCTCGACTTAATCAGCCCATTGATACTAGCAAAAACCCTCTGTTTTTAGAGTATCTTAAGTAAACTCTCTCTTTTTTTCTCTGAGCTATGCTATCTACAAAATTGACTAGCCCTTTATTCGCTACTTTTTTCTTTTCGGTTTCTATGATCTCAAAATTATACAGTGCATTCAATGTGCGATTGCCCTGTTCAAGAGCCGCTTTTGCCACTTATGCCCCAGCAGTATTTATTCCAATACTTTTGCTGACTTTCGCTTGGTCTCCTTGGGATGGATGGCGATTGCTCGGTGCAGTATTAGTCATTGTTTTCTTAGTTCTCCTTACAGTCGCTCGCTTACAACTGGGGAACTCGTTTTCTGTGACTGCTCAGGCTAGAAAACTTGTTACTACAGGGGTTTATTCACGAGTTCGCCATCCCATTTATGTATTTTCCTCTGTAATTGTCTTAGGTTTCGCTTTCTACTTTAAAATTTCTTGGATTGCTTTCCTTTTAATGATCATTCTGCCCGTGCAGTTTTTTCGAGCTTGTCAGGAAGAAAAAGTTTTAATCAGGGCTTTTGGCGAAGCCTATTTAAGCTATCGAAAGACAACTTGGTTCTAAGACCTTTTATCTCTTTCAATTAACCCAAAAACATAAATTTTGAAACAAAAAAAGGACGAAATATGTCACACTACTCTCCAAAGCCAGATCCTGAACAATATAAAGATCGCCAAGACTATCTTAGAGATAAACGAGAATGGGACAAACAAGAGCGACAAGCAGACCTAGAAAGAGTTCAAGCCGCTAGGGAAATTGCTGCTAGTCCTTGGTTTCAGAAATTAAGTCTTTTTCTTGGTCATGTCGTTTTTTTCGCTATGCTTTCAGTGCTCATTTTTAGCGAAGAGCATCGTAGCGACTTTTTCAAAACTATCGCAGATCCAAATCCATTATGGAGTGTTGCAAAGGCGATAGGATATATTTTATTATTATACATTATGTGTATATTTATTTCACCTATTTTACTTTGGCTTATTATTGGTGGAATAATGATAGGAGTTTTAATGTTGTTTCTTGGGATGTTATAGCACTTTTCACTTTACTAAGGTATCGACAAGTTTTATCAGCAAAGGATTTAAGCCCCTTGCCCATACCTCATTCTGATGAAAACTGCTATATAGTGTTTTGGATTAAGCTATCTACTGCCTGTAGTAGAGTAGAGTGGTTCATTTTTATTTATTTACACCATGCGTTGCTTCTGCTTCCATCCAACCCTGTATAGGTATCACATCTCACACCATTAAAATTAGCGTCTGTCACATCTGCTCCTGTAAAATTAGACCGGCCTATGTCAGCATTGATCAAACTTGCTCTTTTTAAATTAGCATCCATTAATTTTGCATAGCCCATATAAGCACTATTAAGTCTAGCATTTGATAAATTTGCTCCTATTAATTTGGTACCATCCAAATTAGCTCCCGTCAAAATTGCGCTACTTAAATTGGCTTTGGTTAAATCAGAACCACCAAGACTAGCACCACTTAAATCAGCACCTTGTAGGTTAGCCTGTCTTAGATTTAATCCACTCAAATCTGCACCGCTTAAATCACATCCTGGGCATTGTTTTGTTTGCTTAAATTTCTTCACATGATCGAGATTTTCAGCACCGATAGAACTTGCTAAACTCACAGAAGATAGAACGATTATTGAAAAGATGACAGTAAGTTTCATAGCTATTTTACCTCAATTTTTTTCAAACAAATAAGTAGCTGGTTATAATTAAATTTAAAATGGATTTTAGGTTCGATCCCCCCTGCCCCCCTTGATAAGGGGGGTGCCGATCCCCCCTTAGTCCCCCCTTAATAAGGGGGAATCTGATAATTTTTAACGCCTACCTACTTAAGAAGCAATTATAACATAGTATTTCCCTGATGCGGACAAAAAGGATGCTATCCCTCAGTGCATTTTCTGAGGGCAGTTTATCCTCCACTAACCCTATTAAGTCCAACGAAACTACCTTTGAGATTTTCATTACTAGGGAAATCGCAAAGCTGTTGAATCATATCAAATAAAAGCCTTTTTTAGTAGAGCTTTTACCTATATTGAGCGAACCCTATTTTCTAACATTGGGATAAGATGGACATTCATAGACTGTTACTTCATGCATCTCCTTGTCACAGATTATGCTTCCCAAGAGATTGATGATTCCCAAGGGATCATCGATACGATTACCAGGGCAAACACGCTTTGTTGTTGGTACTTTATTCTTTTCTTCAACAATGGTTGCTGTTTCCACGTATGCTGTGAAGGTTCCCTGGTCAACTATTGTGTTTTTTTCCTTAATCGTATAATCGAAATCGTTTTCTCCCTGTCTGACGATTAGAAATTGTCCATCGTGTCCTGAACCGATGGTTATCTCGGTAATTTCGGAGCCTCTGCCCCGGCTATAATCTCGATCGGTGAAGGGAAAAGGATCTCTGGCCACTCTGGCCACTCCCCTGCTAACATTTCTAACAATAACCCTTCTGTCCCGACTCGGAGGGAAGGCTGTGGAGGTAAAGCTTGCTTTTACTATACCTTTGGAAGACCCCGGGCATTCACCGGTGTATCGGTACATGGGAATCACCAATCTGTTGAGAGAGGGACTTCCTATTATTTCCAAACCAACTTCCGGCGATTCCGTTTGCTTATTTTGTTGTTGTTGGTTGGTGGTGATAATTGGCGGGTAAATATTAACGGCTTGGGTATTTGACGGCAGACAAGCTAGGCAGAAACTTAGGCTGAGAAATTTCAGAGGTGAAATGAAACCGTTATTCATCATAATTGGGGTTCAGATTCGCTTGAGATTATATTCTCTATAATACCTTAGTCTATAAGACTTAGAGCATCGCATTTTTCCAATCGGTTAAGGAATGTTCCAAAGTCGGAAGCAGCAAGAAGTTTATAGGATGGCAAGTGACCTCTTTTAGCTTCAAGACTGTAGTTGGGGGGATCGGTCAATGGTCCTTCATAGCCACGCCGCCATCCTACCCTCTCTTCAAATTGCTTATAGTCATTTTTAACTCCTTTCCAGATTTCCCCCTGAACGCTAAAGCCAAAACGTCCACTGGAATATTGCACCCAAAGTCGATTAATAATCTTCAGGTCGGAACAGGACAGATTGTTGATGATGTTTCCGTTAAAGTAGGTTTGATCTGTTCCTCGAAGCATTAGTTTTTTCGTTTCGGCTTCGGCCTGCTGCCAATTTTCTTGTTCGAGAAGACTGTGAAGTGTCTGAAAGAGAATATTATCGGGCAGCGGAGTAGCTCGACAGTCGGCCACTACTGGGATATTTTGCCAGCTTGCATAAAGATTAATAGGAACGGATAAAAATTCTATAACTTGTGTGTTAGGGTCTCTGTAACCTCCCCCATTAATTCCCACCAAACAGCCGTTTTCGTGTAATAGTGGACCGCCACTCATTCCGGGTAAAAGTTCGAGTTTATGGGCAATTTGATATCCCCCTGCGGCTTTTCTGTCAACACCAAGTACATTCCCAGGACCGAAAAATCGCGCACGTCGATCTCGGCTAGTTTGGCTGGGTACTGCCCAACCAAATACATAAACTTTACTTGAGCCAGATAGCTGTTCTGCATTACCTATTCTGACAGTTTCGTACTCTATTGTACTAAAAAACTTGAAAATTGCTAAATCAGCATTCGGATGAATTTTTACCGAGGAAATTTCACTTATATATTGTTGTCTGTCAGAAGTTTCAACGCGATATCCAGTAGAGTTGGGCATCGGTTCGGGAGTTAGCTTATTTTCTTGATCGCAGAATTTTGAATTGAGAAACACATGGCAGTTAGTCAGGACAGTATATAAGTATCCTTCCTGTCCTTTAAATATATATTTTTGTTTCTGAACAATTGCTCCAGTACCTGGATTATTACCGTCTATTCTAATTATTTTGACTGTAGTTTGTTTGGCGATTTCTTCAACTTCTCTTTGGGAGAGAGCTAATAAACTTTGCTGAGTTAATGAAACCGCTATTAATCCAACAATAAGTGAGCTTATTGGTGCTAATATTTTCATCTATTTATCAGATATTACTTTAATAATTTGTTCGCTGGGGATTGCCCAACTTGAGTTATTGATTAGAGTCTGCAAATCCGGCGATGGTTGAGAACCATCTTCATAATTATCGGAGTTTTCCCACAAAACCGGATGTCTGCCGCTGATGCCGACTAATTCTCCCTTTTGATTGAGTAATGGCCCTCCGCTCATTCCCTTTTCAAAGTCGCCATTATATCCGATTTGATATCCTCCTTCTAGCGGTTTTTCTAAGAATGCAACTATTTTACCCGGTGTAAAATCAAACTCGTCGTTTAAGCTTTGAGCGCTTTCTCTTGTTTCTTTTTGTTGTATTGACTTATTGGCTGGATAGGCAAATTGTGGTTGCAAATAAAAAGGGAAACCCGCCGCCAACACATATTCCCCTCTCTTTAGGTTAGCGGAAGAACCTAGACGAGAAGCCACATAAAAGCAGGGGGATTTAAATTGTAGTAGGGCTAGGTCATTCCGAGCAAAATTTGCAGTTTTTACCACTTCTGAAATATGAATTTTTCCGTCAAAGGTTTGAAGATTGTAGGAAAAGTGATTATCTTTGAGAACATGGGCGTTGGTAATCACTTTATAATTGTTGTTTTGGGAGTAAATTATTACTCCAGAACCGATAAATTCTGATTCATATAATATTTTTACTGTGATAACTTTAATATTATTATATAAAGAATTGATCAGAATTGGTCGAGAAGATGGGCATCCCGACCGAATAATGTGAGGAGCAAAGTAGCCATTATCTGCATCAGTTACTAGCCTTAAGGCTGGACTACTGATGAGGAACATTATTAGTAAAAGTTGACATTGGGATTGGGTCACTGCCAAATTTACTCCTAGCGAGGCTCATTTTCTGAAGCTTCGATTATTTCTTCAAGATTGTTAATAAAAGTCTCGACATTAATATTAAGTTCTCCTTCGGAATCGTAGGAAAAAGGCTGCTCAGTAAATCTAAATTTTGAAGGATTGCCATAGCGATTCATATTAAATAGTTTTTGGGCAACTTCTTCAGAGTTTACTCCTGTTTTTAGAGTGAATAACACCTCGTTTTTAGCGCAACTTCCGCCCTTAACTTTAGGAACACAGACGACGGGATAGCCATTGACATTTGAAGCTTTTACATTAGTCAGCAGAGGAGCATATTGATTAAAGCGATCGGAAACCGTGATGCAGCGTTTCCTGTTGTCCCATCCTGACTCGGCAAAGTCGTTGGAAGTCCATTCAATTATCGCTATGTTTCTTTTAGGGCGTTTGACAAAGGTATTCCACTTTCCCTGAAGTTGGCCGCAGAAGAATAGTCCCTTTCCTGCGGACTTGCTAGGTTCTGGCACACTGAAAGTGGCCGCACCAGTTAAGAATAACATCGTCAGAATTTGGTATGGCTGTCGGTGTTTCATCCTCAATGACCTCTTTTCTTCGTTTTGCTTGCTAGTCTAACATAGGATTCATCCCAAATCAACTTTTAATAATACGATTAAATCCCGATCGAACTTTAAAAACCTGCGCCCCGCTTCCCACTTATTTATAGCTATCAGTCATCAGCCTTGAATACGTTGTTAAACAAGATGTAGTATGAAATCCGGTCAGGATAATCTTGACACCGATAGTTCAGAAACTCGGCCGCCAAACTTGGATTTTCTTTTCAAAATTGCTGGCAACGGTACGCCCATCTCCACTGAGGGCGATCATTCTAGGTGAATCGAAAGATTTGGGAGAGGAAGGGGGGTAGCTAAAAATCTCCTTTTCGGTGTTTAGGTTCCATAATCTAATAGTTTCATCGGAACTGCGGCCAGCAATTATCTTGCCATCTTCGCTGATAACTATCAAACAGATATCGGCAGATGACCCTGCTTGGAGAGGAGAATCTTTCCAATTGCTATCTTTCCAAATTCTGATATTGTCTTGGCAACTGCTACTAGCGGCGGTCGTTCCATCGATACTGATGGCAACCGAGTGGGCTTCCCATGGATTGATAGAGGGAAAAATGCGTGGTTCGTATGGGTTACTGCCTTGTTTTTGCCAAAAAATGATGTCACCGCCCGAATGTCCGCTGACGATAATTGATGCGTCTTGATTGATGGCAAGGGATACCACCTCTTTTTCCACCGGTAGCGTCTCGATTAAATTTCCCGTTGACAGATTCCAGAGTTTAACTGTTGCATCTTCTCCACCAGTAACCAGTGTATTGCCATCGGAGCTTAAGGCTAGGGCGATCAAACCTCGCTGACGTGGCAGGGTAATACGTTCTTTTCCCGTTTTTAAATCCCAAACCTTGATTGTGCCATCTTCACTGCTGCTGGCTAAGATCTGTTGATCGTTACTTATAGCGATCGCTAGAATAGCTTTTCGGTGTCCTGCTATGGTTTTTTTCCGTTTTCCAGTTGCCACTTCCCACAGGTAGATGTTCCCTTTCTTATCCCCGCCTACCAAAGTTTGACCCTCTCGGTCTAGTACAAAAGAATTAATCTGGCTCGACGGCTCAATCAAGGGAAGTTCTTCAACCGTTGGTTTATTTGGGAACAAGAAATTCAACAACGGTTTTATTATTGGATAGCCAAACCCAAAAGAAAGCCCACCAGTTATAACAATAAAAATTACCCAGAACCAAGGGTTAAACCTCGATAGTGGGGGAGGCGGAGGTGGGGGAGTAGTAGTAGGAGATGGGGTGACAGAAACAGTCGGTTGGGAAGAAACGGGCAAGAAGGTTAACATTTCTTGAGCAGAGGTGAAGCGATCTCGTGGATGGGAACGGACAGCGCGATCGATAACGGCGGCTAAATTCGAGTGGAGGCCGGGCGCATCTTGTCGCCAGAGGATTTCACCGGTTTTGGGGTGGCTAGTGAGATCTTGAGGAATTTTGCCCGTCAGCAGGAAAATTGCGGTTAGACCCAAGCTGTAGAGGTCGCTGGAGGGAACTGGACGGCCAGCTGCTTGTTCTGATGCCATGTAGCCAGGAGTTCCCAATGAGACTGTTGTAGTGCTGTTGATGTTGTTCACCTCTTTGACAATACCAAAATCAATGAGAACAGGTTTACCGTCGCTGGCCCGCAGGATGATATTGTCGGGTTTGATGTCCCGGTGGATGATCGGCGGGTTGCGGCTGTGGATGTGGTCGAGGACGGGTAGGAGTTCTCGCAAGATTTTTTCTACTTCCGCTTTCGAGAGGTTGCCTTCTTGTTGGTGTTTTTGGCTGAGGGTAATCCCTTCAATCCATTCTTGGACGAGGAAAAAATTTTCTCCTTCTGAGAAGTAGGCGTAAAGTTGAGGAATTTGTGGGTTATTTCGCCCTAATTCTTCTAAAATAGCGGCTTCTCGCTGGAAACGTTCTTGAAACCAACCGGGAGTTGGTTCTGCTTGAATGGCCTCATCCGTCGGCTTTAGTTGCTTGATTACACATTTGCTGGCGGAGGGCAGATGAGTATCGATCGCGAGGAAAGTTTCGCCAAAACCGCCCCTACCTAGTGTTTTCAAGATTTCATAGCGATTGTTTAGCATTTAATAGCGACTGTCTAATAGGAATGCTGTCATTTTAAAATGGATAAATCCGTGGGGGTGATTTTCTTTTCAACCCTCGCTGCCTAACATCACTAATAAAAAGCCGGCGATTAATCCACGAGTCGGGGAATTGACAGATCGCAATCCTTTATCCACATTCTTGTCCGAGAGGGTTCATAGAAAACCTGCCAAATTTTATATCCCTGTGGATCGGTTGCTGTAATGCCAGTTAGCAAGACCACCTGATCGACGATTAGATAACTTCCTCTAGTTCCTTTCTGAGCATCATACACTCTACCGTCCGCTCGAATCCTATGATTTTGACAATTTCCCCCACGACGGGGTTTGATAAGGGCAACAACATTACGAAAATTGTTCTCTTAATGTCGGGACCAATTTTGAGCTTCTACGGGAAACCACACCCCGTTACCAATAGCGGGGACGAAACTCAGTACAGCAAGTAAAGAGGAAATTAATTTCATAGAGAGTAGAGTTTAAAGGAGTATTCTGTTTTCGTACATTAGCCGTTTTTAGAGGGGCTAAAACCTTTAATCTAGTGCTTTTTCCCTCATGGCATATTCTCTTGTAATGGCGATGATGGCCGATCTAAATGTACTATAGCGCTTTTCACGTTACTGAGGTATCGACAAGTTGGATATTCTGGTTTCTGTCTGGAATTAATTTCTAGCTTTCTTCAGCCATTCCTAATATTTCTTGATAAAGAATTGGGCTAATTCTTTTGCCTTGACTCAAAAACTGATCTAAAATGGGTTTAACTTCAATAATAATTCCTTTCTTCTTGGCAATTAATAAAAGTCCAATTTTCGTCCTAATTTTTCGTCTATTAAGACTCGATTCGCTTTTAATTCTTCTGCCAAGATAATTGTAGCCGCTTCACCTAAATCGAGTTTAAACTGAATTTGCAACTGTAATAATTGAGCGGGAGATTGAATGGTAAATACCTCAATCCACTGAGCAGTAGGAACAACCGAAACAGCCCGATGATTTCCCGTGGTGACTTCATTATAAACTTCTTGGGGAATGATAATTTTACCAAAGAGTTTTTGGAGTAAGTTAAGTTGACCAACTTTAGCTAACTCACTTAACGGAGTGGTATTAGAGACAATAATCACGCAGGAGAATCTTCTAATAATTGCAGGGTTTCTGTAATTTCTTGTTCTAACTCTTCTCGATTTTGGTCGGGGAAGATGGCAACCCCATATTGACCCATAAGTTCGAGAACTTCTAAACGAGAGACTCCCAATAACCTGCCGGCTATCCCACTACTAATTTCTCCATGTTTTAACAAAGTCATGATATATGCTATCTTAGCCTGTTCCTCTGCTTGTGAATGGAGAGATTCCGAAATATTAATAGGCAAATCAAATCGTATTGTTATGGTCATACGTTGGGATTATGCAGAAGTTTTTGGCTCTTTTAACTGCTAGATAATAACATTTTACAGCAGATTTGCGCCCGTAGGTTGATTTGATCTATCAGAGGGGTGTGGGGTGTGGGGTAGTGGAGCATTTGGCTGAAATTTCCCTAAACCCCTAAATCCCTATCACCCTATCTCCCGACTTCTGAATTCTGTCTGTGCGAGAGATTAACTTGCTTGAGAGGAGACAAAACCCGACAACTCGCGAAAACGGATCTCATCCCGGTGGGGATCAGAGCGACTAACTTGCACTTGAAAGCGATCGCCTAAAGATACCGAGCGCTCAAAACGATGGGGTAATTCTAACCCCAATTCCTCCAATAAAATCAAGCCTAAATTTTCTTCTTCCCGCAGCCAGCGCAACACCAAAGCTTGCCAGACTTGATCTCCCTGTCGTCGCAAAAATTCCAAACTCCAATAACGATTAGTTTGTCGTTCCACCGAGGTGGCTTCCAGGGCCGAACTAGCGACACTATAGAGAATTTCCTGCATTCTATCCCGCGTAAAAGGCAGTTGATCGCCCCGGAGATGGGCTTTTAGTTGAAAATGGGTCAAAAGGTCAGTATAACGGCGAATTGGCGAAGTTACTTGGGAATAGGTATTCAATCCCAGACTAGCATGACGGTTAGGAATCGTCGTCATCTCACTGCGCGGCATACAGCGACGCAAGGCACAGGAACGCACTGGGCCCGCAGGTAGTAAAATTAACTCCTCATCGGGGGGTAATTCCGGTTGTGGTTGTCCGCGGAAAGGCACGGGTATCTCGTGTTCCTGACAGTAGCGACCGGCGATTTCTCCGGCTAAAATCATCATTTCCGCCACTAATTGCCGAGATGGGGAAACTTCCTGCAATTCTACGATAATTTCGTCGTTAGCCTTCACCTTAATCGATGATTCTGGCATTTGGATGTTAATCGATCCCTGAGATTTGCGCCATGCGTGGCGTTGTTTGGCCCAACGGTTGAGAATCCTCACTTCCGGTTCATGCTGCAGATCCAGATGTAACATTTCGTCCACATCTTCGTAGGTGAGGCGATAGGTGGGTTTAATTGTACTAGGATGGATACGATAATCGGCGATCGCCCCTGTTTCATCGAGGATTACCCCAAAACTCAACGCAGGACAAAGTTTTCCCTGTACCAAACTCATCGGACCGGCGGCCAATTCTAGGGGAAACATGGGAACCATTCCCGTGGGAAGATAAAGACTGGTACTGCGACGACGCGCTTCTAGGTCTAATTCATCATCAGGAAGCACTAAACGGCTAGGATCGGCAATATGAATCCAGAGACGATGACCACCATCTGCGAGCATTTCTACCGATAATCCGTCATCGATTTCCTCGGTACTTTCATCGTCGATGGTGTAAATTTTTTGGTGAGTTAAATCGAGACGATTTTTGACATCCGCATCCGCAGGGGGATTGAGTAAATTAAGACGCGCCACATCAAGTACCTTTTTCGAGAATTGAACGGGGTAGGAACTGCGTCGCAGGAAAAGGTTTTCGTGACTACTCCACCATTTCAAATCGACTAACAATTCAAAAGCAGCCTCGGGGGTTTGGGAACGGCCCAGCAGCGAGAGTATTTCCATGGCTGCTGGGTATTTTTGTTCGGGTTGGAGGATAAATTTTTCTAGAGATTCCAGACGAATTCGATCGCTTTCTGACCATTCTACCGTTCCACTGGCCAAGGCTTGCTGGAGACGTTGGAGAAATTGGCTTTTTTCCCGTTGACGCTGTTGTTCCACCTCTAGCTGGTGTTTGATTTCCTCTACCTGATTTTCCGAGCGGGCCTCGTAACCATCCCCTTTATTTTTAAAATAAACTTTATCATCACTCAAGAGACAATGGGCCGCATAGCAAAACTGCGGACCGCGATCGGAAAAGAGGATCTCGGCCATGGTTTCGGGAGTGACTAACTGATTTTCCCCGGCTAATAATTCCCAGGCCACTTCTAAACCACTAGCATCTAGATAGGGTTGGACTTCCCGCAGAAAATTGCCAATCTCCTTATGGTTGGACGGACCTGCTTTGACAATGTAATCGAAGCGTTGGGGACGCAGTTTATGCGGGTTTCCCCCTTGATCGATGACGATCCAATCTTTTTTACCTTCTGGGCGATCGATCACCCCTAAGCGCCTTTCTCCTTGCACCCGAAATTCTACCAGCGTTCCCTTTTCCACTGCTTCCCCTTACTAACTATCTATTTTGTCTATTTTCTATCATCCTCGATCGATTACTCGATCGGCAAGAGCAATCATCAATCCCCACCCACTAGATAGGTATAACGTCGCAAACTGCGTTCATAATCCTGTAGTAGTAATTGGGATTCTTCCACAGTCATGCGATTTTCCTGCAAAGCTTGTTCACAACGAAGACGAATTCTTTCTAACAGGTCTTCCGCAGAATATTGTACATAACTTAATACTTCCGTGATCGTATCTCCTTTGACTAGATACTCGATATCGTATCCCTTGGGACTCATCTGAATATGTACCACGTTAGTATCGCCAAAAAGATTATGTAAATTGCCCATAATCTCTTGATAAGCACCCACCAGAAACATTCCTAGATAATAGGGTTCTGGAGAATGTTTCCCGTTTTTGTACTCCAACGGATGCAATTCTAAAACTGATTTTACGTCCCCGCGCAAATCGATAAACTGGGCAATTTTCCCGTCACTATCACAGGTTAAATCGGCGAGAATTCCTCTTTGGGTAGGTTCTCGATCGAGACGATGGATCGGCATAATCGGAAATAGTTGATCGATCGCCCAACTATCGGGAACTGACTGAAAAACCGAGAGATTGGCATAATAAATTGAGGCCATAATTTGCTCTAAGTCTTCCAAGTCATCGGGAACATAATCCTGTTGTCGGGCCACTTGCAGAATTTTGTGACAACAAGCCCAGTACAATTGTTCGGCTCTAGATCGTTCTTTGAGACTGAGATAACCGAAATTAAACAGACTAATCGCCTCCTCTTTGAACTGTCCCGCATCGTGATAAGCTTCCTGATAATTGCGCTCATCGATACCCGTGTAGGTTTCCCAGAGATTACGGAGGATGAGGTGTTCTTTCCCATTGCAGGGATCGGGAGGGTTTTGGGGAACCTCACTACTTCCCAAGATATCAAAGACTAACACCGATTGATGAGAAGCGATCGCCCGTCCACTTTCACTGATGAGAATTGGGGGTGAAATCTGGGCATCCTCACAAGCTTCCTTGACCTCGGCCACGATATCATTGGCATAATTCTGCATATTGTAGTTTTTCGAGGCATAGAAGTTAGTTTTTGAGCCATCGTAATCGACCCCTAAACCACCCCCCACATCGAGATAGGTCATATTTGCCCCTAATTTCGCTAATTCCACATAAATCTGACTAGCTTCGCGAATGGCATCCTTAATGACGCTAATAGCGGAGATTTGCGACCCGATATGATAGTGCAGCAGTTGCAGACAATCTAACATCCCCGCTTGTTCTAATTCCGTCACCACCGTTAAGATTTCCGGGACGGTTAAACCGAATTTGGCCCGGTCTCCCGTGGAACATCCCCAACGACCCACCCCTTTTGTCCCCAGTTTCGCACGCACTCCCAAATGAGGGGCAATTCCTAACTGACGACTGACGCGCAGGGTTAAATATAATTCTTCCAATTGTTCGATGACAATCAAAGGCCGATGACCGAGACGAGTGGTCAACAGGGCAGTTTCCAGGTATTCTTTGTCCTTATAGCCGTTACAAATTAGCAATGGTTGTGTTTTGTCATTTTTGCCGTTTAAGGCAGGTTCTAGGGTAGCTAAAGCAATCATTAGCTCAGGTTTTGAACCAGCCTCCAGCCCAAATTGATAGGGTTTACCAAAACGCACTAAAGACTCGACGATGTGACGGTGTTGATTGCACTTGATCGGATAGACACCGCGATAGACGTTGGGATAATTATAACGGGCGATCGCTCGGTTAAAACAGGCATTCAGGCGCTCGATCCGGTCTTCCAAAATATCACTAAACCGAATTAGCAGGGGTAAACCGATATTACGCCGCTTAATCGCCGAAACTAACTCGTATAAGTCCAAAGAACCGCCCCTTTCTCCCTGGGGCGAAACGGTGATATTTCCTGCGGCATTGATCGAGAAATAGGGTTCTCCCCAGCCTTGGATGCGATAGAGATTTTCGCTATCTTCGATCGACCAATGTTTAACGGGGGCAACTTTTTCGAGGTTGTTACCGTCAGAAGGGGTCAGATCGACTGGAGATAATTGCTTTTCTTGTTTCTTAAGTTGAGTTTTACCGGCCATTGTCTATCGATCGCTCCGTGTGAGACTCCGATCTTCTATCTTAAGTCAGACTTCCCGTCCGCGACCAAGATTCCGATCATGATAGAATTTACTAGCCGTTAGGAGGCAGGAGTTAGGAGTCAGGAGTCAGGAGATTATTTTTATTTATTCTCCCTTGTTCCCACTGATGACTGTCTTCTCCCTTATGCCCAAAATTTTATAGTGAACCGCTTATGAATTTATTAGACTCAAAAGGACGTTTATTCGGTAAATTTAGCTTGCTTGATATCGGAGCGGCTTTAGTAATTTTATTGACAATTATCGGTATTTTTGTTGTCCCCGGTACGAGTGGTAAAAGTACGATCGCTCAAGTTACCAAAGAACCCATAGAAGTGGATGTTATTGTCCGGGGTTTAAGTGTTCTCAATCCCAACGCTTTGATTAATCAATTCAATACCGAGAAGAAAACTAATATTGTTATTCGTAATCAACCAGCCGGTCAAGTGGATATAAAAAATGTTAAACCTTTATCGAGAAATGTCTTAGTTCCGCAGCCGGATGGTAGTGTGAAAGTCCTACCCGATCCCCGCACGGAAAACTATTCTCAAGATATGATTATGACTCTCAGTGGTCAAGCGGAAGTTACCGATACTGGTGCGGTTGTTGGCGGTCAAAAGGTGAAAATTGGCACTTTAATCGAGTTGGAAGGAGATAATTATAATTTTAACACCAGTGTTATCGATGTGCGTTTACCCAAACGGTCTTAATCAGTGAGCAGTAAACAGTAAACAGTGAGTAGTGAAAAGACAGTAGGAAACTTCTATTTAACACTGCTCACTTGAAAACTCAAATCTGATAACTGATAACTGATAACTGATAACTGATAAGAGGATTAACTGCTATTTATACACCGCCTTTAGCTCGTTTGATCGAGCAGTTACAAAAATTACCCGGGGTAGGACCAAAAAGCGCCCAACGTTTGGCCCTGTATATTCTCAAACGACCGGAGCAAGACGCGATCGAATTGGCCCAGGCGATCGTGGATGCTAAAAAACAAGTAGGATTGTGTCAGGTTTGTTTTCATCTTTCGGCCGAACCGATTTGTGAAATTTGCCGCAATCCTAACCGAGAAACGGGGACTATCTGTGTGGTAGCTGACTCCAGAGATGTGATTGCTTTGGAGAAAACAAGGGAATATTCGGGCAAATATCACGTTTTAGGGGGTGTTATCTCACCCATGGATGGGATTGGACCCGATCAATTGAATATACAGTCTTTAGTCACCAGAGTTAGCCAAAAAAAAATTCAGGAAGTTATCTTGGCCATTAGTCCCAGTGTCGAGGGAGAAACCACGACTTTGTATATCGGGGGTTTACTGAAACCCTTCACCAAAGTTACCCGTATCGCTTTCGGGTTGCCCATGGGCGGCGATCTGGAATACGCTGATGAAGTAACCTTAGCGAGAGCTTTAGAAGGTCGTCGGGAATTATGACCCTACACCCTGTCCCCACTAAAAGACTTTTTGTCGCAAACCCTACTTAGGACAATTATTCAGCGCGACTACTCAACGGATTATTGAGATTGCTAGTGCCGGGACGTTTAACACTATGGGATTGTAGCAGCGAGATCGCGTGTTGATACTGGGGATCATCCTTAGTTCCCAATAAAGAAGGATCATCGCGGAAGCGCAGCTGTTGTTCCTGGGTTAACTCGATCTGCACATCGGGTTTAATGCCTTTTTTGTAGATATTTTCGCCGTTGGGGGGATAATAACGGGCAATTGTCACCGCTAAACCGGAACCATCGGAGAGGGTGTGTACCGATTGGACGGTACTCTTGCCATAGGTCGATGTACCCACTAAAGTCGCCCGGCCATTTTCTTTCAGCGCCCCAGCGAGGATTTCGCTGGCACTCGCTGAACCTTTATTAACCAAGACTACTAGGGGTAAATCGGTAATAGCGGTGTTATTGGCAGTAAATTGGCGATCACCGCCTCGTCGATCGATGGTGCTAACGATTTTGCCCTGTTTCATCCACATGCGAGCTATATCGACACTAGCAAATAGTAAACCGCCGGGGTTGCCCCGCAGATCGAGAACATAGCCGGATATCTGTTGTTGACTTAATTCCTCGATCGCCTGTTTCATTTGTTCGGCTGCATGGGAACTAAATTCATCCAGTTTAATATAACCAACTTTCACCCCACCTTCCTGTTTCAGGGTATAGCTAACCGAGGGGATTTCGATAGCTACCCGGGTCAAAGTCACTTCAAATACCTCTTGATCGGGACGGGCAAGCTGTAAACTAACGCTAGTACCCACTTCTCCCTGTAGGGCTTCCATTGCTTGTTCTAAGGTCATTAAAGCGGTGGGTTTGCCATTAATTCTGATCAGGCGATCGCCTGTTTTAATTCCCGCTTCCTTGGCGGGGGATTTTTTCACCGTATCGACAACGACCAGATCGCTAGTGCGTTTATCGAGGGCTAAACGTACCCCAATTCCCGATAATTCTCCGGAAGTTTGACTGGTGAGGACAGAAAATTCACTAGGAGTTAAAAAACGGGTATAAGTATCGCCCAAATCCTTTAAAGCTTCCCGAATTGCCGTGTAAGCTTGTTGGGGATTAGTATAATTTCTGCTTAACAATTCTTGACGTTTTTTTTGCCAATCAATTTGATGAAAACTACGATCTACAAATTCATTATTAACAATTTGCCAAACCTGGTCGATGACTGCTTTCGGGTTATCTTCTAAGGGTTTTTCCCCTTTGGCTGCGGGGGTAAGGACCATCAGGGAACTAACTGCTAGGGTAGCGATCGCACCTCCAGATAGGAGTTTCTGCACGGAAACGAACGAGGGACGCGACTGGTTCATAAAGACAAAGCCAAAATAAGATTGACGTTTCAATAAAGCCATTCAAAAAGCGGGAGCATTTTGCCTTTGAGGGAGGTGAGGAGCAGTGTTAACTACGACTTCCCTAGAGATTAGGGAGTTCCTTGTCTGGCTCTAATATCCACTATAATTCTACTTCTATAAAATCGAGTAATATCTGTCGATGAATTTTTCCTAAAGGACGAGTCTGATTAATCTTCTCGGAATAGTATTCCCCTTGAAGGATGGCAGCCGGGGGTAATAATGCCAAATCTTGCCCTTCGGTTTGCACTAATTTTTCTAATTCCACGGTCAGGGGTACATGATAAAGATAACGGGAGAGATTATCATCGTTATAAGAGCGAAAATAGCCTAAACTAGGGGCTTCGTAGTTAATTTCTTCTTTTAACTCTCGTTTTAACCCTATTTCTGGATTTTCACCCGCTTCTAAGTGACCACCAAATAAACCCCACACCCCCGGATAGAGAATCGTCGGGATGTCGTCGCGCAACTGCATTAAAAATCGACCGTCCTGTTCTAAAATCGCCAAAGCAACGAATATCATCAGTTATCAGTTATCAGTTATCAGTTATCGGTTATCGGGTTTTGGTATTTTCTTGGCAGGTTTTTAGAATAGCCCAAAGCATTTTACCAATTTCCTCTGCGTCATCATTGATACTTTGAAAGGCTCTTTCCTCTATGTAATTCGTGTCTTTCAATAGAGACAGCCAATACTTTGTTTCTAGACACTCCTTATAAGCTATTGACATTTTAGCTCGAAAATCAGCTTTAGAAATAGCTCCATTAGCCTCGGCAATGTTAGCCCCGATTGAAGTGCCACTCCTTAATAGCTGTTTTGACAAAATATATTCTTGTTTAGTTTCACACAAATATTTATAGCCTTTAACAATCCTAATGGCAAATTTATAAGCTTTGTCATAAACTTTACTCTCCATCTGTTTACTGATTACTGATTACTGATTACTGATTACTGATTACTGTTTACTGTTTACTGTTTACTGTTTACTGTTTACTGTTTTTCTCCCTTTGTTTATGGGGTAAAAAGAAAGCATCGAGGGGGTCCCGGACGGGTTTAACCACTGCGGGGGGTTTGGGGGGAATCGCTTCTGCGACGGGTTGCACGGGTGGATTGGGTTTAACGGGGGTAACGACGGGAGTTTCTGGGGGTTTTGTTTCAGCAGCGCCCGGAATTGTCACCTGTCGGGGATTTTCGAGGGGTTTAGTGGAGACTGGGGGAGAATTATTTTCTGGGGGTTTAACTTCTGAGGTGGGGGAAGGTTTAATTTCTGGGGACGGGGAAGGAGTGGGAACCGAATTAACTGCTACTGCATCCATCTGTTCTAATTCCAGCACATACAATTCGTTAACGCTTTGGGAACCCTGGGGAATAGCCTCAAAGTCAATTTTGCCCTTAATGACGATTTCTTCGCCTTGACGGGGTAATTTATTGCTATTGGTGCGAATCCAAATCTTGCCGGAACCATCCTGCAAAAGATAGGCTCCTCCAGTTAAAAAAGGGGCATAATTGCTCACGGTTCCCCTAAGATAAACTAAAGTGCCTTTTGGTTTTTCCTGTAATTGCTCGATCGCTGTTAGGGGAGGATCACCGATGTAGGGAACGGCAATACCGAGGTCAGCAAGGGTACTACAACCGAATAACCCTAGCAATAATAATAAACTGCCGATGCGCCCTACACGAGTCTGGATAGACATTCTTGCTTTAACCTTAACGAGTGCGATTAGCCAATCTTTTTGACCATAGAATAGATCCGAAAGATTTTTGTTCTCGGTATTATCATAGAATGTCCGTAACTACTTGCCAAATTCTCGACGGGAAAGCCTTAGCTCAAAAAATCCAACTTGGTCTAGGAGAGCGCATCCAGAGGCTAAAATCTCAAATGGGACGACCTCCGGGGTTAGCGGTGTTGATGGTGGGGGATAATCCCGCTAGTGCCGTTTATGTCCGCAATAAGGAGAAAGCTTGTACTAAAATCGGCATGGCCTCTTTTGGTCGTCATTTTCCCACTGATACAAGTGAACTAGAAATTTTAGCGGAAATTGTCCGTCTCAATCAAGATGAGCGGGTGGACGGGATTTTAATTCAATTACCCTTACCTAAGCATTTAGATGCGGTTTCCCTTCTCTACCAAATTGACCCGAAAAAAGATGCTGATGGCTTACATCCTCTCAATTTAGGCGGTTTAGTGCGGGGTGAGGACTGTATCCGCAGTTGTACTCCTGCGGGGGTCATGGCACTGCTGAAAGAATATAATATTCCCATAGCCGGTAAGCACGCGGTGGTGCTGGGTCGCAGTATTCTAGTGGGGAAACCTTTAGCTTTAATGTTATTGGAGGAAAACGCTACGGTAACTATTGCTCACTCGCGCACAGAAAATCTGGCAGAAATAACCAGAAGTGCCGATATTTTAGTACCTGCTGTCGGTAAAGCCAATTTAATCACTAAAGAGATGGTAAAACCCGGTGCAGTGGTAGTGGATGTGGGGATTAATCGCGTCGCTGACCGTTTGGTGGGCGATGTGGACTATGCTGGGGTTTTAGAAGTGGCTAGTTATCTTACTCCTGTCCCCGGGGGTGTCGGTCCGATGACGGTGGCAATGTTATTAAAAAATACCTTGTTAAGTTACGAACGCAAGTTATAAACCCTCAGCTACCAGCTATCAGCTATTCAGTAATTCTATGGTGAGGTACGAATTTTTCGTTTTGGGGAGTCGGTCGTCGGTCGTCGATACCAAATTAGGTTATACTTTCTCTTTATGAGAGACGCTGTAGAATTTAATTTAACAAATATTACCGAGTATTTCAATTAAAGTTAACTCTATTTCTGGAAAGGATTCAATAAAAATACTTTCACCTCGATAATATTTCTGAATAGCTTGATAACTACCATGCAGAGGATGGCGATAAACTTCTAAACATTCTTCCTTGAGATTGACAATCCAAACTTCTTTAATATTTGCTTCCGCATAAAGAGGAATTTTAGTATAGCGATCATAATCGATGGTAGAATCAGAAACTTCAATAATTAAATAGATATCTTGAGCACAAGGATAGGCAGCAACATAAAAATCCGATCGAGGTATTAGTAAACTTAAATCTGGTTCTGGTTGAGAATTATTATTTAATCTAATCGGATTTTGTACTCCTAAGAGAATAAGATCGCCAAATTTTTGATAAAGTAACTGTGTTAATCTAGCTATACCAGCAGCATGACGGGTTCCCATCGGTGACATTTTGATAATTTCTCCTCGAATTAATTCCACTTTTTCATCGGGTTTGATTATTCCCTGGGTT
>MTBT01000029.1:0-4770 GCA_002282935.1 Microcystis sp. LSC13-02 | reverse complement strand
TCATCGGGTTTGATTATTCCCTGGGTTGTCATTTTTTCGTATTCTTCCACCGTAAACTTACGGGTAATCAGTGATAAAGACATTTTAACTACACTCCTAAGATTTCTGCAATAGTGAATTCTATATCGGGAAAAGATGTTATAAAAACCCTCTCATTTATAGAGTATTTCTGAATATTTTGATAACTACCATGCAGCGGATGGCGATAAACTTCTAAACATTCTTCCTTAAGATTGATAATCCAAACTTCTTTAATATTTGCTTCCGCATAAAGAGAAATTTTAGTATTGCGATCATAATCGATGGTAGAATCAGAAACTTCAATAATTAAATAGATATCTTGAGGACAAGGATAGGCAGTAACATAAAAATCCGATCGAGGTATTAGTAAACTTAAATCTGGTTCTGGTTGAGAATTATTATTTAATCTAATCGGATTTTGCACCCTGAGAATAATTTTCTGGCCTAGCTTTTGATAAAGTAATTGTATTAATCTATCTATACAAGCAGCATGACGGGTTCCCATCGGTGACATTTTGATAATTTCTCCTCGAATTAATTCCACTTTTTCATCGGGTTTGATTATTCCCTGGGTTGTCATTTTTTCGTATTCTTCCACCGTAAACTTACGGGTAATCAGTGATAAAGACATTTTAACTAAACTCCTACTTTCTCTTTATTCTATCTGGACAGCCTTGCAAGGGTTGAATTATCGGTATTTAAACCATTAATCGGGGGGATAAACTAACTTTTTGGGGACTTGTACTGATTTTTCGGGAAAAATCAGAGGTTGCCATGGCGACAAAACCGGTATATCTAACGTCTAGAAAGCTGGGGTCGGATCGAAACTGCCCCAAAAAAGCTACTATAGGTCAGGTGTCGATGTTAGAAAAAATAGCCGTTCCCATCAGGAACATTAAGTCGAGAAATTTTATGGTTAAGCGAAAACAGCCTTATAGTTTAATTTATCTGCTCACTCTGGTGATCGGTTTAGTCATAGCGATCGCACCTGACGGACAAGCACAAACCCCCGACTCTAACACTCCTGCCAGCGATCCTAACGAATTGAAACCCTTAAATCAAGCCGATAGTGTCCTGAGTCTTCAGGGGGGACAACGTTTAGTGGAAGAAGCGAACGCCGCTATTAATGCCGCTAAATACGATGTCGCTGTGGACAAACTCAATCAAGCGCGCCGGATTTTTAACCAACTATCTAACTATCATCTGCAATTAGCTAATAGTTTCTCAGGAATTGACCCGAAAGTATTCGATTCTCAGCGTCAAAGTGCTTTAAACACGGGACAACTGCGGGATGAAGCCACCTATCAGCTTGCTTTGGTCCATAGGGCGCAAAATCAGCCAGAATTGGCGGTTCCTTTGTTAATTCAGGTGATTCAATCCCAAAACCCCACCAGTGAATTAGGACAAAAAAGCTATCAACAACTCTACGAGATGGGATTTGTCAGTACACCCATCTCCGCACCGACTCCCACCTCCGCAACTCCTAACAACTCCCCCCCACAGCAGTAAATTTTGTCCCCATTGACGAGCTTTCGGTAAAAATGGGATCAGAGTATCTTTAATTTTTTTGAGGAGTTACGATGGTTGACTTTCGCCAAGTAGAAGCGATGATTCAAGAACAAATCCCCGATGCACAAGTGATGATTCGGGATTTGACGGGAGGTGGCGATCATTTGGAAGCGGTGGTTATTTCCGGCGAATTTGCCGGCAAAACCCGCGTTAAACAGCATCAAATGGTTTATGGCGCTTTACAATCGGCACTGGCTACCGAAGCCATCCATGCTTTGGCATTAAAAACCTACACTCCCGACAGTTGGGCAGCCGAAAAATAACAGTTATCAGTTATCAGTTATCAGTTATCAGTTATCAGTTATCAGTTATCAGTTAATTTTTTTCTGGTTTTCTTTGTGGCTAATTATCTTCACACAACACAGTCTAATTTAATTACTCATGGTTAGTAACCCATGCAGGCGTTGGGTTTCATGCTTCAACCCAACCTACGTTCATCTTATATTTAATTCCACCCACCCACTTAATTTAATTACTCATGGTTAGTCCTTTACTAGAACCCTTTCGAGAAGCCTATCGTAATTTAGAACTTTTACCGCTGCGATCGGATAAAGAATTACAGCGTTTTGCTGTCGAATACGGCACAGAAATTATCGACGAATTAGAACAATTGGTAGAAGATAGTCCTTGGGAAGACGGAAAAATTATTCTAGCAGGACATCGGGGTTGTGGTAAATCAACCCTACTCTACGAATTTAAAAGAAAGTTAGATGATCGCTATTTTGTTGTTTTCTTCTCGATCTCAGACATGATCGAGATGTCAGACGTAAATCATGTTAATATTTTATTCTCGATCGCCGTTCAGATGATGTCAGAAGCGGAAACCCAAAATTTAACTATTAAAGATTCTATTAAAAAAAGCTTTTATCAATGGTTTGCCGAACAAATCCGCACCGAAACTAATCAAGCAGATACCACTGTCGAAACAGGTTTTAACTTTTCTACTTTACTAGCTCACATTAAAGGAATTCTCAAGATTAATTCGACTATTCGCCAGGAAATCAAACAAAAATATGAGCGGAGAATTACCGATTTAGTTGCCCAAATTAACATTATCGCTAGTGCGATCGAGTCTCAAAGTCAGAAAAAAATCTTAGTAATTGTTGATGACATTGATAAAATTGACTTAGCACAGGTAAGGGATATTTTTCAATCCCATATTAAAGCGATTATGTTGCCCGGTTTTCGGATTATTATGACTATTCCGATCGCCGCTTTAAGAGAAGTAGCTTTAAAGGCAACTCTCCAAACAGAAACCAACGATCAGATCGTACAAATGCCTGTATATAAACTCTTTAAACAGGGAGAAATTAATTCACCTAATGCTATACCCGATCCGCAAATTATTGCTACTTTAACCGAGATTATCACTAAGCGCATCGATCCCGCTTTAATCGATCCTGATACCCTCGAAAAAATTTGTCTTTATAGTGGGGGAGTATTACGAGAATTAATTCGCATTACTAATGATTGCTGTCGGGTTTGTTTGCGCTCAGTTCGTCGTTATCCTGATGATAATACCCTAAAAATTGATCAAGCTGTTTTAGAACAATCAATCACAGAACTTAGTCTCGATTTTGCCGAAAGTATAGGTAAAGCAGATGAGGAAATTATTAAAACTGTTTATCAACACTCAAAACCCACGGATCTCAAGGATCAAAATTTTCTAGATCTGCTGCATGGTTTATACATTTTAGAATACCGTAATGGCGATCTCTGGTATAATGTGCATCCGATTGTCGTTGAGTTAATGAAAAAAAGGGGAACAATTTGAATGGGATAAGTAAGTAGTTATAATTAAATTGAAGATCGATCCCCCCTTGATCCCCCCTTAATCCCCCCTTGATAAGGGGGGTATCTGACAGTTTTTAACACCTACCCACTTATTATGAATGATGAAACATCTTCAATTATCGACCAAAATGAAAGAGAATACGAAGGTTTAATCGTGTCTCTAGAGGCAAATCAAGAGAGATTAAATATATTAATTTGTGTGTGTGATCAGGAAAAATTGCGAGAACAAATTATTGATCGCTATAGCAAAGAATTAGAACCAGTAATCCCTTGTTATCGGATTGATTTAGATCAAAAAGAACCGAGTTTAAGAGCAGCAATTGCTAGTTTAGTCTCCAGAAAACCAGAGTTACTACAAAGCAAAAATGCCGTGATCACAACCACAGGAGTGGAAAAATTACACTCGATTCAATGGCAACGGGAAAAATCGGAACTAGATAAATTTTTTGGTTATCTGCAATGGACAAGGGAAGGATTGCGAGAATTTCCCTATTCTATCATTCTTTGGGTAACAAGCACAGTGGAAGTAAATTTACGCAAAAAGTCCCCCGATTTTTGGAGTTGGAGAAAAGGAGTTTTTCGCTTTATTTCTCCTCCAAGTAACTTTTTACCTTGTCAGGAATTTTTACCAATTTTACAATCTTTTGACGAAATTACTATAGACAAAGATATTCCTTTTATCTCTAAAGAAGACCTGTTAGAATTAATCGAGCAAATCGAGGTAAATAAAGGCAAAAAAGAGCCAAGATTAGCCAGTTTATATGCCAGTTTAGCTAAGATTTATAACCATCGTTTATCAAATCTGCCATTGTCAGATTATCGTCAGGAACAAGATTTAGCGATCGAGTATTATCAAAAAGCGATCGATTTACAAAAAGAGTTAAATCTAGAACTTGATTTAGTTGCGAGTCTCAACTCATTGGCAGATATTTATTATTCCCTAGGAGAATACCAAAAAGCGATCGAGTTTGATCAACAGTCCTTAGCAATCACACGGGAAATCGGTGATCGGGGGGGTGAAGGGAAATCCTACAATAATTTAGGCAATGTTTACCATTCCCTAGGAGAATACCAAAAAGCGATCGAATTTCATCAACAGTCCTTAGCAATCAAACGGGAAATCGGTGATCGGGGGGGTGAAGGGAAATCCTACGGTAATTTAGGCAATGTTTACAATTCCCTAGGAGAATACCAAAAAGCGATCGAGTTTTATCAACAGTCCTTAGCAATCAAACGGGAAATCGGTGATCGGGGGGGTGAAGGGAAATCCTACAATAATTTAGGCGCTGTTTACAATTCCCTAGGAGAATACCAAAAAGCGATCGAGTTTCATCAACAGTCCTTAGCAATCACACGGGAAATCGGTGATCGGGGGGGTGAAGGGAA
>MTBT01000028.1:16987-32060 GCA_002282935.1 Microcystis sp. LSC13-02 | reverse complement strand
ATTTAGGCACTTTTTCCCTGAAAATTAGGTAATTGGCCACCTCAAAACTGGTAAAACCCCACACCCCACACCCCACACCCCACACCCTACCCCCACCGAAAAACTTTTTGCCGCAAACCCTAAATACTCCCTATTTTTTTAGGAGATTTTAACTGACTGAGAACAACGATTTGATGAGTTGCATTCCAGACGTTTTTGACGTTCTGCTAAGATTGTAGTTAAATTCGGTCTTCCGGTTAAGGTTAATCGCCAAGAAGCCCAAATTTCATAGATAATATCCACTAGAAATCCAATAACCGGCCATTTGGTAGCGGCATAAATCCAACCAATGCCCAAAATATCATAGACTTGGCGAAACACTTCCACATTTTGGAGTATAGTACCATCAGCTAGTACGGCGTGGATTCGTCCCATGGCTGCCGCGAAGGAAATACCGCCATTTTCCTCCGGATTATAGTCTTCGGCGGCAATATCGACAAAAGCAACTAATCCTCTCCCAGCATCCCGTTTTTGCAGAAAATTGACCTCGCGCAAGCAGAGGGGACATTCTCCATCGTAGAGAAGTTTAATTTTCCAAGAGGGCGATCGAGTAGAATTTTCTAAGGTATCAGCAGATGGAGTCGGTAAAGATGACATGATCTTCTAGGGATTTTCTTTTCAGTGGGGGATTGTCAAGGCAATTTATCAGATTGGATGGTATCACTCTCTATGGGTTCTCGATCGTTGCGTTTTGAGAAACCCCAAGCAAAGAGGATAGCAATTAAACTAATCATAATCCATTCCGGCGGCACAAAATCGGGACTAATCACCCGCAACAGCAATCTTAAACCCACCAAACCGACGGTGACAAAACCAGCGTCTTCTAGGTGGGTGTATTCCTCTAACCAGCGAATAAATAAACCGGCCATAAAGCGCAGGGTAACTACTCCGATCGTACCACCAAGCAGGATTAACCAAGTATCATCGGCCACGGCGATGGAAGTGGTGACACTATCGAGGGAAAAAGCTAAATCAGTAACGGCAATTAGGGGGATAGCTTGCCAGAGAGATTGAAACTTGAGACTATGATGGGTGTGATCCTTGTCTTCAGGGGAGGCAAAGTAATTAAAGACTAACCAGAGCAAATATACTGCTCCCAAAAGTTCAAACTGCCAGTATTTAACCACCCAGGTGGCGGTAAGAATCAGGATCATACGGAGAATATAGGCGAAAACTAAGCCAATATTCAAGGCCTGACGTTGACGCTGATGATCTCCTAATCCCTGTGCTATGGAAGCGAGAGCAATGGCGTTATCTGCTGATAATACCGCTTCTAGGGCAATGAGAACCAACAGAATTAACGGGGTTTTTAGACTAAGGGTTAGAGATGAATCAAGGAGCGAGTCTAACATTGAGGCCGCAGGTAAAAATAAATGTAATCATGGCGATACCTCAGCTTAACGCTTTTACAACTTTCTTTTCTAGGGGAGATAACCGTCATCGGAGTGGGGAGATATGAATTCTTGTAACGAAATGATGCAGAGAACCCCGATGATGTCGGAAAGTATTGGATAAATATCTTTATGAGGAGATAATCAGCAATGCTTTCTGATACTCAAGTTTTAGTCGCTCTGGTAATTGCTTTAATCCCCGGGATTTTGGCTTTTCGTCTAGCGACGGAACTTTATAAGTAAAATCGCTTTCAATAAACCCTGATCCCGTCTGACCTAGCTATAGGATAGACCGATTGGGGTTTTTTCGGTTATCGGTCATCAGTTATCAGTTATCAGTGATTGGGTGTAAATTGAAAGTGATTAGCCATTTTTCTGACCGATTTTACTGATACTCGTAAATCTATGACCGCACGAACAGGAAACCAAACCGACAAAAAACCACAAAAAAAGCCAAAAAGCGGCAATAAATCCCAAAACTGGCAAGTTATCGAGATTTGGCTGCGAATTATTGCCTATAGCGCTCTTTCCATCACGGCAGTTTTTGCGATCGCTCGTTTGCTACCCTACCAACAGATCCAACAGGCAAAATTAGAAGAAGTGCGTTTGGCGGCCCAAGAAAAGGAGGAACGCGTTAATCAACTGCGGGATCAATTTAGTCGTAGTTTTGATCCTAGTCAAGCGCGGCAAGTCATGGGTGAACAAAGTTCCCGACGGGATCCTAATCAAAGACGCATTTTTTGGGTTTCTCAGTAGAATTGTTCGAGATAAATGCGTTTTTGAGCAGATTATTGGGGTATTTTGCCGATGCTGGTTGTTCACAACGAAAAAATTCTCGATTTCATTAAATACCGCTACTCTCTAGGGGATATTCAGAGATTATCCTCGTTTTTGTCGGAAAATCACGTCTTGAGATTTCCCCACCTAGAAAATGGCTTATTTCCAGCAGCATTAGTCAGTAATGAGACAGAATACACGGGATACGCCAATGTTTGGCTGAGGGATAACGTTTATCTGGCTTATTCTCATTATATTATCGGACAGACAGCGATCGCTGTCAAGAATATTCAGACTTTGTTGAACTATTTTCAAAAGTTCCAAAGGCGTTTTATTAATATTATCGAAGGTCGAGTTAATCCTGAAAAGATCATGGAACGTCCTCATATTCGTTTTGAGGGACGTACACTGACGGAAATTGACCAAGTTTGGCAACACGCACAAAATGATGCTCTTGGCTATTTTCTCTGGTTTTATTGTCGTTTAGCACGGGAAAAATATGTTGAGCTTTCCCCCCATTGTCTAGAAACAATTGCCCTATTTCCTTTATATTTTCAAGCGATTAGTTATTGGCAGGATGAGGATAGCGGTCACTGGGAAGAAACCCGCAAAATAGAAGCATCTAGCATCGGGGTTGTGGTAGCGGGATTACGGGAATTAAAAAGGTTATTAATCGAGACAGAGATAAATCTCACAGCCGAAAATCGCAGGATTACACCAGCATTTTTAACGGAATTAATTGAGATAGGAGAACAAGCTTTATACCAGATTTTACCAGCCGAGTGTCTTCTACCAGTACCACAAGGGAGAAGTTATGATGCAGCTCTACTTTTTTTGATTTATCCTTTACAAGTGGTGGAGACAAATATCGCCGATCAAATTCTTAATAATGTTATCGTTCACCTTCAGGGAGATTACGGTATTCGTCGCTATTTAGGTGATTCTTTTTGGTGTCGAGACTATCGCTTAATTCCCCCAGAAATCCGCACCACCGTATCAGCAGAAAGAGAAGGTTGGTTACAGGAACAAGGGAGAGGATTAAACCTAGGCGAAGAAGCACAATGGTGTATTTTTGATCCGATTATTTCTGCCATTTTTGCCCTTAAATTCCAGAGTACAGGTCAGGAAAAATATCTTAACCTACAAACCCATTACTTCAATCGTTCTCTCGGACAAATTACAGGTAATGATTCCCCCGTTGGTGAGTTTAAATGTCCCGAATTATACTATCTAGAACAGGGAAAGTATATTCCTAATGATGCCACTCCTCTCCTTTGGACACAGGCTAATTTACAAATCGCATTAGAACTAATTAAGAAAAGTTGAAGCCAATAGTGTAATTCTATTTGACCAGATAAAATTACAACTATATATAAATTCAGGATTTAAAAAATGCCTAATAACAACAATCAACCCGATATAAATAAAGCGATCGATGTGTGTATGGAGGAGTATAAAACCCTGAGAACGGAAATTTTGCAAACCGTGCAAAATCGCACTAATGTTATTGTCTTCGGAGGCGCTCTAGTTTTGACTTTACTGGGAATTGGGATCAGTCCCATCGCTAATCTTCCCATCATGAAAGAGACAACAACTGTTACTAGAATACCCACAGATACAACTACAATAGAAAAGAAAACAGGAAATACAATAAAACAGACAATATCTCATCCAAAAGCGGATAGTAATCACACCAATCAAGAAACAAATTCAACGTTAGTTATTAAAGAAAAAGAGACAGAAACAGAAAAAATATCTCGACAAAACTTTTATGATATTCCAATTGAACGACGAATTCCTTCAGCCATTATTCTAGGAATAATAGTTCCCGCTTCTTGTATATTAATCATCCTTCTTGTTCATGGAAATACTTATCTGATTGTTAGAATTGGTAGATATATTGCCACTAATATTGAGCCTAAAATTAATGATTTATACTTTAATAATTTACCCGATGGTCAAAAGCCTATTGTTTGGGAAAGCTATATGCAAACTTTAAAAATTGAAGCAGAAGAAAATAATTGGGTTACGGTCGTTTTTGGTGGTATTGCATTAGTCGCAAATGTAGGTGGTATCTTTTCCGCAGTCAACATATTAAATAATATGGTTTTTTTAGCAATATTATTAGTTCCTTTAGTAATAATTGGATATCTCTGGAGATGGAATAGTGTAACGAGACAAAAAAATTCCGAATTAAAAGACGGTGAAGGAAGTTTAAGAAAAATCTGGTACAAAGGAATTAACGCACAAAATAAAGAGGTGAAAAGTACACGAATATTTTGGAAGTCTAACTATAGAGTATGGGAAATGTATCAAACAGTAAATGATTTTAAAAATCTTCTTGATCAAGTTAATAAAATTAAACTATTCAAAAGACAAGCAGAAGGAGCAGATATACAAGTCTTTTTAAATAATCTTATCAATGATTTATTTAAAAATCTTTTTAATGAAATTAAAAATTACAGTAGAAATCCAGAATATAATCCACCTTTCTATTTTAACTTAGACAATGGTGGACGAAAAGACGTTAACAATATCCCAGAATTACTCGAATTATCTATAGATAATCCCAACAAATTTAAAGAACACATGGAAAAAGAAGATTTCGAGAATTGGCTGGATAATATAGAGATAAGAGAAACCGAACTAGCAAATATAGCTCAGGCAACTCGCAAGAAAACCTTCCCTAACGATAATGAGCGCCTACATTATTTTCTCAGAGAATGCTGTCTAGTCTTGATTGGGAGAAACCCTTAATATTTCCTAACAAAAACTTGATTCGATCGCCAACTACCTGCAAGATAAAGAAAGAACGACTCAGGATAGATAAAACTAATGACCACAGCGACACAATTCTTAAGCATTTCTGCCTTGACAAAAGAGGATTATTATGCTTGTGATTGGGTAAAATTTTCCGATGGGCTAAATCCTACTGATTACTGTAGCATTAATCGATTTTAACTGACTTGAGCGAATCAGATAGGGAATTTACAAGGGGATAAAAATTAAAATTTTTCTGATTTCAAGCTACCAACGACCAGAGCTAATCACTGAAAACTAAAAACTGAAAACTGATAACTGATATGACTCGATCCTATTTTGCTACTACCGCTAGGGGACTAGAAGAAATTGCCGCTAGGGAATTAGAATTCCTGGGGGCCAAAGAAGTTAAACCCGTATTCACCGGAGTCCATTTTCAGGGAGATCTGGCCCTACTCTATCGAGTCAATCTTTGGTCAAGAATTATTTTTCGGGTTTTGGTTCCCATTGCCGAAATTCCCTGTGGGGATGGGGAGGAACTGTATGATGGCATTCAAGCCATTGATTGGCGCGATTATCTCAGCAGTGAGGAAACTTTAGCGGTACAATGTACGGGAACGAATGATCGCCTCAATCACACCCATTACACCGCTTTAAGCATCAAAAACGCTATTATCGACCAACAGCGTCAACAGGGGAATCCACGTTCCTTTGTGGATACAGAAAACCCCGACCTGCAAATTAACGCTCATATCGAGAAAAATCGCTGTGTGCTTAGTTTAGATAGTTCTGGCCACAGTTTACATCGTCGCGGGTATCATCGGGCCATGGGAGTCGCACCCCTAAAAGAAAGTCTCGCCGCTGCTTTGGTAGAATTATCGGCATGGCAGGATGATATGGCGCTTTTGGACCCTTTCTGTGGTTCGGGAACCATTGTCATCGAAGCGACGTTAAAAGCTTTAAATATTGCCCCCGGTTTATCTCGTTCCCAGTTCGGATTTCAGAAATGGCCAGACTATCAACAGGATTTATGGCAATCTTTGGTTAAGGAAGCTAAAGAAAAACAAAAATTTCAGCTAAATGCGCCAATTTATGCTAGTGATGCCGATTACGAGGTTTTGCATCAGGCCGAGGATAATGCCTATTTTTGTCAAGTGCAGGACCATATTAATTTTAGCTTGCAAAGCATCACCGACTTAGAACCGGCGAGCGATCGAGGGATTATTCTCTGTAATCCCCCTTACGGCAAAAGATTGGGCAATACCGAAGAATTAGGGGCCTTATATAAATCCTTCGGTGATGTCTTAAAACAGAGGTTTAAGGGTTGGACAGCCTATATTTTATCGGGAAACAAAGAACTGACTAAACAAATCGGTCTGCGTTCTTCCCGTCGCACTCCCTTGTATAACGGTTCTTTGCCCTGTACCCTCTTAAAATATGAATTGTATTAACTAGGGTTTGCTGAATAATGGTAAAACCCTTTTAAAATAAAGCTTTTGACCTGTTAAAGTCCGATGTTAGTGCAAGACAAGGGCAACAAAGCCTGAAACTCCTGACTCCTGACTCCTGACTCCTGACTCCTACCCCCACCGAAAAACTTTTTCAGCAGACCCTAACTACACCAAAACCTTGAGACTGTCAAGAGCTAAATGAACATTTTGACGAACTGAGGCAGCAGAATTGTGTAAATCCAGACGTTCAGCATCGGTCAAACGCACTTCCAGAATACTTTCCACCCCCCGACAGCCTAAGCGACAGGGAACCCCCAGATAGACATCCTGTAGGCCGTATTCACCCTTAAGATAGGCTGCCGCCGGCAGTAAACGGGATTGATTTCTCAATATCGTCTCGACCATGGTACAGGCAGAGGAAGCAGGGGCGTAATAAGCGCCGCCAGTTTGCAGTAATTTGACGATTTCAGCCCCAGCGTTGCGAGTTCTCTCCACTAGACGGTTAATTGTTATCTCGTCCATTAATTCGGTAATCGGCACACCACTGACGGTACAGTAACGGGGTAGGGGCAACATTAAATCACCGTGACCACCCAAGACCATAGCATGAACGTCGGCGGTACTAATCCCCAATTCCATGGCGATAAAGGTTTGTAAACGGGAAGAATCGAGGACCCCCGCCATTCCCATCACTCTTTGGGGGGGTAAACCCGTCGCTTGCCAGACTAGATAGGTCATCACATCAAGGGGATTGGTGATGACGATAAAAATGGCTCCGGTCGAATACTTGAGGCATTTAGTGGCGGCCTCAACGACAATTTTAGCATTGACATTCATGAGATCATCGCGACTCATGCCCGGTTTTCTGGCTAATCCAGCCGTAATCACGACAATATCGGAGCCTGCCGTGTCTTCGTAGTTATTAGTGCCGATAATCTCGCTGTCGTGCCGTTCTATGCCCTGGGCTTCCATCAAATCTAGGGCAATACCCTGGGGTAAACCATTGACGATATCGAGGAGAACCACATCGGCGAGGTTTTTTTCGGCGATGCGTTGGGCCAGGGTGCGTCCGACGTTACCAGCACCAATAACCGAGACTCGGGGCGATTGACAGGGGAGGAGTGTATCGTAGAAGTCAACCATGATTTATGGATGAGGCAATATCCTCATCAGGCGGGTTCCAGTTGTTCGAGCTTTAGCCACACACTGGGGGTAGGAACATAGAATTTAATCAAAGCATAATCATCTTTTATATCCAAGACTTCTGCTGTCGAGTTGAACATATAACTGGGTAAACGGCGATCGCTGGCTAGGGCTTCGAGGCTATTTTCTAGGTTTCCCGTCACCACGCGGACTAAAGCTCCTTTCTTAATTGTAGCTGCCATGTTTTTCTCGTTAAATTTGCTTGGGGGTTTCTCCCATAAATTGTTACATATTCGGGCGGGCCTCTGACAAGAGGGTGCGGGGTGTGGGGTGTGGGGAGATAGGGGTGTGGGGTGTGGGGAGAATAAATAAAAATAATCTCCTGAATACTGACTCCACCGACAAACTTTTTCAGTAAATCCTAATTAGGGCTTGCTGAATAATGGTAAAACCCTTTTAAAATAAAGCTTTTGACCTGTTAAAGTCCGATGTTAGTGCAATATAGTACATTGCTTGGTACAAAAAACAAGGGCAACAAAGCCTGAAACTCCTGACTCCTGACTCCTGACTCCTGACTCCTACCCCCACCGACAAACTTTTTCAGTAAATCCTAATTAAAACTCAACCATTTGACCATAACTTAAGAGACTTTGTAGGGTTGCGAGGCGATTTTCCCAGACCTGTATTTGATAGGCAGATAAATCTTTTTGTCTGGACATCACAGATTTAAATTTATAGCTAAATCGCTTTAAAGCATTTTGAGTTAAAGTCAAATTACGAGGGCTGGGATTATTAGCTAATTGTTCTAATAGATTAGCCATTTCGTCCACTTCTTGCCCCCAAGTTTTTAAGGTTCCCTCCTCCATTGCTAATAAATTATTCGTGATTAAAAAACTCCACTCTTGACGCAAGGAATTAAACCGCGCTGCTGCCGTTTTAAAGGGTTGACGGTGGGGTAAAGGTTCGGTTTTTTTCGTAATCATCGATCCCTGAATGCGATTAAGAATTGTTTGCAAGTTGGGATTGAGATTTTCTGTGGCAAAAAGAGCGAATCCCGAAGTGGGAAGATTGCGAATAAATTGTAGTTGATCGATCATGACTTGATCGGGTACTTTTAACAGACGGATACCGGGTATAATCAGAGCATTTCCTGCAATTTTGCGATCAAATAAAGACTGGGTTTTCTCTTCTAAAGTCCCTGTATCGAGAGCATAAGTCATTAAAAATATCAGGTCTATCCATTGATTTTGTCCCCATTCTTCCCAGTTTTGTTGAATACGATATAATCGTTCTTTTTGTTCCATGGGAAACACCGCCGCCGACATTTTTAACTGGGGGCGAATCTGTTTTAAGCGAGTAGAAACCTGCGAGACAAAAGTATCAACCTGACGGATTTTAAAGCTAGTCCATTGTTCCCATAAAGCACCCCGGGGATTTAAAGTAATCGGATCAACTCCTGTCATTTGTTTAAATAACCAACGGCTGGATTTACCATAACCATAGGTTTGATTAGAACTTTGATTCTGGAAGGGATAGCGAATATAATCTAACTGCAAGCCATCCACATCATAATTCTTGACAATTTCCTCGTAAAGAGATAAAAGATAGTTCTGTAGGTCGGGATTAGCAGGATCAAAAAAGGCCTTTTTCGTGCCTTGACTATAATCAAAAGAACCACCACTTTTATTAGTTGCCCCCCAATCGGGATTACGGGATAAAACTGGACCTAGATAATCTAATGGTTGCTCTAATACTTTATTATGAGCTTGATTAGCCGCCGCAAAAACCCACACCCAGGCGTGGATTTCCATATTGCGTTCATGGGCTAATTTAACGGCAACTTTTAGGGGATCCCAACCTCTAGTTAAAGGGTTTTGTTCGGGGGCAACTTGACTGGGATAAATAGTATAACTAGCATTAACTGTCTCGAAAAAGACCACATTAATACCCGCCTCCGCCATGCGATCGAATACTTTAGCTAAATCGTCCTCATTTTTAGCTTCTACGATCGTGCCTCTATCTAACCACATTGCCCGTATTTCTGGCTGGGCAAATTGTCGATTAGTGGGATAATTATCCCAAAGACTTCGCCGCGCTTGTAACCAAAATTCCCGCGCTTGGGTATAGGCCCCCTGGGCAATTAAATTCTGAAAATTATTTAAGCTTCCTTGGGCATTTTCTAGGGCTAAACGGAATCGTCTGGCTGTATCTGAGGTGGGGGAATTTTTCCCACGATTATGAAATGCTTGTGCTAAGGATTTATCAGTATTGGATATATTACTATTACTTGCCTCTAAAGCTAAGAGAGTCGCCCCATAACGCCCGATTAATCCCTGCAATTCCGCCGTCATCTGGCTAATTTGTTGAGGAGTTAGACTTGCTCTGGGGGGAATTGCCTCGGTATTCGGACTTAATCTCGCCGTTTCACTGGGGAGATTTTCTGAAATCTGGGGTAGAGGGCGACGGGGTGCGATCGCAACGCGCTCGCTACGCGAGATCGCTGTTGGGGTATTATTAATATTATTAACTATTGTTGAGTTTCCTTGACAATAGGGCGCAATTGTGCTATGAGAAGAACTACGATTAATGCCGTAGCGTTGCAGGGCGGTTTCTAGCCAAGCACTATCGAGGGCGAGATTAGCGACGGCATCGCTGCCCCAGCGCCAACCGAGAAAGATCGAGTTATTATTGAGGACAACGGCGGGGGGATTGTTGCGCGCCCCCCAGACGGCAACGGTTTGGCTATTAACTCCCGTGGGGATAACCACACCACCGAGGAGACTGCTGGCTAGAGGTTTTTGGTTTTTCAGTTCACCTAAATTAGTCGGCCGCAGGGTGTAAGCTTGGGAGTGAGGATAGGCCCAGTAAGCCCCAAATAGCGATCGCAATTGATCGCGCACAGCAGGTTCCGAAAGATTCCCCGCCGGACCGGTGACAATAATTTTACCACCGCGATTAAGCCAACGACTCAAGACACTAGCTTGTAAACCGGAAATAGTCTCGACGTTGGGGATGATTAGAACCTTAATTTTATTTAAATCCGCGTCGCTTTGCCACTGATTACTCTGGAGAATGCAGTAATTAACCCCGACATTTTGCAAACGCTCAGTGATAGCTGTCCATTGATTGGCATTTTCTTGACTTTTTAACACTGCCACCGGTGTCGCTAAAACTGGGATCGGCAGCAAGACACCCACACAGGACAAAAGACAGGCAATTAGGGGTTTTTTAAAAAGATGATCAAGATGGAAGGACGATCCCAGCACGTTTTTTTCTCTTATTTTTTTTGGTTAACTCCTCCTGATTTTACCCAACTTAGCCAAAAAAGAGTATCTTTGGGAACAAAAATTGCGTCTTAGCTGTCGGCAACATGGTTTTAGGGTGTTAGGGTTTTGGGGTTTTAGTTGAAATTCCCCACTTCCCCCATCTCCTCACTTCCCCACTCCCCTATCCCCATGCCCCTACAACTGTAAGGACAATTGCCGAAAGTGATCGCCGCGATGTTCAAAACTTTGGTATTGGTCAAAACTAGCGCAAGCGGGCGATAATAACACCACTTTAGCCTCTTTTGCCGGTCCTAGTTCAGCCGCGCGTTGAACTGCCCTGTCCATCGTTTCTACACATTCATAATCTTGATAACCTGCCGACTGTAAACGACGGGCAAAATCGGCGGCAGCGTCACCAATAAGCAGCACGGTGGCGACTTTTGCCTTAATTTCAGCGATCCAAGCCCGATCATCCCCTGCTTTCGCTTCTCCCCCCGCGATTAAAATCGCCGGATTCGGGACGGATTGTAAGCCCACTGCGGCCGCATCGTAGTTAGTTGCTTTACTATCATTAATAAAGTCTAGGCCTTTATATGTACAAACATACTCTAGACGATGGGCAACCCCAGGGAAAGTGGCGATCGCTTCAGTAATGGCTTTTTTCTCGATTCCTGCCAATCTAGCGGCGGCCACAGCCATAAGCAAATTCTGCTGATTGTGACTACCCACCATTTTCAGCAGATTAACCGGGGCAATTAACTCCCCAAAAGCCACGATCCAGTTATCTTGCAGATAAACACCACGACTAGGATCGCCCAAAAGCGCATCTTTACCCTTCACAGAAGTCCAATAAGCTTGTTGCCATTGACTAACACCGATTTGACGCAGATAGGGATCATCACCGTTGAGGATTTGGCGATCGCTTCTTTGCAGTAAAGAGGCTTTAATCTGATAATAATTTTCGAGGGTTTGATGACGACTGAGGTGATCGGGGGTAAAAGTTGTCCAGATGCCGATTTTCGGCGATAAATCCCGACTGGACTCGATCTGATAACTACTGATCTCCGCAATAATCCAATCGTATTTATCGGCTTTTAAAGGCAATTCACAGGCAGCATAGCCGATATTACCGCAGGAAGGAGCATTTAACCCCGCTTTTTGAAAAATAGCGGCACAGAGGGCGGTGGTGGTGGTTTTGCCGTTAGTTCCCGTAATACCCAACCAAGGGGAAGATTGCAGATAACGCCAAGCTAATTCTAATTCTCCGATCGTATCGATGCCTTTTTCTCTGGCAGTAATTAAAATCGGGGCATCCCAAGGCACCCCGGGGCTAACCACGATAAGATTAGGCAAGTCCGAAGCCTCTAGACTGAGATTTTGACCAAGATTAACCCTAATTCCTTCCCTTTCCAGATTGGTTTTGGTTGCTTGTAAACTGGGAGAATCAGAGCGATCGCTTAATGTCACCTGCCAACCATCCCGTTTTAAGCATCTTGCCGCTGCTATTCCCGATCTTCCCAATCCAATAATCGCCGCTTTCGCCATCTTGTTGCCACTCTATTCAAGGGTCAATTTTTAGCAATCTCTATCCTACTGTGGATTAGTCCCTTGTAATAGCTATCTTCCAAGAAAACAAAATTCTCTCGCTTACGTCCAGATCGATAAAATAAATGCAAGTACAATCTCCATAACAACGCTCCCTATTTATGAATCTAAAATCATCCCTAAAATTTACCCTACTGTTTTCACTTCTGGGGGGTTGTCTCCTGACTACACCGAGTCAAGCAACTCTCTTTGAACAACAAGAAGTTAATCAAGAGGATTTTATCGCTATTGCCCGACCCTACGGTAACGGTAAATACGATTTACTGATTTTGCAACAAATCCCGGGTAAACGCCAATGTTGGGCGGTAAATGGCACAGAACCGACCATTGTTCAGCCTCTCTTGCTCGATTTCGATTTTACTGGCAGTTGTGAACGGGCCACCGACAGTAACGGTTATTCCCTTCGCATTCAGGGCAAAGATTACGGTTTAGAATACCTGCTGCGTATCGTACAACGCAACGGGGAATTAGTCCTTGTGGGAACCCCCCGCAATCCCAAGCAATCGGAGGTAATTATTGGACGGACAAAAGGTTTAGGGACCGGTTTAATGCAAATTTATCTCATCGATGGCTGGCGCTTTACTAAACGCAGTCTAGCCGGTCAAAATCTCAGTCATATCTATCTAACTGCCGATAGTCCCAGTTTCAGTCCTCCCCCGGAATTACTCGCGGGTAATAGTTATTCTCTCCCCAGAGAATCCGTCAAAGCAGAAACACCTGTTAATCCTTCTGCCAATCCCGAAGTGCGAGAATATACCTTTACCGCTGCAGAAACAGCAGTAGAGAGCAATCCTCAGCCAGTGGTCAGTAATCCAGTGCCAGAGCCAAATTTTACCCCACCGTCCCCAGTTAACTCTAATTTACCCCCCCTGACTCCTCCCAATTCCCAGAATAATAATGCAATTGTACCACCACCGCCACCGCGCAACCTAGGCAATCCCAGAAGTTTATCAGACGTGATCACTTTTAATCGGGCTGCCGCTAATCCCAGTAGTGGTAATATGAGCAATAGTAGTCGCCAAGGTTTTAAAGTAGTAATCGAAGCTAAAACCGAGAGCGATCGCACTAAGGTTCGTTCTCTCTATCCCGACGCTTTCCCCACTTCCTACAAAGGTCGTTCTGTCTGGCAAATAGGCGCGTTTAGTAGTCGCAATAAGGCTGAAAACGCTTTACAAAGTCTTGCCCCCCTGCGCGGATCGATCGTACCATTTTAGTGAACGCTGGAACTGCGGAACGGGGAACAGAGAGTGGATAGGGGAAATGGGGGAGTGGGGAAATGGGGAGATAGGGGAATTTCAACTAATACCCCAAAACCCTAAAACCCTTGAAAGAGGGTGTAGGGTGTGGGGTGTGGGGTGTAGGGAAGGAAACCTCTTTCATCTGTGGGGGTGAAAATTTTTTCATCGGGACTGACTCCTAGAGTAACTAATAACTGATAACTGAAAACATGGAAATATCGGAACTAAAAAAAGGTATCGAGATAGTAGGATCGCGCCTGGGTAAAACCCAGGACTATCTTTGACTTACCCACTTTAAGGGCCAAAATTAAAGACTTAGAACAGGTGGCGGCCGTCCCCACTTTTTGGGATAATCCCGATACTGCTCAAAAAACCCTGCAAGAACTAAATGAATGTAAATCTTCTTTAGAAACCTATCAAAGTTGGTGTGGACAATTAGAAGATACCAAGGCAATTATCGAGTTATTAGAATTAGAATCCGATCGAACTTTACTAGAAGAAGCAACGGACAATTTAACTCATTTACAGCATGACCTCGATCGCTGGGAATTGCAACAGCTTTTAAATGGTCCCTACGACGCGAAAGGAGCGGTTTTAACGATTAATGCGGGGGCCGGGGGAACCGATGCCCAGGATTGGACAGAAATGCTCCTGAGAATGTATTCTCGCTGGGCCGAGAAACAGGGATATAAAGTCACTTTAGCGGAAATATCAGAAGGAGATGAAGCGGGAATTAAATCGGTGACAATTGAGATTGCCGGAACTTATGCTTACGGTTATCTGAAAGGAGAAAAAGGCACCCATCGGTTAGTAAGAATTTCCCCTTTTAATGCTAATGGTAAACGTCAAACCAGTTTCGCCGGGGTGGAAGTGATGCCAATTTTGGGCGATGATGCGGTGAGGGTAGAAATTCCCGATAAAGATTTAGAAATTACCACCACTAGATCGGGGGGAAAAGGTGGACAAAATGTTAATAAAGTGGAAACTGCCGTGCGGGTAGTTCATCTTCCCACAGGCATCGCTGTGCGTTGTACCCAAGAGCGATCGCAATTACAAAATAAAGAAAAAGCCCTAGCTTTATTAAAAGCGAAATTGTTAATTATTGCTCGGGAACAACAGGCTCAAGCGATCGCTGAAATTCGCGGCGATATGGTGGAGGCCGCTTGGGGGAATCAAATCCGTAACTATGTTTTTCATCCCTATCAATTGGTTAAGGATCTCCGCAGTAATGTGGAAACCACCGATGTTATCGGGGTAATGAATGGGGATTTAGATAGCTTTATTGAAGCCTATTTGCATTGGGGAGGGGAAGTTTGACATCCTCGCCGCCGTAAAACGGACGGCGATTCCTCACCACGCCACTTTTTTAGGGTGGTCGCTGAACGGGGTTGACGCTTCACCGA
>MTBT01000028.1:0-16933 GCA_002282935.1 Microcystis sp. LSC13-02 | reverse complement strand
AAGGTTCAGTTTTTAGCTTGGTTATCGCTTTTTCCATTGTAGCTTAAAGCCGTCCTAAAAGGACGGGGTTTTAACCCAAATTTTCGATAACAACTTGTCGTAAAGTGAAAGAGAGAACTATTTTGGCTATCTAGATCACCAACGGTCAAAATTCCCTTGACTGAATCGGTGATGGGCAGAGATTGTCACAAAAATTATCGATTTCTTGACAAAAAACACCGATCATGCTATCAACTGAACCTAAAATCAGCAATTCCGGACAAAAATATTTAGCCTATCAAGAGTGTCTATCTCCGAATCAAACCCTGTTCCCCCTGACAGCCAAGGTTAATAACCGCGATTGTCTAGAAATCGGTGGTTGTGATGTCACGACTCTAGTGGAACGTTTCGGTTCACCCTTGTATATTGTCGATGAAGTCACCCTCCGCACAGCCTGTCGTCAATACCTGCAAGGTTTCCAGACTCATTATCCCGGAGAATCTAGGGTAATTTATGCCTCGAAAGCGTGGAATTGCCTGGCTGTATCGGCCGTGGTCGCTAGGGAGGGATTAGGTTTTGATGTGGTGTCGGCCGGAGAAATTCACACAGTGTTAACCGCTTTAGACCAGATCAATAAAACCGATGTGCCGATCTACTTTCATGGTAATAACAAATCGATCGCCGAGTTAGAATATGCGATCGAGCATAACTGCATTATTATCGTTGATAACTGGCTAGAGTTAGAAAATCTGGTTAAATTAGGCGAAAATCGTCCTGATACCCCTATTCCGATCCTGTTGCGTTTAACCCCCGGTATCGAGTGCCACACCCACGAATATATTCGCACGGGTCACTTAGACAGTAAATTTGGTTTTGACCCCCATCAAATCGAAGCGGTATTTGACTATGTTTTAGCTCATCCGGTGCTGAATTGTCTAGGTTTACACGCTCACATCGGTTCCCAGATTTTTGAACGTCAACCCCACCAAGACTTAGCCGCTGTGTTGGCAGATTGGTTTAAATTAGGATTAGAACGGGGTTTACCCCTAGAGCAATTAAATGTGGGTGGTGGTTTAGGGATTCGCTACGTCGAAAGTGATGACCCCCCAAGTATCGAGGAATGGGTGCAAGCGGTGTCCTTAGCAGTGGCCAAAGCTTGTCAGGAAAGAGGTATCGCTTATCCCCTGCTCATTGCCGAACCGGGACGCTCTCTGATTGCCACCGCTTGCGTAACGGCCTATACAGTGGGTAATCGCAAAGAAATCCCTGAAATCCGCACCTATATCGCCGTCGATGGCGGAATGTCCGATAATCCCCGACCGATTACCTATCAATCGGTTTACCGGGCCGTGGTCGCTAATAAAATGAGTCAAGAATGTCAGGAAGTGGTGACAATAGCTGGAAAACATTGTGAATCTGGCGATATTCTAATTAAGGATATTACGCTACCGAAAACCAACCCGGGAGATATTGTAGTGGTTTTAGCCACGGGAGCCTATAACTACAGTATGGCTTCTAATTACAACCGCTTACCTCGTCCGGCGGCGGTAATTGTCCAAAATGGAGAAGCTAATCTGATCCTTGAACGGGAAAATCTGGCGGATTTGCTGCGTCAAGACCGCTTACCCAATCGACTCTCCTTGATATAAACCTCATCGCTATCGTCCCCCATGTCGGGTTTTTTTCTGGACCCTCGCCGGTTATTGTCCTGGATTCTCAGCCATGGTCTGTCAGTCCTAGACTTTGGGTTAGTTCTCCTCCTTACCTATATGCTGCTGCTAATTATCGGCGAGCGGCGTACCTTTTGGATGGTGCGAGGACTAATCTACTTAATGCTGGCCTCGGTGATTAGCGATGCCCTAGGATTGCGCTTGCTGGGGTTAGTCCTAGAAAAATTGATTTTGGGGGCAGCAGTGGCGATTGCTGTGATTTTTCAGTCGGAATTCCGCCGTTTTTTAGAATTATTGGGCAAAGGTCAAGTGGGGGAATTATTTAAAAAAAGTTCCCCCACTCCCAAGACCGATAATGTCATTGATGAGTTAGTGGACGCAGTAAAGGATCTATCTCAAAATCGCACCGGCGCGCTGATGGTATTAGAAACCAGTGGCAATCTCGACACCAAGGTGTTTGTCAATCCGGGGGTGACGCTCAATGGCCAAGTATCTAAGGAATTAATTCAAACTATTTTTCAGACTAAAACTTTACTGCACGATGGGGCCGTATTGATTCGGGGCGATCGAGTGGTGGCTGCTGGTGTTATTCTACCCTTATCGGAGCGCAGTACCTCTAGGCAATTAGGCACCCGTCATCGGGCGGCCATGGGCATTACCGAAAGGCTAGATAATTGTATCTGTATTGTGGTTTCTGAGGAAACTGGCTCGATTTCCCTCGCGTCGGGGGGTAATTTGGATCGGCCCTTAACCAGTAGTAAACTAAAGGAGCTTCTCGAAGCGAAGTTTTCTCCGTCGGGAGAGGGGGAAGTGGTCGCACCGAGTTGGGGACGTTTAGGGCGTACAATTGGCTTAAAAGGTCGTCTAATCTTAGAAAAATTCTCCCGTTCGCCCAGCGCAACCCCCAAAGATAGAAAATGACTCTTAAACCGAGCTTGTCACCAGAATTACCTACGGATTTAGATAAAAACCGTTTGCCTCAGCACGTCGCAGTGATTATGGATGGGAACGGTCGTTGGGCGAAAAGTCGTGGTTTACCGCGGATTATGGGCCATCAACGGGGAGTAGATGCACTAAAAGACTTGCTGCGCTGTTGTCGTGACTGGGGGATTCCCGCTTTAACCGCTTATGCTTTTTCTACGGAAAATTGGGGTCGTCCCCTGGAAGAAGTCGAGTTTTTAATGACTCTATTCGAGCGGGTTTTGCGGCGCGAATTAGAAGAAATGATGCAGCAAAATGTCAAAATTCGCTTTATTGGGAATTTATCAGTCTTGCCAGAGTCTTTAAGACGGGAAATTGCTAAATCTCACGCAGAAACTAGCAAAAATTCCGGTATTCAATTTACGGTGGCTACTAATTATGGTGGCCGAGAGGAGATCGTGCAAGCTTGTCGGGCGATCGCTCGTGAGGTGCAACAGGGTTTAGTCTCCCCAGAAGCGATCGATGAATCTCTCTTTGAACAGTATCTTTATACTGCTGGGATTCCTAACCCAGACCTGTTAATTCGCAGTAGTGGGGAAATGCGAATTAGTAATTTTTTACTCTGGCAAATGGCCTACGCGGAAATCTACGTTACTGACACCCTCTGGCCCGATTTCGATCGAGTGCAATTTCACCACGCTTTAAAAGATTATCAGGGTCGTCATCGTCGTTTTGGCAAATTATAAGGGCTGCAAGCCCAAATTGCTCGAAATAGCCACTGTGGAGCATTTAAAGGACAATTTTTGCTCTTTACAAGAGATTTGATCACTTTTAATTTTAACTTACTCCCCGGGGCAACGGTTAAACCAGGACGAGAGGGCCGTTTGTCAAGTTCTCGATTTCCCCAATACGGTAATCCGTAAATCGACTGGAGCTAGACTTTTCCCCGGCTAAAATAAAATAGGGGAGAGAATAACTATCGACGATAAGCAGTTTTAAGATTATGGGATTCTTTGACTCAGAAGTGGTTCAACAGGAAGCTAGACAGCTATTTGAAGATTACCAGTCCCTCACACAACTAGGCAGCGAGTACGGTAAATTCGATCGAGAGGGTAAAATAATCTTTATCGATAGGATGGAGGAGTTAATGGAACGCTACAAGATATTTATGAAGCGTTTTGAGTTATCTGAGGATTTTTCCGCCCAAATGACCGTAGAACAGCTAAAAACCCAATTAGGTCAATTTGGTATGACTCCCCAAATGATGTTCGACCAAATGCAGCAAACCCTTGAACGGATGAAGGCAGAGATTCGCTAAAATTGCCGATATTTATCGGGTATTGGCCGCTTTTTACCCGATAATGGCTCTCTCCAGTTTATCGCTCGGAAAATTGGGGTTGTCTGCGGTTTTTTGAGAACAATAGTCTAATAATTTTAAGTAGGTTTGCTGAATAAATCTAAAAACCTTGTCGGATAACACTTTTGGACTTTTTTGACATCAAAAAGTGCCAGCAATTGCAGTGATCCAGGGGAAAATTTAGGTACTTTTTCCCTGAAAATCGGTCAAAACCCACTTCCCCTACAGGTTTTGGTAAGCTTTGAGGGTGGCAATTTTGACGCTTTCGGAAGCGAGGGGAAAGGTACTTAATATATGCTGAAATTCTATCTCATTTAATTCATATAAGTGGCCTACTATTGCATCTAGTTTAGCCCTAATTTTTGCCCTTTCTGTCTCCTCTGTTACTCCATTTTTATGGGAACCTATCCCCACTTCTTTCGCTAATTCGTCAAATTCCTCGCTTACACAAATCAATTTCGCTGCCTTTTCTACTATCTCCTCAAAGTATCTATCTCCCTCTTTTAATCGGGGAATAGGTAGCTGATATATGTAGAAAAAATTTATATTAGCAGATACCCGATGACGAAGCGAGTAATCTAGCACAAAACTATTCCAGATAGCAACCAAGAATAAACATTCTTTATTGTTGGTTGCACGATTAACTTCTTCTTGAAAATGTACAATAGATTGAAAGTTTTCTCCATGAAAAGCAGGAGGTATAATGGTAGCTGTTAAAGTTCTAGCATTAGTGCTACTGGCAATTTTACGAAATCCAGTTCGATAGGTTTGATAGTCTAGTATCTGCTGATTATCTGGCAATTTTCCTAATATTGCTTGTCTTCCTTCTGATTCATTTATCCAATAGCGCGGTTGAGATAAACCATGGCTGAACTGTTCAATCATTTTTCCTTCGTAGAGAGGTAATCTTCCCTTTGCGGGTTCAGTTTTAAACAAATAACTATCATTAGTCATATCAAATTCGCGAGTTAACTTGAGATTCCATGTATCGGGAAGGGTTTCTCCTAGCAGGGGAAAACGAGACATTTTTTCGGCAATTTGAATATCTATATCCTGTTTAAATTCCATTACCGAGAGGGAATCGGGGGATAGTTTGCGGATTAAATCGACGCTAATTACTAAACTGTCTTTATGGGGAAAATGTTGTAATTCCTCAACATCGTGACGCATAAACTCCACAGGAAAGGACAGAGTTTGTTTATTTTTCTCAAAAGTTAAGATAGCAATCTTAAAACTTCTATGGACGTTTTCAAAAATTGTTTTACGATTTTCAAAACAAAATAATCCTGTCACCTTTGTCTGAGAAAATAACATCTCTCGCAGTTGCTTGGTTCCTAAATCGGTATAAATTCCACTGGGAATAACCATTCCACATTCACCTTGGGGATGGAGGAGATTAAAACATTGTTCAACAAAAAGCTTATAGAGATTAATATCCGTCCCTTGCTTTTTACCATTCACAATAGAGATTTGATTTTTGTATTGTTCCGAGGAACGAAAATAGAGACTAACGTGGGGGTATTGACTTTGATAATCTAACCATGCTTGAGCAATTTCGGGATTAGTTAACAGTTTTTTCTGTTCCTTTTCAAACGTCTTGATGTCCATCTTATTTTTAGTCACCAAGTCGCTATGCTGAGAAAAAAATTCCTTCGCTTGGGGTTTAAAGACTTCCCAAGGAGGATTAGTGATAATCACATCAAAACCACCCTTTTCCGTAATCAGTTTATCGAAGTGATAACCCCAGTGGAAGGGTTTCAGGGATTGCATATCGGAGAGAGTTAGTAAACGTTTCTTTGCTTTTCCCGTTAATTGTGCGGATTCGTACTTGATTGACAACTTACCGCTAAACTCATCTAGGAGAATTTGGTTTAATTTCACCAAAGATTCGCGGTTAACATCCTCGATGTGATTGCGTAACATCTGGAGACGGTTTTCTTGGGGGGTTCCCTCCACTTCTCCCAACTGGAAAGCGTGTTCCTTGTATAATTCAATACTGCGATTTTTTTCTGCGAGAATTGCTTGATAATTTTGTGCGGTGAGAGATTGTAGGATATTTTCCTCTCCCATGAGATTAAAACTTTTTTCGTCCACGCGAATCAATCCGATGAGGGAATTTCCCGACATGATATTAAAATCAATATTCGGTAGGGGTTCCAATTCCGTCACCGATTGCGCGGCAGCAACTAAAGCGAGAAATAAACGCAGTTTTGCGATTTCTGTCGCTTCCTCCATGATATCGACACCGTAGAGGTTATCGGAAATAATCCGTTTTTTGATGTAATATCCGAGGGAGGGATGGGATTTTCTTACTGCTGCTAACCACTGTTTTAACTTGCTGTCTCCTCGCAGTTCAATTGTTCCAATTACCCCGCTATAAATCGCGATGAGAGTTTTCATCGCAGCCACTAAAAAAGCGCCGGAACCACAGGCAGGGTCTAAAATAGAAAGCTGGGGAAGAATATCTTTAATCAAAATCTCACAGAGGGGAGAATCGAGATTGATTAGTAGTTCAGAAATACTGGCAAATTGTTTGCGGGGATAAAGTTGATTGCTTCTCTCGACAATCCATTTATTAATGGTCCTATCACAGAGATATTCGGTAATCTCCGGACGGGTATAGTAAGCACCAAAAGCTTTTTGGTTGATATACTTTTCAAAGATATATCCCAAGACATCGGGGTTAATTTCGTCATCCCGTCCCCCCGGAGTGTCGTCAAGGTTCCAAGAGTAACGGGAAAATAAATCAAGGATATTCTCAAATGCTTGGTCATCAATACAAATGTTTTGATAAATATTTTCGAGGGGATGTTGGAGAAATAATCCTCCGTTAAGATATTTGACTTTTCCCACCAATGCAGTTACAGATGCGTCTCGTTGGGATTCGGGTTTTGCGAATGCTTGAAAAAATAGGGTTTGCAGGAATTGACGATAGAATAAATTTTCCCCCCGTCGTTGACTTGCTTGGAACTGGTTTTGCAGATAGTTGAAGTCGTTATCGATAAATCCCTTGCGCTGCAGGAAATAGACGAACATTAAACGATTGAGAATAACGGAAGTGTACCATTTTCGATCGCTTTCTCGATCGATTCCCTGGATAAAGGGGAGGAACTGTAAATGCTCTCGCTGGAATTCCTGATAAAATTTCTTGGTAATCTTTTCGATATCGAAACCCTTTTGTAAGAGTTTGGCAATTTCGACTACGGAGGGTTCCCCATCTTCAAAGTCGGTGATATCGAGAACTAATTCCGCTAGTTTACTGAGAAATAAATCTCCCGGTTGTCCTTTAATATATAGATGGTCGCGGATATAACTTTTACTTCCCTCTCTTTTTACCCAGTACCATAAACTGCGCGTCCGTTTGCTATCGACAAAAATCAGCAGATTTTCAGCTATTCTTTCGGTAACTTGTCTCTGAATTTCCTGACGAGTTTGACTATCGGGGATATCTTCCCGACTTACCTCTAATACCACCACTCCCGACACTTCCGCGATTCTCTGACAACTATATTCCTGATTCTCGATGGTAACAGGGAGAGATTTTTTCCCGCGAGGATGGGACCATCCCAATTCCTCGATAAACAGTTGACCAAATTGGAAGTTAGATAATAAGTCGCGAGTCCGGGAGAAGTTGAGGGACATAATGGACCTCTTGGAAAAATCAAAAATTGTTGTTAGGGTTAGGAGTCAGTTATCAGTTATCAGTTATCAGTTATCAGTTATCAGTTATCAGTTATCAGTTAGTTGTAAGGTTTGATCCCCCTAAATCCCTTGATAAGATCATATCCCCCTAAATCCCCGTTGATAAGGGGGAGTTAAGAAGGTTGAAATAAACCCAAGGAACAGATAATCTGGGGTTCTTGATTTGTTTCTTCCTCGTGAACAATACAGAGACGGTCATCTTGATACAAAGATACTACCAAATCGGCCAACTGTTGGTCAGAGATACCAGTTCTTAAACAACGATTTAAGCGATCGAGAGCGGACTGTCTGAGGGGATAATGATAGAGTTGAGCGATTGCTTGATTAAAAACCTCTGGGGGAAAAAGATTATCGCTGCTATCTTGAGCATATCTTTTTAAGCGCTCATAGGTTTTAAATTTTGCCCCCGTCATTCGTCCGAGATGTCCCCCGGAATGGGTTTCCTCCTCCGCAATTAATTCTGTACCTTTTTGTACTAACTGATGGTGTTGGGGATGGAGAGGAATCGGGGGAGTTTGGGGATGACAGGCAGCGGAACGTAAAATAGTTAATTGGGATTGAGTCACACTATTTCCCTGTTTATCCATCCATGCTAAAGCATCATTTCCTCCGGCAGTTTTCAGATAAACCATTACTCCCTCTGGATGGGTTGCTGTGGGGGTATGGGAACGGGTGGAATAAACCACCGGCGGCAGATTCTCTATGGTATGTTTTAAACTAGGGTCAACTTCGATCGCATTTTTCCAAATTTGATACGCTTCCGAAGTTAAATCCACTTCTTGATCCTCCTCCTCATCGATAACCTCAGATTTTTCATGATACAGATCTAATAAAGTCTGGTTATCCATTTCCTCCTCAAAAAATATCTCATCGGTCCCCACCACTTCCGCATTCTCTCGCAGTCTTTGAGATAGTCTCGTCCGTAGTTTAATAATTCTCTCCACTCCCTCCGCAGGTAAAAAGGAATAACAGAGAACCTGACTTGCTTTTTGACCGATTCTATCTACCCTTCCGGCCCGTTGAATGAGACGAATAATTGCCCAGGGCAAGTCATAATTAACGATAATGGCACAATCCTGTAAATTTAACCCTTCACTGAGGATATCCGTCGCGACTAGGACTCGTATTTCTTCCTCCACTTGCTGAGAATTGCTGCGGGGACTAAAACGATGGACAATTTCCGCAGGATTAGCAGAGTTTCCCGTCACTCCCGCAATCTTATCCACTCCCCGATTTCGCAACTGAGTAACTAAATAAGTCACCGTGTCTGCAAATTGACTAAAAATTAACACCTTCTCTTGGGGATGATTTTCCTGTAACAGCTGCCATAACTTCTCTAGCTTTTCGTCGGTCTTTGGCTGCCAAGTCCCACAGGTCTGCAATAATGCTATTAAAGCCAAGGCATCGGATTGTAAGTCTTTTTTCAATGCGGGTTTAAAGACCTCGGTTTTAATCCACTGAAAGCGCTTGCGATAATCACTGCTATACTTTTGATACACTTGTTCGGCTCTTTTTTGATACTCTTTTTCTAACCCGGTTATCCCCCCAGTGTCCTCGGTTTCTATACTGTCTTCTTCTCCATGAGTGACTAAATCCTCATCCAGATAACGAGTGTCTAACAAAGCTAGATCCTGACTCCCGATGGGAAGGGGTAGATTATTGGCCATGGCATGAAGGAAAATATAGTTGCGGAGAATATGACGGTCAAGGGATTGTAGGAAAGCATACCCCCCACTCTCCAAACGTTTAAATAAATTCGTCCGACAAAATCCCATTAATCTTTTACCCGCGCGGGATAGACTTTTTAAGATAGTTTCCTCCTCTCCTGTCCCTTTACATCCTTTAATCAGATAATTTCCCAATCCGTAACGGGGTAACTTCAATCCGTTAAGAGTTATCACCACTGCTTCCGAATATAAACGCGCATAAACCGAGTCTTGTAGGTCAAACGTTATCGTCTTTAGTTGTCGTTGGGGAAGATATACCCTCGACCCATCGGCAAATTTTAGATACTTGCGACCCTGTTCGTCTTCTGTAGCATAATTATTTTTGATAAAACCGCGAGTCCGTCTAATCATATAGAGACGCATTAAGTCTCTCCAGTCGTCGGGAGAGTCACTTTTTTCAAAGGCTGCTAGGGACCTAACCGGAGATTGGTGTCTGCGATTAAATTCGATTTCTCCTCCCAGAGATTCTAGTAGTCTTTCGGGACGAATTCCGAGATTAGTATCCTCTTGAATGAATAAACGCAGTTGATTGGACAGGTCAAGATAGTTTTTATTGTAGGGAGTCGCAGTCAAGAGAATACAGCGACTTTCATTGGTGTTAATGTACTCCTGTATCACCCGATAACGTTTACCCTCTCGATTACGCAGGTTATGACTTTCATCGATAATTACTACCCGATAGCGCCGCAGATTGGGTAACTCCTGCATAACCTGACTTAAGGGGATAATTTTCGCTCTTAATTTGTATTTATAGCTGTAATCCTCCCACATAGTTAGGAGATTTTTCGGACAAATAATTAAGATTTCTAAATCGTAGTCTTCCTGCAAAATATATGCTAGAATGGAAGCGATGCGCGTTTTTCCTAACCCCACCACGTCGCCAATTAAGACCCCACCGCGTCTTTGCACATAACGAGCGGCAATTTTAATGGCCGATTTCTGAAAATCTAGTAAGTCTTGGTCAAACTGTCGGGGAATTTTGTATTCTGCTAAACCTGCCCTGGCTTCAAAGGAAAGATGGTAAGCTATTTTTAAATAGATATGATAGGGAGAAATCAGACTTTCCCGCGCCCAACTTTGGTTAATCACCTCGACAATATCCGCAGAAATATCTAAAGACCAAGTATCTGACCAACGATCATTAAACCACTTTTGTAATTTGGCACAAGCATCGTGGTCAAGGACATCAATATTTAATTCTCCCTGCTGTTGTAATCCCGCAAAAGTTAGATTACTGCTACCTAAAAATCCCACCGTTGGATTATTGACATCATCTCGATGAATAAGGTATAATTTAGCATGGAGATTATAGCGCAAAAATAGGCGAATTACTAGCTTACCCGCTTGGATTTGTTGACCCAAACGTTGCAAAGCTGCCTGATCGCGATTGCTAGGATTCCCCCAAGTTAATTGCTGGCAAAAATCCTGAACAATTTGTTTTTTTAAACGAGCGGAAGTTGCCTTATCTATACCATTTGATCTAGGCAATAAAGACAGGGATTGCTGTAGTAATTCCTGGGGTGCTTTCTGCATACCAATCAGGAGACGACAACAGGACAAATCACCACCGAGAAAGTGATCAATATAGGTGTCTATGGACTGCCAACCGCGCAAATTAAAATAACCCACGCAAAAATCAGCGCGTTGGGCTGCTAATAAACTTTCCTGTAAAATTGGCAATAAATGGGACTCAATATTATCAAAAATGCGCGGCATATTTTTAATTGGTTATGGTGGTGGGTTACGCGTTGCTAACCCACCCTACTGATAACTGAATTTATTTACTTAATCCAAACAGTTTTAACATTAACAAATTCGCGAATACCTTCGACACTTAATTCCCGTCCAAAACCGGAACGTTTAATCCCCCCAAAGGGTAAGCGAGGATCGGATTTAACCATACCGTTAATAAACACACAACCGGCCTCAATTTCGGTAATTAAACGCTCAATTTCTTCGGGGTTATTCGTCCAAGCGCTAGAACCTAAACCAAAGGGACTATCATTAGCTAAAGCGATCGCTTCCTCGATATTTTTGACTCGAAATAGTAAAGCCACCGGTCCAAAAAATTCCTCTTTTTCCCCCGGAGAACCCACAGGAATATCGGTTAAAATCGTTGGTAGATAAAAGTTACCTTTTCCCTCTAAACGTTGACCTCCCACAAGGACTTTACCACCCATAGCGACAGTTTTTTCCACTTGAGCGGCAATTTCCGAGACGATCGATACCGTGGCCAAAGGACCGATATCAACAGTTTCATCGAGGGGATCACCCACTCTCAAAGCTTGGAATTTAGCCACTAATAACTGTTCAAATTGAGCGGCGACAGTTTCCATAACAATAAACCGTTTAGCGGCGATACAAGTCTGACCATTATTTAACAATCGCGCCGTCACTGCCGTAGCCGCTGCCGCCTCGATATCGGCAGTATCTAAAACGATAAAAGGATCACTACCTCCCAACTCCAAAACCACCTTTTTGATCTGTTTTCCTGCGGCGGCTGCTAAACTCATCCCTGCTGGTTCACTACCGGTTAAAGTGGCGGCTTTTACCCGTTCATCGTTAATTAAATCACTAACGCGATCGGCCCCGATCAAAAGAGTTTGAAAAGCGCCTTCGGGAAAACCGGCTTCTAATAAAATTCTTTCCACCGCTAAAGCTGATTGGGGGACATTAGAAGCGTGTTTGAGTAGGCCGACATTTCCCGCCATTAAAGCGGGGGCAGCAAAGCGAAATACTTGCCATAAAGGGAAATTCCAGGGCATAACCGCTAAAATTACCCCTAACGGTTGATAACGGACAAAACTGCGACTAGCATCGGTGGCAATCAGCACATCTTCCAGATAACCGGCGGCATGATCGGCATAAAAACGACAAACCAAGGCACATTTGAGGACTTCTGCGATCGCTGATTTGATTGGTTTCCCCATCTCTAAAGTCATGGTTTTAGCCAATGTCACCTGATCCCGTTCCAAAATATCTGCCGCTTGCCGTAACCACTGTCCCCGTTCACTGATGGGGGTGCGGCGATACTGCTGAAAAGTCGCGTCAGCTAGGGCCAATTTCGCCGCCAATTCCTCCGAGGTTAGAGGGTTAAAAGTCTTGAGAATTTCTCCGGTGGCAGGGTTGACTGAAGCGATACCCATATCCCAATTGTCTCCTATCGAGGGCTATATCTCTAGTTTAGTTCTCCGGTTGTCCCGCTGCTGACATAATTCGATCGCTAATTGGATTGCCGCTTGCATACTCTGGGCCCTAGCGATACCAAGACCAGCGATATCAAAAGCCGTCCCGTGGTCTGGAGAGGTGCGAACAAAAGGTAAACCGATGGTAGTATTAACAGCACAGTCAAAAGCCATTAATTTCACGGGAATTAAGCCCTGATCGTGGTATAATGCCAGATATGCGTCGGCGGGTTGCCCTGCACCGCTAAACCAAGCGCGCCCCGGTTCCACCCAAAGCGTATCGGGGGGGACAAGGCCGATTAATTGGGTTTGCGGGTATTGCTGCCCCATTGACTCCAGCCAAGGCTGTAACCAGTCCTTTTCTTCCCTTCCCAGTTTTCCCGCTTCGCCACTGTGGGGATTAAGGCCGGATATGGCGATTTTTGGGCGATCGATGCCGAAATCTAGCTTTAAAGACTCGATCAATAGATCTAGTTTTCGGGTCATCAGATCGGGGTTCAGGGCATCGGGAACTTCTCGCAGGGGGATGTGGGTAGTGGCGAGGAGAGTCCGTAAGTCGTAGCCGGTGTGAGGGGATTTAGCGACGAATAGCATCCCATAACGGTTAATTCCCGCCATGGTAGCCAAAACCTCCGTTTGACCGGGGAAATCATAACCGGCCAACTGCCAAGAGGATTTAGCGATCGGACCGGTGACAATACCGTCAAATTCGCCCTTGAGGGTGCGTTTTATGGCTTCTTGCAGGTAAAGAAAGCTAATTTCACCACTATGGGCATCCCCACGCCCGAAAACGATTTTTGACCGGTTGTAGGGCAAATCGATCAGAGAAAAGCGATCGAGGAGATGGGGATCGTGATAGGCTTTTTCGAGAAGCGTTCTTGTGCCGATTAGAGTAATCTGACAACTGGACGAGATTGAGGAATCGGCGATCGCTTTTAACACCACTTCAGGGCCGATTCCGGCGGGATCACCGACGGGGATAACTAGACGGGGAATAAAATAGGCGGATTCCATAAATTTTGGCCGTCAATATTGCTAATTCTCCCGATTAATCTCATCGTTGACAATTATCAGGAGGGAATAAATCAGTAAACAATTTTCAGTTTACTGTAATCTCATGGCGATAGATAGTAACTTTAGGCAAATTAAATTTTTCAACTTTTCTGTTTTCTTATTGCCCAAATTAGCCAGATTGTTGTAAGCTTATGACCCAACTACAACCCGATATATTCGTCAACAATCGTCCCGATACCGATGGAGACGAGGAAGAAGACTACTTCGATTATTTTTATGATGAACCGGGGAGTGAACCGGGGACATTAATTATTGAACCGGATGCCAAACCCTCGCGGATTATTTTAATCGACTACGATGAAGATAACGCCATTCGCAAGATGGATATTACTCCCAATGCTTGCGCCCCCTATATTGGCACAAATACCGTGTCTTGGATGGATATTCAAGGGTTAGGTAGTGAGACGGTTTTAAAACAGGTGGGAGCAATTTTTAATCTGCATCCTTTGTTATTAGAAGATGTAGTCAATGTACCCCAGCGACCCAAGTTAGAAGATTATAACAATCAATTGTTAGTGATTTCTCACATGGTGCGACTGAAAGAAGATGAAAGCGGTTTTGATACGGAACAGGTGAGTTTTGTCTTGGGAAAACGCTATCTTTTAAGTTTTCAAGAGGAGGAATTACAGGACTGTTTTGAGATAGTGAGAGATCGAATTCGCACTTCCCAGGGACGAGTACGGAAATCGGGGGCGGATTATTTAACCTATTTATTATTAGATACGATTATCGATGGTTATTTTCCCGTGGTAGAACACTACGAAGATCGGATTGAAGCGTTGGAAGATGTGATTATTAGTAATCCCGATCGAGATACAATGCAGGAAATCTATGATGTCCGTCGGGAATTATTGGCACTGCGTCGCTTAATTTGGCCGATGCGAAATGTCCTAAATTTACTGATGCGTGACCATCATGGTATAGTCAGCGATGAAGTACAAATTTATTTTCGGGATTCCTACGACCACGTCATTCAAATTCTGGAAATTATCGAAGCTTATCGAGAATTAGCGGCGAGTTTGATGGATGTTTATATGTCCACTATGGGCAATAAATTAAACGAAATTATGAAGTTTTTAACCGTAATTTCGACGATTTTTATTCCCTTAACTTTTATCGTTGGTGTCTATGGCATGAACTTCGAGAATATGCCAGAATTAAAAGGAGAATGGAGTTATTTCATGGTCTGGTTAGTCATGTTAGGCGTAGCGGGAGGCTTGATTTTCTACTTCTGGCGCAAAGGTTGGTTTAAACCAATTTATGCGCTTAAAGAGGAAGCAAAAAGTTAGATAGGGTTTGCGGCAAAAAGTTTGTTGGTGGGGTTAGGAGTCAGGAGACAGGAGACAGGAGACAGGAGACAGGAGACAGGAGATTATTTCTATTTATTCTTCCGACACCCTACACCCCACTCCCCCATCACCCCACACCCCACACCCCACACCCCACACCCCACACCCTGCCCCGACGACAAACTTTTTCAGCCAACCCTAATTATTCGACCACAAATGCGAGGATTTGGCCTTGGTAACTGCCGAAGCTAATCTGTAAACCGGACTCTAGGGGAACTTCTTGGTTATGTACCTGTTTCCAGTGGCCATCTTGGTAGATAAAAGTACCAAAACGGGAGAAATCTTCGAGAAAGTATTGATAGTCTGGATGATCGGGTTTTTTACGGCAAATTATCCGACAATGGTTTTTACTAACCCATTTTTCAGTAATCTGTAGATCATTTTCCATGTCCCGTCCTATATTCATGGCACCACCACGGATTGACCATTTTCTTTCGGGACGATCGAGATAGTATAAGAAAGCGGTGGGCATGGTTCCGGAGACATTGGGCATAACCGTCGGTGATTGAGTCTCATCAAGGGTTTGCAGCAATTGCCCGTCGAATTCCGGGTGCATATAGAGAATCGGCAAAGTCCAAGCGGGTTGATTGTACTTGTAGAGGGTTAATAACTGCTGCCTGGCGATACGAACGGCCTGATCAATAGGGACTCTCGGACCGGGAAACAACTTGGACATCTGCGCTTCTTTGTCTTTGAACCCGAAGAGGGTGCGGGTAAAAACTTCGATAAAACTCAAGGCCTCTCGATCAGCGATCGCATCTCGCATAGCCAAAACTGCGGGAACGCCATGGTGAATCAAGACTTCCGCCAGACTGCTGCGGGGGATCATCTCCTGACCTGATTTAGCGGGATAAGCACCCCAGCAAGCATTAAAAACCGTTAAAATGACCTGATTTCTCACCAAAGCTTGGGCTAACTCCGTCCCATTTAGCTGTTCCCCCGGCCGCAGAAATAGGGAACCGCCATTGGGGGCGGCCATTCCGTGACCAGCGTAGAAAAAAGCTTGATATTTTCCCGTATCCAAGGCCCTGGTCAGTTCTTCGGCCTGCGGTCGAATTAAGGTATCGACTTTGACTTTCACTCCCCAATTCTGGAGGGAACTACTGCCCCCAGGGGAGATAGCCTGGATGAGATTGGCGGCCTCGGATTCCAGTGCCTGGTCGGAATTAGTTTCTTCACCCGTATTAATGGCGGTGAGATTGCGGGAACTAGCTGCGGTTTTAATCTGTTTTTCGCCGATAACTAAGAGAATATTGAGACTATTACTTGGTTTTATCGGTGGCAGTGGGTCCACATCGCTGGTGGTGCGGCTAAAGAGTATATTCGGATGCAGAGATATGGCCTGTTTACCTGCTTGCTGCATAATTTCCCAGGGCAGCAGAATTAAATGGGGATTGCGACATTCCAAGCGAATTCGCAGGGGCTGATTTTTGCCGAGGGCGATTCCCTGACTTTGGGCGAAACTTTGACTAATTGATGCTTGAAATAACCATTGCCAGAGACTAATACCTAGTTTCTGCATTAATTGACCGCCATAACTGCCGCCTTCTCCCGAAAGAGTCAGTTTAGGTCGAGAATTTGCTTCTAATTGCTCTAACATCGGCAAGGTCGGCATTTTTTGCAGACAGAACATTTCCTGCCATGCCATCCATTCCGTGGTTAGACTCTCGGTCCATTCACAGTCATGATGCACATATCCCCCCGGTAGGGGTGCTTTCGTCACCCAACGGGCGAAATTATTACTCGTGGCTAAACTAGAGATGGCTAAATTTAGACTAGGGATGGCATCATCGGTCATTGTGGTTATTTAGAAGTCTATAGAATCTTATTCTAGAGGATTTCCGAAAGGCGAGAAAGAGTATTGTAAAGTTTTGCAAGAAATGTGTGCAAATAACAGCAAACAACTGCTACTGTGGTTAGTGCAAGTTTACCTTACAGTTGAAACTATGAGATTATGCCAAGAAAAAGG
>MTBT01000027.1:842-12121 GCA_002282935.1 Microcystis sp. LSC13-02 | reverse complement strand
TGTTCAAAGTGGCCGGAGGGCATTCGGACACTCAAAATGGACGTGGAGAAAGTGTCAGACTTAAGCAATTAAGCGTTTTTCGCTATCTGCGCCAACCCCGTTCAGCGACCACCCTAAAAAAGTGGCGTGGTGAGGAATCGCCGTCCGTTTTACGGCGGCGAGGATGTCAAAATCTTGCTGGTTTTCTTGGATCTTGTCCAATGGCTCAGGGCAGATTTGAACTGCCGACCTTGGGCTTATGAGTCCCCTGCTCTGACCAACTGAGCTACTAAGCCGTTGTTTACACAGTTATCAATAATAACACACAATCCCCCAATTGCACAAGAGCAAAAAAGGGAAGATTTTTTCTTCCCTTTGGGGGCATCTTTAACGTCTGCCTGGCAGGAAAGCCATGGGATTGACTGCTCCCTGGCCGGAGGGGTGAACCTCGAAATGTAGGTGGGGGCCGGTGCTAAAACCGGTGCTACCCATCTGGGCGATTGGCTCGCCTTGCTGAACAGTTTGGCCGCGACGCACCAGCAGACGGCTGTTATGGGCATAGAGAGTGGTGCTACCATCGGGGTGACGCAGTTTCACCAGATTGCCATAACCGCCAGAATTCCAACCGGAGGAGATTACTTCACCGGCAGCCGCGGCCACAACGGGTGTACCCACTGGACCGGCGATATCGATGCCGCGATGAGGTCTGCCCCAGCGCCAACCGAAACCGGAGGTTAACACACCCCTGGTGGGCCAGATAAAGCCGGTAAAAATGGGGGTGGGATTAGGTAAATACTCATCGGGATTAGTGAGGGGAGGAAGGGAAGGTTCTACGGTTTCGCCGACGGGAATTCGTAGGCGGTCATTATATTCTTCCACATTGGTAGGAGCCGAACCGATAATCTGTGGGGGGGTGCTTTGGTTAGAACGAGAACGAAGGGCAGCCCATTGAGGATTAGGGGTTATTTGCCGATCATCGACGGTTTCTGAGGGATTATCGACGGGAATAGCGATACTTTTCTGGGTTTCCGAAAGGTTAGTTTCCCGCAGATTAGCCACCTCTTGGCGCAATCTTTCCCGATAGCTGCCGGTGATATTTTCGGGGAATTCTTCCGTCTCCGTGGTGGCAGTGGCGGCGGGCAAATTTTGTCGATTGCTGGGGTTAAAGGACAATCTAGGGCGAGCGCCGACCAAGGGGGTAAGATTTTGATTAACTCTAGCGTTGGCAGAGCGGTCGGGAATCACTAGGGTTTGATTAACTTTAATCCGGTTGGGGTTGTCAATGCCGTTTTCCCTGGCTAATTCGGCGGGGGTGATGCCGAGAGCGCGAGCGATCGTGTTTAAGGTATCCCCTGGCCGAACCCGATAAACTTGATTTTCTGGGGGAATTATGACCCGAGGATTGGGAACGGCGGGAATTTCAGTGACAGGAGCCGGATTTCCTAGGGCGACGCTGGGAATTTCCGGTCTGCTTGTCAAGGGAGGATTAACGGGAATTGTGGCTATCGGGCGATCGCTTTCAGGGGTGGGAACGGGAATCGGGATCACCTGGCTGGTTGGTCGGGGCGATTCTTCGGGAGCAATAACGGGAATCTCGACAGCGGTTGGCGAATTATCGGGAACGAGAGCGGTAGTTTCGGTGACGATTACTGTTTCCCCGGAATCGGACTGATGGGGGATTTCCTCGGTCCGTAAGGCGGCCAAACTTTCTTGGAGACGTTGACGGGTTTGACGCAGACTAGCAGAGGAACTATCCAACTGCTCAGGAGTTGCTGCCGGGGCTGCCGGGGGCAACTGCTCAGGAGTGGGAATTTTTAAGGTTTGTCCGATAATCAGATCGGATTGGGGGGGGAGATTATTGCGGGTAGCGATCGCTGTAGGGGTGGTTTGATAGGTGTCGGCTAAACTCCACAGGGATTCTCCCGGTTTTACCTGATGCTCAACCACTGATGTGGCGATGAATTTGACGGTAGCAAGTGCTTGGGATTGGATTATTTGCGGTTCTTTTAGTTCTTTACCCGCACCTTTTGCTTTTTGGGACAGGTCAATTACTTCCCATTCTAAGGGTACAGAATTGGCGGCCTGGGCTGATTCTGAGGTGGAGTTGAGAATGCTAGGTACTCCCAGAGAGAGTGCTAATCCCAGCAGGGCAGCCGAGCAACGGACTCGGTTAGACTCAGCAGTGCAATTCTGTTCTGGGGTAGCGGATGTCATGGGGTTGTGGATAAAAGTCTCTTTCAAACAGACCTCCTGTGGTGTAAAGAGTTAGCTAGAGCCAGTCGATTCAGCCGATGATTCTAGCTTTCAGCATTAGCCTTGAGGCTAGAGTAGAAGTTAGGCAACTTTCTTTTTAGTCAAAATACCTAAAGGTGACTTTTAGGAGAGATTAACTTAGATTTTGAAATTGTGCAAGTCTCCCTCTGACTATTAGCATCGGGATCACGGCAAGTTGGTGACATTTTGAATGTCCAGATTGACGATGCTCTATCTCAGTTGTTCCAAGCTGATCAGCATTTTTGGTCCTGCCAATTTTTGCCCGTTTTTCATAGAAATTTTTTATCTGTTTTGCCGTTTACAAAGAAATTATTAATCATTTCCCATCCGTTTTTAATAGAGTGAAGGGAATTTCTGAAATGGAATTCAGTCTGTCTATATTTGACTATACTTTTACTAACTAGGGTCTGCTGAAAAAGTTTTTCGTGGGGACAGGGTGTGGGGTGTGGGGTGTAGGTTTTTACCGATTCTGAGGGCCCGATCACTCCCAGAACTGGTACTTTTTGATTGACAAAAAGTCTAAAAGTCTTACCCAACAAGGTTTTTAGATTTATTCAGCAAGCCCTAACTATCACACCTCATTTTGAGGAGAAAGAAACGCCCTCAAGGAGCGGCGAGTCTCATAATCGCTACAATAATAGATAAAATTCTAATTGCGAGGAAAGCCTATCGATACCATCTTCGGCAATACCCAGGGACTGAAAGCCAGTCAGATGAAACAGCTACAAAGGCTGTACTATGAACGCTTGCCTATCGATACTCTCACCACCCCAGAATTCGCCCAAAGACTGGCGGCCATCAGTACCGATATCCATCAACCCCTCTGCACCTATATCAACCGTCGCGGCCAGGTAATTCGTGTGGGAGTGGGAACCCCCCGACAAACCCAATTTTCTCTCTTGGAACTACCCCGCTACGGTTCTGAGCGTCTTTGCGGAATTCGTTGCATCGCCACGGAACTCAAGCAGGAACCGCCAAAAGAATCCAGTTTAACCGCCATGGCTTTGCAACGATTAGACGCACTGGTGACCTTAACTCTAACCGGTACAGGTATGATCCGTCGCGGTGGTGGGGCAACTGGTTATGTGGAGCAAGTCTATCTGGCTCATCTCATACCACAAAGTCAAACAAATGTCAATAGTAATATATACTGGTCTGTCTCCCCTCCCTTAAATCTAGAGGATTTAAGCAAACAGGACTTTTTAGAGTTAGTGGAAGGACTAGAGGCGGAGTTTCAGAGAGAATTTACGGCTATAACCGTTGATACAGCCGAAGATCGGGTGCTATTGGTTGGTTTAATCACCGACGGGATGAGCGATCGCCAGTTTGAGGACGGTTTAAGCGAATTAGAACGTTTAGTTGATACCGCCGGGGGCAAAGTTTTGCAAGTCACCCGACAAAAACGCGATCATCCCCATCCTCAAACAGTGATCGGTTCGGGAAAAGTGGCAGAAATCGCCCTACAGGTGCAAACTTCGGGGGCTAATTTAGTTGTATTCAATCGCGACCTTTCTCCCGCCCAAATTCGCAATCTAGAGAACCAAATCGGGGTGAGAGTCGTTGATCGCACCGAGGTAATCCTGGATATTTTCGCCCAACGGGCCCAATCCCAAGCGGGTAAACTACAGGTAGAATTAGCCCAATTAGAATACACTTTACCCCGTCTCACCGGACGCGGATTAGCCATGTCGAGATTGGGGGGAGGAATTGGCACTCGCGGACCGGGGGAGACAAAATTAGAAACAGAACGCCGAACTATTCAACGTCGTTTATCCCGTCTCCAGGATGAGGTAGATCAACTGCAAGCTCATCGTTCCCGTTTACGCAAACAACGGCAAAAACAAGATGTAGCCAGTGTGGCGATCGTCGGTTACACCAATGCGGGAAAATCTACTTTAATTAATGCGCTCACCGCTGCCGAAGTTTATACCGCCGATCAACTGTTTGCTACCCTCGATCCCACCACCCGACGCTTAACTATTACCGATCCCCTCACCCAAGTCTCTCACACCCTTTTACTAACCGATACGGTGGGTTTTATCCACGAATTACCCCCCTCGCTGGTGGATGCGTTTCGGGCAACTTTAGAGGAAGTAACGGAAGCAGAAGCATTACTCCATCTGGTGGATCTGTCCCATCCAGCTTGGGAAAGTCAGATTGCCTCGGTATTAAAAATCCTCTCGGAGATGCCGATTCAAACCGGTCCGATGTTAATGGTGTTTAATAAGTTGGATCAGGTAAAAAGCGAGGATTTGGAAATAGCTAAGGAAAAATACCCCCAAGCTGTTTTTATCTCGGCTATTCGTCGGCTAGGATTGGAAACTTTAAAACAAAAGTTAATCGATTTAATCGCTTAAGTATAGCAGTAAGCTGTCAGTATTCAGGAGACAGGAGTTAGGAGTCAGTATTCTCCGAGTCAGTCCTGATGAAAAAATTTTCACCACCAGAGATGAAAATATTCTGATTGACGAATTTGCGTTATTTCAGCTTCTATTTTCAAGTCAGTGCCTCTCCTGATATGTAGCCCATACTCAACGGATTTAGTATGATTGACGAATTTGCGTTATTTCAGCCTCTATTTTCAAGTCAGGAGAGGAGGCGGTCGGCGGTCGGCGGTCGGCAGCTTTTTTCTCCCCACTTCATAATTTATAATTCATAATTCATAATTCCTAATTCCTAATTCCCACTGATAACTTAGGAACTATGCAAACAATCTTTCAGCGCATAGGCTACCTGTTGTTGTTCCTCGAAGCTTAAATCGGGGAACATAGGTAAAGATAACACTTTTTCACTGGCCAATTCAGCCACAGGTAAATCGCCTTTTTTATAGCCTAAATACTGATAAACCGGCTGTAAATGCAGAGGAATCGGATAATAAACCATGGATAGGACATCTTTTTCCTGCAAAGCCGCCCGAATTTGGTCACGATTTTCCGTTAGGATTGTGTACTGATTCCAAACGTGCTTACCTCCGGCTAAAGCGGCAGGTAAAGTGATATTAGGCAAGGGTTGCAGTAATTCCCGATAACGTTGGGCAATCTCGATCCGTTGATTATTCCAAAAATCGAGATATTTCAGCTTAATTTGCAAAATAACCGCTTGAATGGCATCTAAGCGGCTATTCACTCCGATTACCTCATGGAGATAACGCTCCTTGCTGCCGTGTTCTTTAATCATGCGAATTTGTGCCGCTAACTCGGGGTTATTGGTGGTAATTGCGCCACCATCGCCACAACCGCCTAAATTTTTGGTGGGAAAGAAGCTAAAACAGCCAATATCGCCGATACTCCCCACTTTCTGCCCATGCCATTCTGCTCCCGTTGCCTGCGCGCAATCCTCAATCACCAATAAATTATGAGAACGAGCGAAATTTACCACCTCAGACATATTGACAGATTGCCCAAAAAGGTGTACTGGGATAATCGCTTTAGTCTGGGGAGTAATCGCTTTTTCCAACAGTGCCACATCGAGGTTAAAAGTATTAATATCGATATCGACAAAAACCGGTACTGCACCGACTAAATTAATCGCTTCGGCGGTGGCAATAAACGAAAAAGTAGAAGTAATTACTTCATCCCCCGCTTGAATACCGAGGGAGCGCAGTGCCAGATAAAGGGCATCGGTCCCTGAATTACAGGCAACACAATCGCTAACACCATGATAGAGGGCGAATTGTCGTTCTAATTCGCTCACAGCTTCGCCACCAATATAGCGCCCAGAACGGAGGATTTCTAAAACGGCATGGTTAGCTTCTTCGCTGATGACTTGGTATTGACGGGATAAATCGACGGGGGGAATTTTACTCACGCGCTTTCACTCAAATTAGAGACTAATCGGGATTTGTCGGCGAAAAGAAGGATTAATTAGTCAAAAATAATTATAAACTTGCTATTTATAGATGAAGTATCCTTGTAATTTGTTTCTTTTATTTTTATGGATGGATTAGTAGAACTAAATCTGGTGGATTTGGGTTGGGCTTTGGGGATGATGGGTATTTGTTTACTCCTCTCCCGTTGGTCAAATTTAGCCCTAGAGGGACAATTATTATTAGCGACCGGTCGATCGATCCTGCAATTATTAGTGGTAGGCTACGTTATCGCCGTTATTTTTTCCCTGGATAATCCTCTAGCTGTGCTGGGGATTTTGGCAGTGATGATGACTATTGCGACTATTGTTGCTAAAAATCGCATTGATAGCCGGGATAAAGGCTTATTACCGCTAGTTTTCGGCTCTTTATTGATTAGTAGCTGTCTAACTTTAGGTTATGCGATCGCTTTAATTATTCAACCAGAACAATGGTACTCACCCCAATACTTAATTCCCTTGACGGGGATGGTGTTAGGGCAAGCGATGAATAGTGCCTCTTTAGCCGGGGAAAGATTAAGCAGTGCGATTAAAAGTCACCGTTTAGAAATCGAAACCCATCTTTGTTTGGGGGCAACCCCTCAACAAGCGATCGCAGCTTATCAAAAAGAAGCCATTCGAGCTAGTTTAATCCCCACCCTCAATCAGATGATGGTAGTGGGTTTAGTCAGTTTACCCGGAATGTTCACCGGACAGGTATTGGCAGGAAGCGAACCTTTAAACGCCGCTTCCTACCAGATACTGATCCTGTTTATGATTGCCCTAGCTAACCTAATCACCGCTCAATTGGTGACAGAGGGAATCTATCGGCGCTTTTTCAGTGAGAATTTGTCACTTATCAGTTAACAGTTATCACTAACCACTAACCACTCCTGACTGCTAAGGGTTTAACGCCCACTGTTCACTGATTACTGTTTACTGATAACTGATTTAGCCTTTCCACTTGCTGGCGACGACTTCAGCGAGATCAACCACGCGTTGGGAGTAACCCCATTCGTTATCGTACCAAGCGATAACTTTCACCATATCGCCACCCATCACCATCGTTAGACTAGCATCGATGATCGAGGAGGCATCAACACCGCGATAATCAGAGGAAACGAGGGGTAAATCATTATATTCGAGAATTCCTTTCAAAGAATTTTCCGCAGCTTCTTTGAGAACTTCGTTTACCTGTTCCGCGATCGTGCTTTTTTCCACTTGCGCGACTAAATCCACTACAGAAACGTTAGGAGTGGGTACACGCAGGGCGATACCGTTAAGTTTCCCTTTCATTTCGGGGATAACTAAGGCTACAGCTTTGGCAGCACCGGTGGAGGTGGGAACGATGTTAACGGCAGCGGCGCGAGCGCGACGGAGATCTCGGTGACTAGCATCGAGAATGCGTTGATCACCAGTGTAACTGTGGGTGGTGGTCATCGTCCCTTTGATGATGCCGAAGTTTTCGTGAATCACTTTGACGACAGGAGCAAGACAGTTGGTGGTACAACTGGCATTGCTGATGACATTGTATTTATCGTGTTCGTATTCGTGAGCGTTGACACCGACGACATAGGTTCCCACACCCGAACCTTTACCCGGTGCGGTAATGAGGACTTTTTTAGCTCCTGCGACAATATGCTTAGAAGCGCCCTCTTCATCGACGAAAACACCGGTAGCTTCGATCACTAGATCTACACCCCATTCTGCCCAGGGCAGATTGAGGGGATTGCGATCGGAATAACATTTAATGGTTTTACCGTTAACAATTAAAGAATTATCATCGGCATCGATATCAGCGTTAAGTTTGCCTAACATCGAGTCATATTTGAGCAGGTGAGCGTTACTTCGGGGATCGGATGTATCATTGATCCCCACTACCTCCAAGCCACTATCAGTCCGTCCTAACCAACATCTTAGGAAATTACGTCCAATCCGTCCGAAACCATTGATCGCTACTCTAATCACTGCTGCTTGCCCTCTACGTTTTAGTGCAATACATAAAAAAATAATTAATGTTCCCAATCATACCCTAAAGGTTGAACTTTGCGATCCCGATCGAAAATAATTTATTAGCTCACCAATCTTATCGGGTTTAAATGAGCAAATTTAATTTATTAAAGCGATTTAAAGCCAAAATTAGCCTAAATAGGGTTTGCGGCAAAACACCCCACACCCCGCACCCCACACCCTACATCCCACTTCCCACTCCCCAAAAAAAGGAATTGGGAGAAAAAAATTTAATTCTGCGTCAAGGATTTTGCAAGGCAACTGGGCAACATTTTGGAATTCTGCTCAAATGCTCCTATCATGAAGTTGACTTTACTACCGATCGAGTTTAAAACTTATATAATCGTGGGTTTGAGGAGTGAAAACAGTGAAAAAAGTTAATTTTAACGGACAACCTTTCCATTTCATCGGTATTGGCGGTATTGGGATGTCAGCCCTCGCTTATATCTTAGCCAAGCGCAATTTACCTGTGTCTGGCTCGGATTTACGTCCTACTCATATCACCCAACGTCTACAGGGAGCGGGAGCGCAGATTTTCCACCGTCAAGAGGCAAATAATTTAGCTTTATTTCATTCTCCGGGCCCGCAAAATAGTAGCCAAACAGTTCCGCAAGTAATCTGCTCCACGGCGATTAATGACCATAACAAGGAATATCAAGCGGCCAGAAACTTAGGATACCCAATTTTTCACCGTAGCGACGTTTTAGCGGCTTTAATCGCCGATTACGACAGTATCGCCGTCGCTGGAACCCACGGAAAAACCACCACTAGCAGCCTAATCGGTTACGTTCTCCTGGAAGCGGGATTAGACCCCACGATCATTGTCGGTGGTGAGGTGGACGCTTGGGAAGGTAACGCTCGTCTTGGTCAAGGTCGTTTTTTAGTAGCTGAGGCCGATGAGTCCGATGGTTCCTTAACCAAGCACGCCCCGAAAATCGGCGTAATCACTAATATTGAGCTAGATCACCCCGATCATTACCATAATTTAAGCGAAGTTATCGACACTTTCCATGAATTCGCTAATCAGTGCCAGATTTTAGTCGCTTGTTTAGATTGTGACACGATCGCCGAGCATTTCCGTCCCACGATCAGTTATAGTCTCGATCCCGAAAAAGGTGCCGATTACACCGTCAGCGAGATTATCTATGAACAGGGAATGATGAAAGCTTCCGTCTGGGAAAAAGGTAGTTATTTGGGACAAATGGAAGTGAAAATCCCCGGGCAACATAATATTAGTAATGCTTTGGCAGTGGTTGCTATCGGACGTTATCTCGGTTTAGAATTTGCCGTTATTGCCGATGCGATCGCTACTTTTGCTGGGGCAAAACGCCGTTTTGAACACAAGGGAGAGGCAAACGGCATTACTTTTATCGATGATTATGCCCACCATCCTAGCGAATTGTTGGCTACTTTAGCGGCGGCAAAATTGAAGGTAGAAGGCAAACAGTACCAACGTTCGATCGCTATTTTCCAACCCCATCGCTACAGTCGCACCACTGCCTTTTTAGAGGAATTCGGCTCCGCTTTCAGTTCCGCCGATGTGGTAGTGTTAACGGATATTTATAGTGCTGGGGAAGTGAATATCAATCACGTCACCGGGCAGCAAGTGGCCGAACAGGTGAGAAAACACCATAAAAATGCCTACTATCACCCCGAATTGAGTTCTTTAGGTCAATTCCTGCTAGAAATTCTCCAACCAGGGGATCTAGCTCTGTTCCTCGGCGCTGGCAATCTCAATCAAGTTATCCCGGAAATGCTCTCTGTTTACTGCGAACAATTAGCATATCAGTTATCAGTTATCAGTTATCAGTTATCAGTTATCAGTTATCAGTTATCAGTTATCAGATGTAAGTTTTAAGTTAATTAGTTAGTTATCTTTATAGCAGTTTTCATCAGAATGAGGTATGGGCAAGGGGCTTAAACCCTTTGTTGGCAAAACTTGTTGATACCTCAGTAAAGTGAAAAGCGCTATATCTTTATACCTGTTTACTGATCACTGATCACTGTTTACTGTTTACTGATCACTGTTTACTGATCACTGATCACTGTTTACTGATCACTGATCACTGTTTACTGTTTACTGATCACTGTTTACTGATTACTGTTCACTGAAAATGCTCCCCAACCCCCTAAAACCCTATGATTAAAACCTCTGTTTCTCTAGCTGATTTCACTTCCTACCGGGTGGGGGGAAGAGCGCAATGGTATGCCGAACCCATTAATCTAGAGGAATTAAGAGAAGTGTTCGCTTGGTGGCGATCGCAAGATTTGCCCTTGACTGTTTTGGGGGCTGGTTCAAATTTACTAATCAGCGATCGAGGTTTACCCGGACTTGTCCTCAATACTCGCCATCTGCGATCGAGTTGTTTTGATGGCGAAACTGCTACGATTACAGCAGCAGCGGGGGAACCCCTGCCAAAAATAGCTTGGAGAGCGGCAAAACGGGGCTGGAAGGGCTTAGAATGGGCGGTGGGTATCCCCGGTACGGTGGGGGGTGCTGTGGTGATGAATGCGGGCGCACATACTTCCTGTGTGGCGGATCGATTAGTGCGGGCGCTGGTATTAAATCCCGATGGTCAGTTAGAAACTTTAAGCAAAGAAGATTTAAATTATAGTTATCGCAGTTCTTCTCTGCAAGGGGATCAACGTTTAGTTATCGAAGCCACATTTCAGTTAGAAGCTACCGATAATCGCAAGGAAATAATGGCAATTACTACCCATAATTTACTCCATCGCAAAAGTACCCAACCCTATGATCGTCCTAGTTGTGGTAGTGTTTTCCGCAATCCTAAACCGCAATTTGCCGGGGCTTTAATTGAGGAAATGGGATTAAAAGGTTATCAAATTGGTGGGGCGCAAGTATCAGAATTACACGCTAATTTTATCCTGAATATTGGTTCGGCAAAAGCGTCGGATATTCTGCGTTTAATTCGTCATGTGCAGGAACAAGTGTTCGATCGCTGGTCTTTGTGGTTAGAACCAGAAGTGAAAGTTTTAGGAGAATTTGACGGGATTTAACTATTTTTCTCGATAACGGTGGAACTCAGCCGCGATGGGCTGGAGTGCGACGGCAGATATTTTTTTGACATCCTCGCCGCCGTAAAACGGACGGCGATTCCTCACCACGCCACCTTTTTAGAATGGTCGCGTCAATGGGGTTGACGCGACCCGGG